>CAZCZH010000087.1:0-9830 GCA_964502985.1 uncultured Gemmatimonadales bacterium
CTCGACAAGGACCTGGGCACAGTCCACCCCTACGACCAGCGGCAGGTGCGCGAGCAGATCACGAGCTCGTGGTACGAGTACTCCGACGCGGACGAAGCCGGCCTGCACCCGTGGGAAGGTCAGACCAAGCCCAAGTACACCGGTCCGCCGCCTCCGTGGAAGTTTCTCCAGGACCACGACAAGTACACCTGGATGAAGGCCCCGCGGTACGAGGGGAAGCCGATGGAGGTCGGCCCGCTGGCGCGCATGCTGGTGGCGTTCGCCTCCGGGCACCAGGACGTGCGCGAGCTCGTGACCGAGACCCTGGGCAAGCTCGAGGTCGGCCCGGAGGCTTTGTTCTCGACGCTCGGGCGCACCGCCGCACGCGGGATCGAGACGGTGCTGCTGGCGCACAAGCTGGAGGACTGGTACGCCGACCTGGTGGCCAACATCAAGGGCGGCGACGTGGCGACGTTCAACGGCGAGCGCTGGGATCCGGCGACGTGGCCGGCCAGGGCGCAGGGTTACGGCTACCTGGACGCGGCCCGCGGAGCGCTCGGCCATTGGGTGCAGATCGAGGACGGCAAGATCAGCCGCTACCAGTGCGTCGTTCCCAGCACGTGGAACTGCTCCCCGCGCGACGCCCGGGGTCAGCGCGGCCCGTACGAGGCGGCGCTGATGGACAACCACCCTCTGGCCGACCCGGAGCGTCCGATCGAGATCCTGCGCACGATCCACTCGTACGATCCGTGCATGGCGTGCGGCGTCCACGTCCTGGACGCCCGTGGGGAGCTGGTGACGGAGCTCGTCGATCGATGAGCCGGGCCACGGCCGAGCGCGCCGCGCCGGACGCGACCAGCGTCGCCGGTTACCACTGGGTCTACCTGTGGCACTGGCCGATCCGCGCCATGCACTGGCTGGCCGCGGGCAGTCTGGTCGTGCTGGTGGCGACCGGGCTGTATATCGGCCGGCCGTACTTCATGACCGAGTCGACCGGGGCGTCGCCGTACGTCATGGGATGGATGCGGTTCCTGCACTTCGCCGCGGCCGGCGTGTTCGTGGCGACGGGGATCGTCCGCGTGTACTGGCTGTTCGCCGGCAACCGCTACGAGCGCTGGAAGGCGCTGTTCCCGGTGCACCGCCGGGACTGGGTCGACCTGTGGCGGATCGTCCGCAAGTACCTGATGATCCGTCCCGAGCGCGGGCCCCACTACCTCGGGCACAACCCCCTGCAGCAGCTGAGCTATACGTTCATCTACCTGATCGCGGCGGTCGAGGTGGTTACGGGCTTCGCGCTGTACGGGCTGTACGATCCGGGTGGCTTCTTCTACTCGGCCTTCGGCTGGGTGGGCCCGCTCCTGGGCGGGGCACAGGGGGTGCGCTTCTGGCACCACGTCCTGACGTGGGTGTTCGTCGTGTTCTTCCCGATCCACGTATACCTGTCGCTGCGCAGCGACGTCACCGAGCGCGAAGGCACCATGTCCTCGATCTTCAGCGGCGGCAAGTTCGTGCGCGACGACGTGGAGTACGAGGATGAGTGACGGGCTCCGTGCGGATTCCGTCGTGATCGGCGTCGGTAGCCCGTTGATGGGAGACGACGGCGTCGGGATCGTGGCCCTCGAGCGGCTGCGGGCAGGCTGGCGCTTCGAGCCCTACGTGGAACTCCTCGACGGGGGCACGTGGGGCATGAACCTGCTGCCTTTCATCGAGGGCGCCGAACACGTGTTGATCCTGGACGCCATCGACGTGGGCGGTTCGCCGGGGGAGATCGTCGAGCTCGACCGCGAGGCCCTGCCGCGGCACCTGAGCCAGAAGGTCTCGCCGCACCAGATCGACCTACGCGAGGTGCTGGCCCTGGCCGAGCTCCGGGAGAGCCTGCCGCGGGACACGGCGGCGATCGGGGTCCAGCCCGGCCGGGTCGAGATGACGACCGATCTCAGCCCAGCCGTGGAGGCGGCCGTGGCCGGACTCGTCGAGCGCGCCGCGGCGCGCGTCGCCGGCTGGGGACACGTGGCCCGCCCCGTAGCGTTGGATACGGCGTGAGGTCGGGCCTTCCTCCGGTCGAGGATCGTCGGGTTTCTCCCGACAGACTTGCGCCAGCGGACCGACTATCCTCATCGTTGGGCGTACGGAGGCGACACCTGGAACGGGAGGACGTATGGTAGATCGACGTTCGCGTTCGATCATTCGCAGGGTGACGCTCCTCGTCCCGGCGGTGCTGCTGGCGTCGGCCTGCACGGACACCAAGATCGTCGAGGTCGAGCGGCCGTTCTTCACCGATCCACCGGCCCAGGCGGCCGGCTTCCTGGGCTACGACGAGGAAGTCCCCAAGCTCACCGTGTGCGGCAACTGCCACATCGGCCAGCAGTCCGGCTGGGTCGGGACCGCCCATGCCCGCGCGTGGACCGATCTTCAGAACAGCAGCGACGCGCAAGAAGCTTGCCAGGTATGCCACACTGTCTCCGAGAAGGGGAATGCGACGTCCGCGGCGGGTGGATGGGTGACCACTCAGGACAGCCGCTTCCACGACGTCCAATGCGAGAACTGCCATGGCCCTGGCGCGACTCACGTCGCCAACCCGGACGCGTCGCAGCCCCTGGCTTCCCTTGCAGTGAATCCGGTGGAGCCGAGCGGCGGTTTGATCGCCGCCCAGGCCAACACCGACGGTTGCGGGGAATGCCATGGTGGGGCGCACGAGGCGATCGTCGAGACGTGGTCGGAGTCGCCACACGCGGAGGTAGTCGAGTCTCCGGCAGGCAACGCGGCCTGTCAGCAGTGCCATCGTGGCCAGCAGATCCTCGAGGCGTGGGGCGAGAACGCGGATTACAAGGAGAAGAACTCTCCGGAGCATCTGGCGATCACGTGTGGCGTCTGCCACGATCCGCACTCGAACGCCAACCCTGGCCAGCTACGCTTCCCGGTAACGACCCCGGCGATCGAGGAGCACCTCTGCGCTCGCTGCCATAACCGCCGAACGGCTCCCTCGAACGCCGCCCACGGGCTGTCGCCCCATGCGCCAGAGTCGGCTCTCCTGATCGGCGATGCGGGGTGGTTCCCACCGAATGCCAACATCGACCAGGGGCAGATCCTGGGGACGCACGGCACGGACCGCAACCCCAAGCTCTGCGCCACGTGCCACCTGCCCAAGCTCCCGGTGAGTGACCCCCTGCGGCCGGGCGTAACCATCGAGGCGACGAGCCACCTGTTCCGGCCCATCCCGTGCATCGACGCCGAGGGCAAGCCTTTGCCCTTCGGGCAGGATTGCGACCTGGCTCCGCCGGCCCGCTCGTACAAGTCGTGCGTCGCCGGCGGCTGCCATGGGACGGAGCAGGCGGCGTTCTCGGCCCTCACGGCGGCGACGACACGGATTCAGCGGGCCGCCGACGAGCTCCTCTCGCTACTCGAACAGGTGGACCCAGGTCTGGAGGCCCCGGGCGGCGAGATCGACGATACCAATCCAACGTTCACGGTCGCCGAGGGCGCTTTTTTCAACTACAACCTGGCCACCTTTGGGAACGCGGAGTTCGGGACCAACACGGTGGTCGGCTCGTCCGTGCACAATCCATTCCTCACTGAGGCGCTGCTGATCGCGAGTATCCAGGCGGTGGAGGAGGAGTACGGAGTCCAAGCATCCTTGCGGGTCGATTGGAACGCCGAGCTCCGCCAGGCGGTGCAGAGCAGCGTGCGCTAATCTCCGGCCGTTGAGATCATTGCCGTTGAAAGCGCTGTGGATGCTGGGCTTCGCGGTCCTGGCGACTCACGGCGTTGCCCTCGCTCAGAATCCCCAAGACACCTGTTTCCGTTGTCATCGGATCATCGACGAGAAGCGCTTCTCTGATCCGGTCCGGGAATATGTCAACGATATTCACTTCCAGAAGGGGTTCGACTGCACCGTGTGTCACGGTGGCGATTCACGGGCGCTGGGCCCCAAGGCGCATGGCGCGGGGTTTATCGGGATCCCCACCCGTCGTCAGATCCCCGAGCTGTGCGGGCGATGCCACTCGGACCCGAACTTCATGCGGCGGTACAATCCTTCGCTGCGGGTCGATCAGGTCCTGGAGTATCGGACCTCTGTCCATGGTCAACGCCTGCTCGGGCAGGGCGATACCAACGTGGCCACCTGCACGAGCTGCCACACCGCCCACTCGATCCGGCCGCCCAACGACCCTGAATCGACGGTCTACCCGTCGCGTGTGGCGGAAACATGCGGCACGTGCCACGCCGACACCGTTCGCATGGCGGCCTACCACATCCCGACCGACCAGTTGGCCGAGTACCGGGAGAGCATCCACTGGCGGACAATGGACGAGAAAGGCGACCTCTCGGCCCCGACGTGCAATGATTGCCATGGCAACCACGGTGCCCGGCCACCCGAAGTGGAGTCAGTGGAGAACGTGTGCGGTCAGTGCCATTCGGTTCAGCAGGACCTTTTCACGGCCAGCGCGCACGCGGCTGCATTCGTGCGATTGAAGCGTCCGGGCTGCGTGGGATGTCATGGGAACCACGCGATCGAGGAGACGAGCGACGCCATGCTGGCCCTGCGTGGGAATGGCCTGTGCGGAGAATGTCACACGGCCTCGGACTCGGAAGGAAAAACCGCTTTGGCGATGCGCGGGTACATCAAGCAACTCGAACGGGAACGCGAGCGCTCGGATTCCCTGCTCGTTCGGGCCGAGGAGGCGGGACTGGAGGTGAGTCAGGCCAGGTTCGAGCTCGAAGACGCCACCAACCAGATCGTTCAGGCGCGCGTATCTACGCACTCGGCATCGCTCGACTCCGTTCGGCTGCGGGCTGAAGACGGTCACAAAATCACGGCCAAGGCCTGGCAAAAGGGTCGCGCGGCATTCCACGAGCTGCACATCCGACGCCTCGGGCTGGCGATTTCGTCCGGAATCATTCTAATTCTCGTCGTGGGACTGGCTTTGAAGATCCGCGAGTCGGAGGAGCCGCATGCCTGAACGGAGGGTTTCTCGCCGCGGGTTCCTGGACTGGATCCTGGGCACGAGCGCGGCCGCGCTGGCTGCCATGGTCGTGTATCCTGTCCTGCGGTACATCCTTCCGCCGGCGACGGCGGAGTCGTCCGCTTCTTCCGTGACGCTCGATTTCGGGCCCGACGCGGTTGCCTCCAACAGCGGTCGAATCTTCAAGTTCGGGAGCGCCCCCGGAATACTCCTCAAGACGACCTCGGGCGAACTCCACGCGTTCAGCGCCACCTGCACGCACCTCGCCTGCATCGTCCAATACCGCCCCGACCTGGGGCACATCTGGTGCGCCTGTCACAACGGCCACTACGACCAGAACGGGATAAACATCCAGGGCCCACCGCCGAGTCCGCTCGAGCGCTACGACGTGAAAGTCCTGGCCGGGAAGATCGTCGTCAGCAAGCATGCCTGACCGTGCCGCGATACGCCGGCGCCTGTTCCGCGCCGGTACGTGGCTCGACGACCGCACGGGACTCTCTGTGCTCGGTCAGCTTGCCCGCAAGAAGGAGGTCCCCCTCCACCGTCACACCGTCTGGTACTACTTCGGCGGGATGACGCTGTTTCTGTTTACGATCCAGGTGGCAACCGGGATCCTGCTGCTTTTCTACTACCGGCCCAGTTCCGGCGAGGCATACGAGTCCGTCCGGTTCCTCATGGCCAACGTCCATTTCGGATGGCTCATTCGATCGATTCACGCCTGGTCGGCCAACCTCATGATACTCACCGCCTTCATCCATCTGTTCAGCGTCCTGCTGCTGAAGGCGTATCGGCGCCCGCGTGAATTGACGTGGGTCTCTGGCGTACTACTGCTGATGATCGTGCTGACGTTCGGGTTCACCGGCTATCTCCTGCCATGGAACGAATTGTCGTATTTCGCGACTCGAGTAGGGACCCAGATCGTCGGCTCCGTCCCCGTGATGGGAAGCTTCGCCCTGCGCTTCCTACGCGGGGGCGATAACGTGACGGGAGCAACCCTCACTCGGTTCTATGCCATCCACGTGGCAGTGCTCCCCGCGATCACGACCTTTCTCATCGGTTTCCATCTCTTCCTGGTCCAGAAGCATGGCATGAGCGTACCGGTCGGCGAGAAAAGCGAGGTTTCGGACCGGTCGCTACGCTTCTTCCCCAACTTCCTCATGCGCGACCTGGTAGGATGGTTGATCGCGCTGGCTGTTCTGGCCGCCCTGGCCGCGTTTCTGCCGACCGAACTCGGTAAGGAAGCGGATCCATTCGCGCCTGCGCCCGAGGGAATCAAGCCCGAATGGTACTTCATGTTCATGTTCCAGACGCTCAAGTACCTTCCGGCCCACATCTTGTGGCTGATCGAGGGCGAGGCGTTTGGCATCCTCGTGTTCGCGGTCGGCGGGCTCCTTCTGCTGTTGGTGCCGTTCCTCGACCCCGAGGGGAGGGGCGACCGGAGTCGACTCGTAACCCGGGCCACGATCGCAGTCATCGCCTATATGCTCCTTCTCACTCTCCTCGGGTATCTGGCGAATCCGGCACAATGACGGTGCTAATCCTCCTGCTCCAGCAAGACGCCCAGGTCCGCAAGACGATCAAGGGGCCGCCTTGGACGCAGTGGCTTGATCGTTTCATGAAATGGGCTTTCCAGGACGTACCTCAGACGGTGCAGAAGCTCGGAGTGCCGCTGGCATTTCTCGTGGCGGCCGGGGTGATCGCCCTCTTGATCTGGAAACGGCACGCGCTCGTTGCCTGGTGGAGGAGCCGGAGCGCCGTATTCCAGGGGGGGGTGCTGGCGGTCGTGCTCGTGGGAGGGATCGCGGCGGTCGGTAGCGGTGCCTACGTCTGGCACTACATGCAACACGACAACGACTTCTGCAACTCCTGTCACGTCATGGAGGAGCCGTTCAAGCGGTTCCAGACGAGCGAGCACAGCCAGCTGTCCTGCCACGACTGCCATCAGCAGTCGATCTGGGCCAGTCTGAGGCAGGTCCAGCTGTGGGTCGCCAATCGACCTGAGGACGTGGGCCCTCACGCGCCCGTGCCGTCGGATGTCTGCGCCCGATGCCACAATGTCGACAACCCCGATTCGACCTGGCAGCGGATCTCGCAGACCGCCGGCCACCGAGTCCATCTCGAGGCGGACACGAGCGCCCTCGCGAACATTCAGTGCGTGACATGCCACGGCGCGGAACTCCACCGTTTCGTGCCGGCGGACCAGACGTGCGGCCAGTCAGGATGCCACGAGTCGTCGAAAACCGAGATCGTGCTGGGAAAGATGGCCGGCCAGACCGATTTCCATTGCACCATTTGCCACGACTTCACGACACCCGTCCCGGAGAAGGCGCCGCTAGACACGGTCCGGGCGGCGCTTGTGCCACGTCTGGAGGACTGCGACTCGTGCCACGAGATGAAGAAAGTGCTCGTGGGGCTCGATCCGAGCGTCGACCCGCACGACGCGGTCTGTGGCACCTGCCACAATCCGCACACCCAGGAGGCGCCCGAAGCGGCCAAGGAGCGGTGCGCGGAGTGCCACTCCCCGGCCGCTTCCCTGACGCCATTTCATCGCGGCCTCCCCCCGGGAGTCCTGGAAGACTGCATCGGCTGTCACATGCCGCACACCTTCAAGGTGGAGGGCAAGAACTGCATCGCATGCCACGCTGACATCATAGGTGGCACTCCGACCATGGGTCCCAAGGCCCACGGGGCCGAGCACACGGAGGGGCCGGTTCTGCCGCCGAGCCAGCCGCCGGTCTCGCTGGCGATGGTGGCGGACGTCCCGGGCGCGGTGAACCGCCCAGGGGTGGCACAGGCTTCCCTCGGGCGAACGTCGTCCTCCTCGTGGCCGATCATCGCGCTCGTTCTTCAACAGCAGCAGCAACGGCAGCGCTTCAATCACCTCGACCATCGCGACGTCGAGTGCACGGACTGTCACTCCAGTCGAGAGACGCACGGTCAGGTGACACTGGAGTCGCGCTCACAGTGCCTCCAATGCCATCACTCGACCCGCGTAGTCACCACCCGACGAGGATGCGCTGGGTGTCACGGCCGGAGCGAGCTCGGGACGGCACGGGCGGTGGAGATCATGATGAGGATCGTCGGGCGCACCAGGACCCGCGAGGTCGCCTTCGCCCACGACAAGCACGCCAGCCTGTCCTGTGCCACATGCCACGGGGGTGGAGTGTCGATGCGCGTGGAGCGGACCTGCGCGAGCTGCCACGAGAACCACCACACCGCCAGCGCGGACTGTACTTCGTGCCATCGAGACAACGCCAGAGAAGTCCACACGCGAAACGTACATATCGGCGGCTGTGCGGGATCGGGCTGCCACGAGCAGGCGAGCTACGGTTCGATGACACAAGGCCGGAACACCTGCCTGGCGTGCCACACGAACATGCGGGATCACCGGCCGGGCAAGGCCTGCGCAGCATGCCACAAAGTGACGTTCGCGTCTGCCACTCATCGATCGGAGCGAAACGGCCGCCGATGAGGCGCCCGCCTGCCGCTGGCCGTTCTGCCGTATCCTGCCTCTTCGGGCTCGTTGCACTGGCCGGTCTGGCCCCGCAGGCGCTCCAGGCCCAGGGCCTGCGCGGGGAGGTCGACCTCGCGGGCAACGTGATCGAGCTCCGGCCGCTGGTGCGCGACAGCCTGCCCGACGCCGAGGTCGCGGGGGAAGATCTCCAGCGCCGATTGCCTGACGGAACCGTCGCCACGTGCATCCCCGACCAGTTCTGCCGATGGTACGCCTCGGGCGAGGTCGAGTCGGTCTCGATCTTGACCCAGGACGTCTCTCTGACCGGCTGGCCCGGGATTCAGGGGCTGTCGGCCACCGTGCACCTGCGCGGGCGCTACGGAACGGACGCGTTCTGGCCGCGCTCGGACCAGCGGCTGGACGCCATCTCGGCGTACGCCAGCTACGAGCGCGGGGACTACCACGTGCGGGCTGGGCGCCAGTTCCGGATCAACGGGCTGGGGTACTACAACTTCGATGGCGGGGCGCTGGAGTGGCGCGGCTACGACCCGGTGCGGGTCGAGGTATACGGCGGCTGGAGCCTGGCGCCGAACCTGGACGCGCCGCGCGACGGCGAGCTCCTGTCGGACGCCGACGCGCTGGCTCCCGACGACCGCGGGCTGCTCCTGGGGATCGACGTGCAGGGGCGGGTCGGGCGCCGGCTGACCGGGAAGCTGACGTATCAGCGGGAGATCCGCTCCGACCGGCTGGCGCTGTACACCGAGCGCGTGGCCTTCGCCGCCCACGCGCAGGTCGAGCGCGTCTCGCTGGACCTGGGGACGGCTTACGACCTGTCGTTCGCCGAGTTCAACGAGGTGACGCTTCGCGCCGCGGCCCCCCTGCCGCGGGGCCTGGACGCCTCCGTCCAGTATCGGCGCCATCGCCCGTTCTTCGAGCTGTGGACGATCTGGGGCGCGTTCACTCCGGTCGGCTTCGACGAGGGCCGGATGACCGTCGGCTGGGCGATTCCCGCGACCGATTTCCGGCTGGAGGGTGGAGGAACGTATCGGCGCTACGAGAAGACCGACGCCGGCGCCGACTTCGTGCCCATCGAGGACGACGGCTGGTGGGTCTTCGGGCGGGCCCGCTGGAGCCGCGGCCCGTGGTTCGCCGACGGGGCCGTACGCGGCGACCGGGGGTTCGGCGCGGCGCGCTATGGCGGCGACGCGAGCGTGGGACGCCGGTTGGGCCCGGGCACCTGGCTGTCGGCGCACGCCACGACCTCGCAGAGCTTTTCCGCCTTTCGCTTCGGCGACCAGACCACGTCCGGCTGGGGGATCGACGGCGCAGTACGCTACGGCGATGTCGAGCTGCGCGGCGACTGGGGCGTGTACTACCTGAGCTTCGACGGCCAGCCGCGGATCGAGGACTGGACCCAGCAGCGGGGCTCGCTGGGG
>CAZCZH010000088.1:0-9828 GCA_964502985.1 uncultured Gemmatimonadales bacterium
TTGGACGACCACGAAAGGAGACGCATGGCCTTCGACCAGTACCACGAGCCTCCCGAGGAGCTCTCCGAGGAGACGCGCACGTTCGCCCGGATGATCCTGTCGCTCATCGAGGAGGCCCAGGCGATCGACTGGTACGAGCAGCGGCTGGCCGTCGAGAAAGACGCCGACGCGCGCGCGATCATGCACAATGCCCAGAAGGAGGAGTTCAAGCATTTCGGGATGGATCTCGAGTTCCTGATCCGCCGCAAGGACGCCTGGCGGGACGTCCTGGAGAGGATCCTGTTCACCGACGGCGACATCGTGGCCGCCGGTGAAGAGGCCGAGGACGCGACGGGCTGAGGCCTCGCCGGCGGCGGTTCGCTACAGCAGGCTCAGCGGATCGCGGTCGAGCTCGAGCCGGCAGCCGGACCCGACGAGCGCGTCCTCGCGGTGTGCGAGGTCCCACAGCGCGCGGTCCAGCGCGGCCGGCGAGGTCGCCTTGAGGAGCAGATGGTGGCGCGAACGGCCGCGCAGCCGCTCGATCGGGCACGGCGCCGGGCCGACCGCCGTGAGGCCCGGCGCGCGGCGCGCGGCGAGACGCGCGGCGACACGCTCTACGCCGGTCTCCACGGCCGCCTCGTCCTCGCCGCTGACGACGACGTTGGCCAACCGCGTGGCCGGCGGATACCCCAGGCCCCGGCGGCGCTCCATCTCGTGACGGTAGAACCCCTCGTAGTCGTGCCCCGCCGCCGCGGCGATGACGTCGCGGTCGGAGACGTACGTCTGGAGCAGGACCCGGCCCGGCCGGTCGCCGCGGCCGGCCCGCCCCGCGACCTGCACCAGGAGCTGGAACGTGCGCTCGGTGGCGCGGAAGTCGGGGAAATGGAGCGCCGTGTCGGCGGATACGACCCCCACCAGCGCCACGCCGGGCAGGTCGAACCCCTTGGCGATCATCTGGGTCCCCACGAGAACGTCGATCTCGCGGCGCTGCATGGCGCGGTAGATCCGCGCGTGCGACCACTTGCCGCCCGTCGTATCGAGGTCCATGCGCGCGACGCGGGCATCCGGAAGCCGCGCCCGGACGGCGCTCTCGACCTGCTGGGTCCCGACGCCGCGCGTGTCGAGGCGCCGGCCGGCGCACTTCGGGCACGAGGCCGGGACCTCCGCGCGATGCGCGCAGTAATGGCACAGCAGCGCGGGGCCCGCGCGATGGAAGGTCAGCGAGATGGCGCAGTTCGGGCAGCGTGCGACCCAGCCGCAGTCGGTGCACTGGAGGAACGTGCTGAACCCGCGCCGGTTGAGGAACAACAGTGCCTGGTCGCCCGCGCCGAGCGTCTCCTCGAGCGCCGTCGCCAGCGGGGCCGAGAGTCCCGGCCCGACGATCTCGCTCTGCGTGAGGTCCACGATCTCGACCGCCGGCAGCGGGCGGCGGCCGATCCGCTCGCCGAGCCGCAGGTGGCGGTACTTGCCGGCGTCGGCGTTGGACCGCGTCTCGAGGGACGGGGTGGCCGAGCCGAGAAGCGCCACGCCGCCCTCCAGGGCCGCCCGGTAGACGGCCACGTCGCGCGCCAGGTAGCGCGGCGTCTCGTCCTGCTTGTAGGCCGTCTCGTGCTCCTCGTCGACGACGATCAGGGCGGCCTTGCCGACGGGCGCGAAGAGCGCCGAGCGGGCTCCCACGACGACCGGCGCCTGGCCCGCGCGGACGCGGCGCCAGGCGTCCTGCCGCTCGCCGTCCGACAGGCCGCTGTGGAGCACCGCCACGCGCTCGCCGAAGCGCCGCCGGAAGCGGCTCACGACGGGCCCGGCGAGGCCGATCTCGGGGACCAGGACGATCACCGCGCCGCCGCCCTCGACGGCCGCGCTCGCGGCTTCCAGGTAGACCCGGGTCTTGCCGCTCCCCGTGATCCCCTGCAGGAGGACCGGGCCGCGCTCCGAATCGCCGGCCAGCGCCCCTCGCACGGCGTCGACGGCCGTTCGCTGGAGCTCCGTGAGGGGTCCCTCGCGACCCGTCTCCGGGAGCTCCTCGCCCCCGTCGTACGGGTCGCGTGAGACGGCGCGCAACTCGATATGGACCAGCCCCCGGTCGGCCAGGGCGCGGATCACGCCCTCCGAGACCTCGACGGCGCGGGCGAACTCGGTGAGCGGCGCGGGCGCCTCGAGCCCGCGCGCGGCGTCCCACGCGCGGCGCTGCTGGGGCGCCCGTGAGAGGTCCGCCTCGACCCCGGCGATGGCCGCCCGATCGAGGGCGCCGACCGGCAGGACGTGAAGCCGCTCGACCGGCGCGGCGACGGTCGCCGCCGACCCCTCGCGGACGTCGTACGTCGCGCCCGGCGGGTGGAACAGCTTGAGCACGAGCCCCAGCGGCGCCACGTAATAGCGCGCCAGCCATTCGGCCAGCCGCCACTCCGTCGGCGACAGCACGGCCTCCCGGTCTACGACCCGCTGGATCGGCCGGACCCGGACCCCGGCCGGCGCCTCGACCCCGGTCGCGGCGACGAATCCCACCATTCGCCGGCGGTTGAACCCGACCACGACCCGACCACCCCGCGGCGGCCGGCCGGCATCCTCCGGCCAGGCGTAGGTGAACGTGCGCTGGAGCGGAAGCGGGAGCGCGACCTCGATCAGCTCGCGCGGCGAAGCGGCCGTTTTCATCGTCCGGCCTAGTAGAACAGGAGCGTGCCGGCGCCCGTCCCCGGCGTATCCTTGTGAGCCAGGACGCGCACCTTGAAGCGGAACTCGAGCGCCCCCAGACCGGGGGCCGGCGAGGCGGACTCGAAGCGCACGTTGATCGACTGGCTCTGGCTGGCCCGCACGAGCGCGTCGCCCGCCCCACGCTGAACGATCTCCATCTGGCGCGTCTCGCCGGCCGCGAGATCGAACGTGCCCACCGGACCGAACGCGTTGGGACTCCTGGCGTCGGCCACCGAGATGGCCACGGTGACCGGGTTCGCGACGTTGTGGTTGGTGGCCACCAGGTCGAGGGTCGCGCTGTCCACCGTCTTGTCCTCGCCCAGGCTGGCCGGCAGGTCGATCGGTCCGGTCTCGATGGTGAACTCGGCCCCCGACGTCGCCGGGACGCCCACCGTGCGCTCGTTGGTAACGATATCGAACAGGGTCTCGCGGCACGCGGCGAGCCCGGTCAGCGCGACGAGGACGACCATCGGCGCCAGGCGCCGCGCGAGGGCCCGCGCGAGCTTCAGAAGCGGGCGTGCAGGCTGAAGGTCGGCGTGACGTGGAAGTCCCGGGCGTCGGTGGCCAGGTCCGTCTTGACGCCGGGGACCAGGACACCCACGACGACGCGCACGCGTCGCGATCCGGCATCGAGCCCCAGCCCCAATCGCGGCCGCTCGAGGCCGAACGACCAGCCGGCCTCGCCCAGCAGCAGCAGCCCGGTGCCGGTCACGGCGTGGTCGACGGCGGCCAGCGCGCTGACGTCGTTTCCCTGGACGAAGGCGATCCTCCCGCCCCCGCCGGCCGTCGAGTCCTCGACCTCGAACTCGGTCTCGATCGGGTGGTGTCCCTGGAGCGCCGCGTGGGCGTGGGTCCGCTGGGAGATCGTCCAGCTCGCCGTCCCGAAGAAGACCAGGCCCGAGACCCGGACCTGGCTGTCGGTCACGTCCGAGAACGACGCGGCGATGCGCCGGACTCCGGTGTCGATCAATCCCCCGTAGCTGTGATAGTAGCGCGCGCCGATGGCCAGGGCCGGCCCGCCGCGGGCCTCCTCGACGATCCGCGCCTTGACCCCGCCGTTGGCGATCCCGATCACGTCACCGAGCGTGTTGGTCAGGATCTCGAAGCCGTCGATTGGACCGACGCGCGTCTCGCCGAGGCCCACCTGGCCGTGATCGCCACCGGCGAAGCGCGCCGTCTCGACCGTCAGAATCCGTTCCGGATACGGCCGTTCGAAGGCCTGTCCCGAGACCGGGCGCGGAAGGCAGCCGACGACGAGCGTCGTCAGAGCCCAGGCCCGGACACGGGACTCGACCCTCACGGCCGCCGCGTCACTGGAAGATGAAGCTGCGCGGGACGACCGTCAGATCCCGACCGTCGACGCGGGCCTTGACGAAGACCTCGCCCTTCGTCGTCGAGCGGATCCGCCCGCGCCACTCGCCCTGGCCGTTCGTCCGGAATCCGTTGAACCCGGGCTCGGGCGTGATGTCGAGCTCGTGGTTGAGCTGGTTGTTGGAAGTGTCGGTGATCTCGACGAAGGCGTCCCCCGCCGGGCCGCCGCCGAACTGCTGCAGACGCCGTGCCTGAACGATGATGACGGCTGAATCCTGGCCGTCGGCCTGGATGAACTGGCCGGTCGCGTTCAGGTCGCCCTGCGCCGGGTTGATCGTCGAGGTGAACGAGACGTCGCGCTGCTCGACCAGCACGCCGTCGGCGACGATCTGGATCGTGGACGGCACGAACGGCCGGGCGCCGGAACTGGCCGGCGTGAACAGCCGCCCCTCGTCGTCGAGCTGGAGGAACGAGGACGTGGTGGTCTTGACGGTGAACTCGAACCGCCCGTTGGAGTCCGTCACCCGGTCCGTATACTGCGCCGTCGGCTGGATCACGTCGAGCAGCGGGTCGAGCCCCGCGTTGCGGTTCGATGTGACCGCCACCGGGATGCCCGGCAACGGGTTGCCCTCCTTGTCCTCGATCTCGACCGTGAACGTGTATCGCGCCTGCCCGTTGGCCGGTTGGATGATGCCCGCCGGCTCGAGCGAGACGAGGGTCGAGTTGCCCGCGTTGACGGCCGTCGCGAAGTCCACCTGGATCCCGCTGCCGGCCGAAACCGGACGGTCGTCGATCTTCACGTCGAGGTGCACCGTCCCGCTGTGCGGGGCGCGGATCACCCCGTGCACGGCCCCCGCCCCGTCGGTCGTGTTCCCACCTTCGAGGAGCGCCTGCGAAAAAGCAGGATCGTCCGTCGTGACACGGACGGCCGAGCCCGGCACGAACTGACCCTGAGTGTTCCGCACGATGATCGTGAACGGGACGTCCTCGCCGGCCACCGCGTCCACGGTCCCCGTCGTCTGACCGGCGACGTTGAGCGTCACGTCGCCCAGGGCGGGGAGCATCTGCAGCGCGACGTCGACCGTGTCCCTGGCCGCCAGGCCGACCTGGCGGTCGGCCGTGAACAGGATCACCTCCGTGCTTCCGAAGGCAGTGGCGGCGATCGAGTACGTGCCCGGATTCAGGACGACGAAGGCGGCCGTCTGGCCGGCCGGAATCGAGAGCTGCTCGGTGTCGCCGGTGCCGGCGATCACGACGTCCACGCGACTCACTTCCTCCTGGCGGAAGCCGTTGGGCTGGACCGTATTCTGGGCCGCGTCGCCGTAGTCCAGCATCAGCCGCAGGGCCCCCGCGTCGGGGTCCGGGCCGGGTGGTCCCGCGGGACCGCTCGAGCTCGAGCAGGCACCGAGCGACAGGATGGCCAACAGGACGAGGAAGGCGAAAGCGGATCGCGGGGCGCGGGAGCTCCCCGCGCGGATCGAACGATTCATCGACAGTCCCCCACTGGGCACGGGAAAACAGGAATGCGCAGGCATGTTTCTTGCAAATGAATTACACTATTCGAAGGATGGCCGTCGGCCTACGGACGGGACCGCGCGGTGCACCGCCCGGCCTTGTCCTGATAGTTTAGACTCGCCCCTCCGCACTGTCAACGCGCGTGGACCAACGTCTAACAACAAGCGCGGTCCGGGTTTGCCTCGCAACCGCAGCGCTCGTCCTGGCGGCCTGCGCCCGGGGGGACGGCCCGCTCGCCCCGGAGGAGCCACCGACCCTGACCAACGTGTCGCCGGCCGCCGTCAGCCTGGCGATCGAGACCGGTCAGACGATCGCCTTCCAGGTGGCCGCCGCCACCGCCTCGGGACACGCGGCGACGGTCGAGTTCCGGGTCGACGGGGCGGCCGTGGCCCAGGGGGAGCGCTTCTCGTTTGCCCCGCCGGCCCCCGGCACCTACGTCGTCGAGGCGATCGCCTCGAGCGGCGCGGGGCGGACGTCCCACACCTGGACCGTGACCGTGACGCCGGCCAACCTCGCGCCGACGGCGGACCTGGACGTGACGCCGCGGACGGGCTCCGCGCCGCTCGGCGTTCACGTCACCCTGACCGGCGCCGACCCGGACGGGGCGCCGGCGCACTACCGTCTCGTGGTCACGGGTCCGGCACCGCTCGACCTCGACCGATCCGCCCCGATCGACACGGTCCTCACTCTGACCGAGGGCTCGTGGACGGTTCGTGGATCGGTCCAGGACGACGCGGGGGCGTCCTCCGGCGAGATCTCCGTGCCGGTCACGGTCGCGGCCCACGTCAACCTTCCGCCCGTTCCCGCGCTGTCGGTCGAGCCCACCCAGGGCGCAGCCCCGCTCGACGTCCTGATCCGCGCCGCGGGCTCGGACCCCGACGGGAGCGTCGTGCGCTACGAGCTCGACATGGACGGCGACGGCTCGTTCGAGCTCGACGCCACGGTGCCGCTGGTCCAGGGCGCACGCTACCTCGCACCGGGCTCGCGCTGGATCCGGATGCGTCTGACGGACGACGCCGGGGTCGGCGTCCGCGATTCGGTCCTCGTGACCGTTACCCCCGGAACGCCTCCGCCGCCCGCGCCACCTCCCGGCGGCAATTCTCCGCCCGAGGTCAGCCTGAGCGCGACGCCGACCTCCGGCGTGGCCCCTCTGTCGGTCACGGCCAGCGCCGCGGGACACGACGCCGACGGCCAGGTCGTCTCGCTGAGCCTCGACTTCGACGCGGACGGCGTCCCCGAGGCCGCAGCGGCCGACTCCGTCCTTCAGGCCAGTCACGTCTACGCGCAGCCCGGAACGTACACGCTGCGGGCCAGCGGCACCGACGATCTGGGAGCCGTCGGGACCCGCACCATGCAGATCTCCGTCGCCGATCCCAATCAGCCGCCCACCGGCACGATCTCGGCGACCGCGACCCGGGGGGACGCCCCGCTCGGAGTCCAGCTGTCGTTCGACGGACAGGATCCGGACGGCCGGATCGTCCGCTGGGAGGTCGACGACGACCGGGGTGGCGGATTCCAGGAGGTGACCCCCGGGACCGTCGTCTCCACGAGCTACGACTTCCGCGACACGGCCTATGCCCCGCGCCTTCGCGTCACCGACGACGACGGAGCGGTCGCCACCGTCCAGGGGCCGGCGATCCGAGTCTCGCGTCCGATCGACCCCGCCTTCTCCGGCGGATCCGCGCAGGGGAATCCGCACTTCGATCCACTCGCGACGGCACCCGCAATCTGGGCCGACGGCCAGGACGTCATGCGATTCTCGGTGATCGTGCGCGACCACGCCGGAGATCCGCTGGCGGACGTCCCGGTCCGCGTCCGTTCGCTGCGCCCCGAGCTCGTCGCGCCGGACGGCGCACAGCTCGGCGGCACGACGACGATCGCCCTCGACGGCACGCGAAGCGACGCGTCCGGCCGAGTCACGGGAGGTCTGACGACCCACACCAGCACGCGCGTGGAGAGGGTCCCGAGCACGGGGCAGTTCGCTCCGTTCGACCTGATGGTCGAGGCCGACGCTGGACACGGCGAGTGGCGCCGCCTGCCAGACATCCGGGGACTGAACGCCGAGACGATCGTCGACGGGACCGCGCAGGTGGGGCGGTTCTACGTGACCCCGCAGGGACGAACCTGCGTCGGCCAGCCGATCGACATCCACGTCAAGGCGGTTCGCCGCTCGGACGCTCCGGGCGCGGGCGGCCCGGCGGGAGGAGAGTATACGGAGGTCCGCCTGACGACTCCCGACGCGCCGGTCATCGGGACTCCGCTTCCAGGCTACGGCGCCTGGCGGACGGACGGAGCGGGCGAGATCGTATTCCACTACGTGCCCCAGCAGGAGGACCACCGCGCCCTGCGGGCGTGGGTCGACGGTCAGCCGCTGTCGATCACGGCTGCCCTGGCGGTCTTTCCGGCTCCCTGTCCTTGAGAAGCGCCGTAAGAAGGATCCCTACGGGGTGATGATGACCTTGGTCCCGACATGGACCAGGGAAAAGACGGTGGCGATGCCTTCCTGCGACAGGCGCATGCAACCGTGGCTGGCCGCTCGGCCCACCGATTTCTGGTCCTTCGTGCCGTGGATCGCCAGACCCTCGCCCAGGTACACGGCAAACTGCCCCATCTCGCCCGGGAAGTAGCGCTTGGAGCTGTCAGCGGGCGGGACTCGGAGCCCCTTCTCCACGTAGAACCAGTCTGGCGCGTACCATACCGGGTTCTGCTCCTTGCGTCCCACGGTGAACACTCCGGCCGGTGTCTCGAACAGCCAGCCGCCGTTCTCCGCGTCGCGGTGTCTCAGGTAGGCGCCCTTTCCGACGGCCACGGGAAATCGGTAGAGCACCTCCCCCTCGCGCATCACCGACAGCTCGCGCTGCGAGATCGAGACGTGGAGATACACGTCGTCCGCTCCCGGAGCGCGATAGGCGGCGCCGGCCATCGTGCCGGAGAAATCGACATATGCCGTCTCGCCCAGCGCGAACAGGGTCTGGGACTTCGCCGGAGAGGCGATCGCCGTGGCGGCGAGCGCCGCGACGAGCGGGAGCAACATCGAGATGCGTGTCGAGTGCATGCCTTCCACCTGCAGCCTGTCGAGCCTGTGAGCCTGACGACGAAGGGCCCCTGACGCGCAGGGGCCCTCCATCGTTCAGACGCTCGCGGAGTGTGCCGGGCTCCTAGTTGCTCTGGATGAACCCGGTCGTGCCGCGCACCGACTTTTCGAGCCGGTACGGCTGGTACGTGTTCTCCGGCGAGCAAAGCGGCAGCCAGATCTCCTTGTACGGCCGCTTGGCCTTCGTTCCGACGTACGCGGGCACGCCGTCGTATTCGCCCATCTGGGTCACCTGGTCCTTCGAAGCGGTCTTCGTCGAACCGAACTTCACCCAGCGGTTGCCGTCGACGGTGATCGTCTGATCGCCCGTGTACCACGCCTGGTCGTCCAGGCACGCCTTCTTCTCGACCTCGGGCTGCTTGATCGGGCAACCCGTCTCGTCGACCTGGGTTCCGGCCGGCGTGTTCGGGCACTTGTCGAGCCCGTCGTACACGCCGTCGTTGTCCGAGTCGAGCGGGCAGCCGCGCTCGTCGACCTGCGCGCCCTGCGGGGTGTTCGGGCAGGCGTCGAGCCCGTCCGGCACGCCGTCAGAGTCGCTGTCGACCGGGCAGCCGGTCTCGTCCACGATCACGCCACGCTGCGTGTTCGGGCACAGGTCGTCCTTGTCCGGGACGCCGTCGAAGTCCGTGTCCTTGGCGCCGAACCCCTCGTCCTCCGAGCCACCGAAGCCGATCGTCAGGCCTCCCGTGAACTCCGGGTTGTTGGCCTGGAACGACTTGGTGTTGCTGCCCGGCGGAAGGTCCTTGCGACCGAAGGGGCGCTGGATGTTGATGACGTTGTCGCGGGCGTCCAACCGGATCGCGACGCGATCGGTCATCCACCACTTGATGCCGCCACCATAGCTGATGTTCATCTCCGGCTCGTCCAACTCGGCATTGTCGGAGTTGAAGACGAACTGACCCACGCCGCCCGAGATGTACGGCACGACCCTCTGGTCGCTGCTGTAGAGCATCTGGTAGACGGCGTCCATCCGAACCTCGAGGACGTTCACTGACGTGTCGCTGATGTCCGATTCGCCCACGATGCCGCTTCCAGCATCGCTGAGGTCTATGTCGGCCTTGGAGTAGCTCACGGTCCCCTCCACGCCGATGTTCGCGTGTGGGAACCAGGCGAGCTTGCCCCCGGCCAACCAGCCGGACTTCATGAACACGACGTCCTTGTCGTAAACCCTTATCCCGCCATATCCCGAGAGCTCGAAGCTCCGGAAGCGGGTCTGGCCGTACCCCGTGGTCGTGCCG
>CAZCZH010000089.1:0-9722 GCA_964502985.1 uncultured Gemmatimonadales bacterium
CACGAACCCCACGGCAAAGTCCTCGTGATGGGTGAGGACCCACAGCGAGGTTCCCACGGCGGCTCCGGCCGTCACGTAGCGCTTGGACATCCCCTGCTCGCGATCGGGGAGGACGTAGTACACGAGCCATGTCAGCGTGGTAACCAGCAGGAACGCTATCGGCCAGCGCAGCAACCGGTAGACCGACGCCAGGCCGAGCCCGGCGATGATCGGCTCACCGGCCAGAATGGCCGCCGCGCCGCACGTCAGCAGCACGGACGCGCACAACAACAGGGCGATCGCCAGGGCGCGCCGCTTCCACCAGCTGCGCGCCTCGTCGATGTCGTACATCGCGTTCAACCCGTCGGTCAGGGCGGCGAAGATGTTCGAGCCCGACCAGAACGTGAGGACGACCCCCAGCGAGAGCATGTCCGGGCGCTGCTCCGAGGTGATCTGGCGCACGAACTCCTGGAGCAATGCGGTCGGCTGGCTCGGCAGGAGCGCAGTCACCCACCCCATGATCCATTCGAACGCGGGCTCGCCGCCGAAGATCCCGGTGAAGGCGAACAGGCCGAGGAACAGTGGCCACAGGGAGAGGAAGAAGTAGTACGCCACCTTGGCGGCCTCGCCCGTGATGTTGTCCTCGCGGGCCTCCAGCACGATGCGCCACGCGGCCCCGAGGAGGCGCCTCATTCGCTCTCGTCGAGCAGACGCTGCTCGAGATCGAACGGATCCTCGAGCTGTCCCGCGATGGCCTCGAACGCGTCGGTCGACGTCACGAGGCCCACGATCCGTTCACCATCGACGACCAGGGCCATCTCCTGGGCCGCCTCCTGGAAACGGTCGATCGCCTCGGCGATCGTCAGATCGGCGGGCAGCGTGAGGGGCTCGTGGGCCAGGTCGACGAGGGAGACCTCGCCCCGGTCGAGCGACTCGAGAGAGCCGAAGAGCCCTGGAACGTAGACCGTGCCGCGGAACGCCTCGAGCCGTCGTTCGACGAGCGGATAGCGCACCTTCCGGCTGCGGGCGATCGTCGCCAGGCTCTCTTCGATCGGCGCCGCGGTGTCCAGCGCGACGATCCTCTCCCGCGGAACCATGATCTCGCGCACGGTGCGCTCACCGATCTCGAGGGCGTTGAGGATCTCGCGGCGCCTTTCTCCCGTCATCGTGCCCCGGGACAGCAACTCTCCCATGCGCCGCCGCAGATCGCCCGTCTCGAGGGTCCCCTCGTCGGACTCCGCTCGCATCCAAGAGCGGGTCATCCGCACGCCGAACGCGGCCAGGAGCAGCTTGGCAAGACGGTCGGCCACGACGATGACCGGCATCATGGCTCTGGTCCACCAGTAGTGCGGGGTGGCGCACACCGCGGCGACCCGGCGCGCCCGCTCGACGCCGAGATACGTCGGCGCCTGCTCGCCGACGACGACGTGCAACAGGTTCAGAATGGCGAACGCCAGCACCAGGCCGATGGTGCTTGCCGACACGATCCCCGGTCGATACCCGCCGAGCACGGGCGTGAGAACGGCCGCCAGGGCCGGCTCCGCCACGACTCCCAGGCCGATCGACGAGATGGTGATCCCGACCTGGCAGCCGGACAGGTAGATCTCGAGGCGCTCGGTCATGCGCCAAGCCCGACGCAGTCCGGGGCTGGCCTGGAAGTCGGAGCGCGGAAACTGCCGCACGCGGGTCAGGGCGAACTCCGTCGTGACGAAGAACGCGTTGGTCAGGAGCAGAAGGCCCCCGATCGCGAGTCGGATGATCGTCTCGACCGTCCCCACCCCTTCCGCCACGGTCCTTGCGGGACGCGGCGCGCCGAATGTCGTATGCTTTCGACATGAGCGCGAACCGATCGACGGGGCGGGCGCCCGGCGGGACTGTGATTCATGCCACCGTCCCGTGCCCGCACTGTGACCGATTGAACCGCGTGGACCTGTCGCGCGTCGCCGACCATCCCCGCTGTGGCGAGTGCGGCAAGCCGATCCTCCTCGACCGTCCGCTGCGCGTCACCGACGAGACGTTCGACCGCGTCGTCCAGGACACGCGGGTCCCGGTCCTGGTCGACTTCCATGCCGACTGGTGCGGGCCGTGCAAGGCGATGGCTCCCGTTCTCGACGAACTGGCCGGCGACCGCGCCGGCCGGGTCCTCGTCGCCAAGCTCGACACGGATCGCAACCAGCGCACGGCCGCGCGGTTCGGGATCCGCGGGATCCCGACCCTGATCGTCTTCCGGGACGGCCGGGAGGCGGCCCGCCAGACGGGCGCCGTCGGACGCGGAGTTCTCGAGGGATTGTTGGACGGCGTGGTGGCGGCGCGCGGCTAGCCCGCGCCGGCGCCCATCCGGCGGAGCCAATCGGCGAAAGCGACGAGGAATCTGCCCACGAAGTCACGCGTCGCCTGGTCGGCCAGTCTCCCGTCGGCGTCGAACTTCTCGCGTGCCCCGGTCACGAGGACCTCGGGACGCAGCATGGCGTACGTCTCCGTGAAGACGAACGACTGACGCAGTTGAAGCTGGGCGCGGGTCGTCCCCATGCGACCCGGGGTGGCGCCCATGATTCCGGCCAGCTTGCCGTTGAGGGGCGAATCCCGCGCGGGACGAGAGGCCCAGTCGAGGGCGTTCTTGAGGACCCCTGGCAGGCCGTAGTTGTACTCGGGCGTCACGACGAGGATCGCATCCGCCGCGCGGATCGCGTCCTTGAACACCGTCACGGCGGCGGGGTCGCCCTGGGCCTCGACGTCCGCGTCGTAGAGCGGGATCTCGTCGATCTCGAACTCGTCGATCGCGAGGTCGTCGGGAGCGAGCTCGATCGCCGCCCGAAGCAGGGCGCGATTGTAGGAGCCCCGGCGCAGGCTGCCGGCGAAGCCCAGGACGCGAAGTGGACGGCTCACTCGGGGACGATCTCGTAGACCGAGCCGCCCTGGGTCAGGACATACAGCTCCCCGACGGCGTCCGTGCCGAACGATGTGATCCCGCCCCCGGACGGTTCGAGCTGCGTCCAACGGCGCTCGTCCGTCGCCTGGCCGCCCGCGAAGCGGAAGCTGCGCACGAAGCCGCTGCAATAGTCGCTGTAGAAGTAGGCGCCCTTCAGCGTCGGCAGCGCCGATCCGCGGTACACGAAGCCCCCCGTGACCGAGCATCCGTCGCCGTGGTCGTACTCGACGACCGGCAACGTGATCCCGGACTGGTCGCAGCCGCTGCTCGGCTCGAAGCAGTGCAGCCCCTCCATCCGGTTCCAGCCGTAGTTCAGACCCTTCCCGGCACCCTCGACGGCATCGATCTCCTCGTACCTGTTCTGGCCCACGTCGGCGATGTACAGGTCCCCGGTCCCGGCGTCGAACGCGAAGCGCCACGGGTTGCGCAGGCCGTGCGCCCAGATCTCGCCGCGCGCACCGGCCTGCCCGACGAACGGGTTGTCTGGCGGGACGAACGGCGCCGCCGCGTCGACGTCGAGCCGCAGAATCGCGCCCAGGAGCGTGCCCGTGTTCTGCCCGTTGCCCTGCGGGTCCCCGCCGGAACCGCCGTCCCCGAGACCGACGTACAGCTTGCCGTCGGGCCCGAACACGACGAGACCGCCGTTGTGGTTCGAGAATGGCTGGTCGACGGCGAGGATCGTGCGCACGGGGGCCGGGTCGGCCACGTCGGGGTCTCCGGAGACGTGGTACTCGACGACACGCGTGTCTCCGGCACCGTTCGTGTAGTCGACGAAGAACCTCCCGTTGGTCGCGTACTGCGGATGGAATGCGATCGACAGCAGGCCCTGCTCGTTTCCCCTCGAGACATCGCCCGACAGGTCGAGAAACGGCGCCGGCAGCAGTCGACCGTCCTTCAGGATCCGGACGCGACCAGGCTTCTCCACCACGAACAGACGTGGATCCGCCGGCGGAGCCGTCAGGTAGACGGGAAAATCGAGGCCTTCGACGACGGTCCGCAGGGCGACCCCCTGGCCAGGCGTGCCGCCGCCGTCGCCGTTCCCCGTCGGGGGATTCTCGTTGGCCCGGCCGTTGCCGCCGTTGCAGGCGACGACGAGCAGCAGCGGGACCCACGGGATCGCTTGCAGGCGCATGGGGACCACATTCTACGCGCCGGCGGCGGGCACGCTAGTCGATCCGCTTGCGGTCGACGCGGCCCGTCCCCATCGTACGGGGTCACTTTCCTCCATCCCAGCCGGACCCATGATCCAGGTCGACGGCCTGCGCAAGGAATACGACGGCATCGTGGCCGTCGACGACGTGTCGTTCACCGCCGAGCCGGGGGCCATCTTCGGCCTGCTCGGACCGAACGGTGCCGGCAAGTCGACGACCATCGGGTGCATCTCGGGGCTCCTCGAGCCGAGCGCCGGGTCGGTGCGAGTGCTCGGGCACGACGTCGTCGGCGAAGGTCATGCGGCACGCGCCGAGCTGGGCGTCGTGCCGCAGGAGATCGCCCTCTACGAGGACCTGACGGCCCGGCGGAACCTGCGCTTCTGGGGCGAGGCCTACGGGCTTTCCGGGACGCGTCTCGCCGAGCGGGTCGAGGCGGCCCTCGACCTGGCGGGGCTCGCCGATCGCGCCGACGAGCCGGTGGAGGGCTACAGCGGGGGGATGAAGCGCCGTCTGAACTTCGCCTGCGGGGTCGTGCACGAGCCGCGCGTCCTGCTGCTCGACGAGCCGACCGTGGGCGTGGACCCGCAGAGCCGGGTTCGGCTGCTCGACCTGGTGCGTGAGCAGGCCTCGAGCGGCGTGTGCGTGCTGTACACGACGCACTACATGGAGGAGGCCGAGACCCTGTGCGACCGCCTGGCGATCCTCGACCACGGCCGGGTGATAGCGCAAGGCACGCTGGCCGAGCTCCGCGCGGCGACGGGCGAGCGCGACGTCGTGCGCCTGACGGGTCGCTTCGACCCGGCGCGGACGCGTGCCGCGCTGGCGGGTCTGGACGGCGTCGAGATCGTGACCGCCGGCGAGGACCAGCTCACCCTGTCCGTCGCCGAGGCCTCGCGACGGCTGCCGGCCCTGTTCGCGGCGGTCGAGGACGCCGACGCCGAGATCCGCGAGACGACCCTCAACCAGCCCAGCCTGGAGAGCCTGTTCATCGAGCTCACCGGCAAGGAGCTCCGCGAGTAGCGTGGCCTTCGCGTGGGCCGTCGCCCGAAAGGAGCTCGCCCGGCGGCGGCGGGATCCCCTCGCGCTGGCCCTGTGGGCCGGGATCCCGCTCGGCATCGGGCTGCTCATGTTCCTCGCCTTCGGCCGCGGGGGAGCGAGGCCCCACGGGCTTATCCTCGTCGACGATCGCGACGGCTCGTTCGTCAGCCGGTTGGTATCGGGCGCCTTCGACAACGGTGAGCTGTCGGACCTGTTCGACGTCGAGCGCGTCGACCCGCAGGAGGGAGAGCGGCGGATCGAGGACGGCGACGCCTCGGCCCTGCTCGTGATTCCGGCGGGGTTCGGCCAGGCGGTCCTCGCGGGCACCCCGACGCGTCTGACGCTCGTCGAGAACCCCTCGCAGCAGATCCTCCCGAGGATCGCCGAGGAGGCGGTCGGCATGCTCGTCGACGTGGCGTTCTACCTGCAGCGGCTCGGCGGGCCGATCCTGAGCGGGATCGCGGCCCGGTCGCCGCGCGGGTCGTCGCAGGTCTCCGACTCGACGGTCGCCGCGACGAGCGTGGCGATCAACCAGCTCGTGGCCCGCGTCCGGCCGTACCTCTTCCCGCCGGCCATCGACCTGCAGGTCCTGCGCCCGGTGGAGGAAGAGGAGGTCCCCTTCGCACTCCTGTTCTTCCCCAGCATGCTGGTGCTGGCGCTGCTGTTCGTGGCCCAGGGCCTGAGCGAGGAGGTGTGGCGCGAGCGCGGCCAGCGCACGCTGCACCGGCTGATGGCCGCGCCGCGCTCGCTGGCGTCCCTCCTCGCCGGGCACCTGCTGGGCGGCGCCGTCGTCGCCGCCGTCGTGGCGGGGGTCGGGCTCGTCGCCGGGAGCCTGCTGTTCGAGATCCCGCCCGCCGCCATCCCGCTCGCCCTGGCTTGGGCCGTCGCGACGGGTGTCGCGCTGCACGCGCTCATGATCCTGATCCAGGTCCACGCCTCGTCGGAGCGTGGCGGCAACGTCCTGACGGGCGCCATCCTGTTCCCCCTCGCCATGGCGGGCGGGAGCTTCTTCCCGTTCGAGATCATGCCCGACTGGCTCGTCCGTGTCGGGCGCTGGACGCCCAACGGCTGGGCCCTGACGCGACTCGTGGCGATCCTCCACGGGACAGCCGGGGCGGAGGCGATCGCGGTCGGGCTCCTCGGCCTGGCGACCGTCACGGTCGCCTGCCTCTTCCTCGCCCTGCGCCGCATGCGCCGCGCTTTCCTGACCGCCTGATGCTGCGCGCGGCTCGATTCATCGCCCGCACCGACCTGCGGACCCTTCTGACGCGCCGCGAGACGCTCGTCTGGACGTTCCTCATGCCGCCCGTGTTCTTCTTCTTCATCGGCTCGATCACGGGCGGGTTCGGCGGGAGCGGGGGGAGCAAGCCCGTGATCGGCCTGGACGCCTCCCCCGCCGCGGGGCCGCTCGTCGCGCCGCTCGAGCGGCGACTCGCCGAACGCGGGTTCGACGTGCGCCGCGTGCCGCCGGACTCGGCGGGCGATGTGGATCGCGTGCTGTCGGTGCCCGCCGGGTTCAGCGACTCGCTGGCCGCCGGGCGACGGGTGCGGGTCGACTACCGGACGGGCGGGGAGTCCGAGCTCGCGGGCCGGGCCGACGAGTTCGAGATGCGCCGGGCGCTGTACACGCTGCTGGCGGACGTCGTCGTCGCGGCCCAGTCCGACTCCGGCCCGACGGCGGCGGGCGTCGCGGCCGTCGCCGGCGCGCCGCGCGAGGTGACGCTCGACGTCCGCCAGGCGGGTCGGCGGCGCGAGCCCCCGACCGGCTTCCAGCAGGCCGTCCCGGGCACGATGGTCATGTTCACGCTCCTCGTCATGCTGACGTCGGGCGCCGTGCTGCTCGTCATCGAGCGCCGCCGGGGGCTCCTGCGACGGCTCGCCTCGGCGCCGCTGCCGCGGGGCGGCGTCGTGCTCGGCAAGTGGAGCGCGCGGATGGTCCTGGGAATCATCCAGATCGCCTTCGCCATGCTCCTCGGGACGCTGCTGTTCCACGTCGGCTGGGGGGCCGACGGGTGGATGGTGGCCCTCGTCCTTCTGGCGTGGGGCGCGCTGGCGGCGGCCCTCGGGATCCTGCTGGGGAACCTCGCGCGGACGGAGGGCCAGGCCATCGCCATCGGCGTCCTGTCGAGCAACGCCCTGGCGGCCCTCGGCGGCTGCTGGTGGCCGATCGAGGTCACCCCGCGCTGGATGCAGTCGCTGGCCCGCGCGCTCCCCACCGGCTGGACGATGGAGGCGCTCCACCGCCTGGCGGCGTTCCAGGCGGGGCCGGCGAGCGCCGCGCCCCAGCTCCTCGCCCTGCTCGTGGCGGCCGTGGCGACGGGCTGGCTCGCGACGCGCACGTTCCGCTTCCTCTGATCCGCGGAGATCGACGAGATGCGCGAGCTCGTCGAGGGCGCCTGGCCCGGACTGATGGTCACCCAGGATCTCGGCCTGGGCATGCTGACGTGGCTGACCCACTTCTTCCCCCAGGAGGAGTGGGCCCGCGTCCAGTTCGCGTTCACCAACTACGGTGTCTCTCTCGGTCTGCAGGCGGTCCGTCGATGGCCCGCGCGCGTCGACCGGCTGAACGAGCACTTCGAGACGTACCGCTCAGGGGACGAATACGACGAGGCGGCCATCACCTGGGTCATGGCCTGCGCGTCGCGCTTTCCCGGCGCGTGGCTCGCCGGCTTCGATCCGGTGCTCGCATGACGCCCGGGATCCTGCTGATCGGCGCCCGCGAGGTGCGCGAGCTGCTCTCGATGGAGCGCTGCATGGAGGCGGTCGCCGACGCCCTGACGGCCCTGGCGCGCGACGAAGCGCAGAACCCGTTGCGCTCGGTCCTGCGCCTTCCGGGCGGCGGGCTCCTGGGAACGATGCCCGGCGCGATCGATCCGGCCGGCGTCGCCGGCGTCAAGGCGATCACGGTGATGCTCGACGGCCAGGGCGGAGCGGCACCCTCGCACCAGGGGCTGGTGCTCCTGTTCGACGCCGCGAGCGGCCGCCCGTTGGCGGTTCTCGAGGGCGGCGCGTTGACCGCGCTGCGGACGGCCGCGGCGAGCGGCGTGGCGACGCGCCTCCTGGCGCGCGAGGATGCCCGGTCGCTGGCGCTGCTGGGCGCCGGTGTCCAGGCCGCGACCCACCTCGAGGCGATGCGCTTGGTGCGCCCGATCGATTGGGTTCGGGTCTGGAGCCGAACTGCCACGCATGCGGCCCGCTTCGCGGCGCGCGAATCGGCGCGCCACGGGATCGCCGTCGAGCCGGTGGCGTCCCCGCGCGAGGCAGTGTCAGGGGCCGACCTCGTCTGCACGCTGACGGCCGCCCGCGCGCCGGTCCTCGAAGGGGGCTGGCTCGCTCCCGGCGTGCACGTCAACGCCGTCGGCGCGTGCACGCCTGCCGCGCGGGAGCTCGACGCGGAGGCCGTCGCCCGGGCCCGGGTCTACGTCGATCGCCGGGAGTCCGCGCTTCACGAGGCGGGCGATCTGCTCCTGGCCATCGGCGAAGGGCGCGTGGACGCCTCGTGCATCGTCGGCGAAATCGGGGAGGTGCTCGCGGGGCGGGTCGCCGGACGTCGCTCGGCGCACGAGGTCACCCTGTTCGAGTCGCTGGGGCTCGCCGTCGAGGACCTCGCCGCCGCGCGCGTCGTCCATGACGAGGCCCGGCGACGAGGCAGCGGGTCGACGGTCGATCTGGGTTGACGCTCCGCGGGCGCCCGGACGCCGGCTTGAGGCGGGGCTCGGGACTGGCTAGAATCGAGGTTCGGGGTCGACCACCGCGACAGGCCGGATCGGAGCCCGGAGAGGATGAGCCATCCCATGGTAGCCTCGCTGGCCGTCCTGCAGGCGGCGGGCGAGTACGGCGGCACGTCGGCGACCCAGATCCTGCATCACGTCCAACTCCAAGCGGGTCGCACCGTCGACCTGTTCGTCGAGCACCGCTGGTGGACGTTGATCATCGTGGTCGCCCTGTTCGGCCTGTATCGGATGCTGTTCGGGCGCGATTGACCGCCGGGCGGCGGTCTACTTCTTGACCTTCTTCGCCGTTCGATCGAGGGTCTCGGCGCCCTTCTCGAGCACCTTCGCCCCCCGGTGCAGCTTCTCGGCCCCGGTGGCCGCGGCGCGGGCGATCTTCTGCATCGTCTCGCCGGCGCGACGCCGGCCCTTGCCGTAGCCGGCCTGCGCCCGGCCCACGGCCTGCTCGGCCTTGCCGCGGACTTCCTGGGCCTTGCCTCTGGCCTGGCGGGTCTTCCCCCTGGCGACGAGGGCCCGGTCTCCCTTTAGCGCACCGGCCTTGGCCGTCGCCTTCCCGACCACCTGGCGGGCCTTGCCCACGGTCTCGCGGGCCTTTCCCGCGGCCTGTTTGGCGCGTCCCTTCATCTCGTCCTTGTTCGGCATGCTGCGCTCCTTTCGCCTGCGAGCCGCAATCTACACCGTACGCGATCGGCGGCGCGCCACGCGGTAATCGGCCTTACACGCGAAAGGGCCCGCGGGATCGCCCCACGGGCCACTCCCGCGACACCGATTCGGCCGGCGACTACTTCTTGAGGTCGCGGCCTGCTTCCTCGAGCTTCTCGCCGGCCTTGCGCTTGGCCTCGCCGTACTTCTCCTGGGCCTTGCCCTCGGCGCGCTCCACTTTGCCCTCGGCCT
>CAZCZH010000090.1:0-8437 GCA_964502985.1 uncultured Gemmatimonadales bacterium
AGCCCGAACTCGAGCGACTGGTCGAGGAAGCGATCCAGTCGGTCGGGGCGACGTCGCCCAAGCAGATGGGTCAGGTCATGGGGCGGCTCATGCCGATGGTCAAGGGCCGCGCAGACGGGGCCGAGCTGAGCCGGCGGGTCCGGGAGCGATTGAGCTGAGGCCCGCGATGACGGTGTTCGCGACGACCCTCCGCGGAGGGTCGTTCCTGCTTTGACTCCATGACTTGCGACGAAGCCACCCTCGACGCCCTGGAGTGGAGCGCCGTGTGCGCTCTGGTGGCGCGTCACACCAACGCCCAGCCGGCCCGCGAGGCCCTCGCCGCGGCCCGCCCGCTGGACGACGTCGAGGCCGCTCGGGAAGCCCTCGAGGAGACGGCCGAGGCGATGCAGCTCCTGTCGGACGAGGAACCCGTGCCACCACCGTACGTCGTCGACCAGGCCCGCAGCCTGGGCGCTCTGGCCGTCGAGAACGCGGTCCTCGACGGGTCGGCCCTGGTCTCGGCCGCGCGCACGCTGGAGGGCGCTCGGCGCCTGGCGTCGTTCCTGCGCCGGGCGTCCGGCGCGGCTCCGAGGCTCGCCGCGCGGTTCGCCTCGGCGCCCCGCTTGCCCGAGCTGGAGCGCAGGTTGATCGACGCGTTCGACCCTGATCATCGTCTGGTGGACGGCGCGAGCCGGGAGCTGGCCCGTCTTCGTGGCCAGGTCCGTAGTCGGCGCGCCGAGCTGATCGAGCTCCTGGACGGGATGATCGCCAGGTTGCCGCACACCCTGACTCCGGCGGACAGCCGACCCACCGTGCGCGAGGGGCGCTACGTCGTCCCGCTGAGGCGCGAGGCGCTGGGCGACGTGCCGGGGATCGTCCACGACGAGTCGACGTCCGGGGCGACGGTGTTCCTCGAGCCCCACGAGGCGGTCGATGCCAACAACGGCCTGCGCCGGTCGGAGCTCGCCGTGCGCCGCGAGGAGGACCGCGTGCTGCGCGAGCTGACCGCGGCGCTGGCCGAACGGCGTGGCGAGCTCGAGCACGCCGCTCGACTCGCGCTCCACGCCGAGGTCGCGCTGGCCCGGGCGCGCTACGCCCTCGCCGCGGGCGGTCGATCTCCGGAGCTGGGAGGCGAGACCCTCCACCTGGTCGAGGCGCGGCACCCGCTCCTCGCCGAGCGCGAGACGAGTGGCGAGATCGGGCGCGTGGTGCCGCTCTCGTTGCGCCTGGGTCCCGAGGAGCGGACGCTCGTCGTGACCGGCCCGAACACGGGAGGAAAGACGGTGCTCCTCAAGACGGTGGGCGTGTGCGCGGTCATGGCGCAGGCCGGGATCGTGCCGCCGGTCGGGGAAGGGACGGCGCTGCCATGGCACGCCAGGATCGTGGCCGACATCGGCGACACGCAGTCCATCGCCCAGGACCTGTCGACGTTCACGGCCCATCTGACGAGGCTCCGGGCGGCCACCGTCGCGGCCGGCCCGGCGACGCTCGTCCTGGTCGACGAGATCGGGGCCTCGACGGATCCCGCCGAGGGTGCCGCCCTGGCAGGGGCGTTGCTCGAGGCATGGACCGAGCGCGGCGCCCGCACCGTGGTGACCACCCACTACCACGCGCTGAAGGCCCTGGCCACGGTCGTGCCCGGTCTTGTGAACGGATCGCTGGCCTACGACATCGAGCGCAACCGGCCGCAGTATCGCTTCGTCCAGGGGGTCCCGGGGCGCTCGTTCGGGCTCGAACTGGCCGAGCGGTGGGGATTCGGCGCCGAGATCCTGGCCTCGGCGCGGGCCAGGCTGGAGGCCGGCGTCGGGCGTCTGGAGGATGTCGTCGACCGGTTGTCGGCGGCGGAGCGGGGCCACGCAGAGGCGCGAGAGGCCCTCGAGGCGGAGCGCCACGCGATCGGGGCCGCGGAGTCGGCTCGGGCCCGGAAGGCGGCCGCCGAGGCCGCGGCCGGGCGCGACGCCGCAGAGCGTCGGCTCGAGGCACTGGAGGCCCAGCTCGACCGGCTGCGAGAGGAGGCCCGGCGCCAGCAGCGAAAGCTCGAGGAGCGCGCCGTGCAGTTGGCCGAGGCGCAGGCCGAGGCCGAGGCCGCTCGCGTCCTGCGCGAGGAGGCCGAGAGCGCGGCCGCGGCTCTGCGCGCCGAGCGCGAGAGCCTGGCCCGGACGCGTCCCGCGCCGCGGCTGGGGATCGGTGATCGGGTGCGTATTCCGCGCTACCAGGTGGAGGGAGACGTGGTGGAGGTGGATCGCGCGGCGGACGGCGCCGTGGTCCGCGCCGGTCAGGTTCGGATCACCTGTCGGGCGTCGGAGTGCGAAGTGTTGGAGACGTCCGACGAGCGCGACTCCCGGCGGACTGCCGCGGGACGCGCCGCGGAAGGCGGTGACGGCCCACCGCCGGGTCACGAGCCGGGAGATACGGCTCCCGTCGAGATCGACCTGCGCGGTCTGACGGCCGACGAGGTGGGATTCCCGGTGGCCGACGCGCTGGAGCGCGCGTATCACACCGGTCGGCGTCGGATCCGCTTCATCCACGGCAAGGGAACTGGCGTGCTGCGCCGGCGGGTGGCCGAGATCCTGGACAAGCACCCCTACGTGCGGGAGTATCGGGTGGGGCATTGGAACGAGGGCGGGGACGGCGTGACGATCGCGTCGCTCGTCCTGGAGGAGGGGAGCGAGCCGTGACGATCCCGCAGCGGGTCATCGAGGAGGTGCGCGACCGGGCCGACATCGTGGAGGTCGTCGGCGAGGTGGTGCGGCTCAAGAAGCGCGGCAAGAACTGGGTCGGCCTGTGCCCGTTCCATCCCGAGAAGACGCCCTCGTTCAACGTCACGCCGGAGAAGCAGATGTACTACTGCTTCGGGTGCCAGGCCGGGGGCAACGTGTTCACCTTCCTGATGGAGTACGAGAAGCTCGATTTTCCGTCCGCCGTCCGCGGCCTGGCCGAGCGGGTCGGGGTCGAGGTACCCGATACGGCGGTGGACCAGGGCCCGGATCCGAATGCCGGCCTGTACCACGCCAATCGTTTGGCCGCCGAGCTGTACCATCGGCTGCTTCTCGAAGGCCCGCACGCCGCGGCGGCTCGAACCTACCTGGAGGAGCGTGGGATCGAGCGCGAGACGGTGGACGCGTTCCTCCTCGGGTGGGCGCCGGAGGAATGGGAGACGCTGATCCGGGAGGCCGAGCGACAGGGCGTCGACCGTCAGACACTGACCGACGCGGGTCTGGCCTCCAGGAGCGAGCGCACGGGCGGCGTCTACGACCGCTTCCGCGGCCGGCTGTGTTTCCCGATTCGATCCGTCGGTGGCAAGGTCGTGGCCCTGTCGGGCCGACGGCTGGACGACGCGGAGCCGAAGTACCTCAACTCGGCCGACAGCCCGATCTTTACGAAAGGCCGGACGCTGTTCAACCTCGACCTGGCACGGGGCCCGATCCGGCGCTCGGGCGCGGTCGTCGTGGTGGAGGGGAACTTCGACGTCGTCAGCCTCCACCAGGCCGGGTTCCGAAATGTGGTTGCTCCCCTGGGGACGGCGTTCACGGCAGAGCAGGCCCGGATCCTGAAGCGCTATACGGCGACCGCCTACCTGGCCTATGACGGGGATCCGGCGGGGGAGCGGTCCGCGTTTCGCACGGCCGACCTGTTGCTGCCGGCGGGCTTCGCCGTGCGGATCGTCAGACTGGCGCTCGGCGAGGACCCCGATTCGGTAGTGCGGCGGAGCGGGTCGGGAGCATTCGAGGAGCGACTGCGCGAGAGCCGCGACGTGATCGACGCCAAGCTGGACATCGTTCGTGAGCGGGTCGATCTGGCGGACGTCATGAAGAAGCGCCGCGCGATTCGGCGGCTGATGTCCTCAGTGGAGCGCGTGGCGGACCCCGTGACCCGCGCCCTGTACACGGAGAAGCTGGCCGACGCCCTCGACGTCCCGCGCGAGACCCTGCTCCGCGCGCCGCGCGCGGCCGAGCCTCGGCGGGAGCGAGGGGCGGGACGCGTGCCGGCGGATCAGGCGCGCTTCGGCGGCCGCGGCTTTCGCGGTCCGGGCGTCGAGCTCCCCGAGGCGCAGGAGGAGCGCTACGTCCTGCTCCACGCCGTGACGGACGAGCGCTGGCTTCGGCAGCTCGTCGAGGCGTGCCGGGCGGAGTTCTTCAGCGTGCCCGCATACGCGGAATTCTTCCGCGTGCTGACCGAGCTCGCCTCGACCGACCGCGCGGAGCTCGTCGAGGAGATCCGCGCCAGTCCGGATCCGCGGGTGCAGACCGTCCTGGCGCGAATCGAGATGCTCCGCGCCGACGACGACGGCGAGTTCGAGCTGTCTGAGCGGACCTTCCAGGAGAGCCTGCGTCGGCTTCACGAGGGAGCCCTGGACCGTGGCGCGATCGCTTCCGCGGAGCCCACCGGCGACATCCTCGTCGACACGCTCCGGCGCCGTGAGCAGCGCCGGCGGCTGACGCGCGGGCGGGCGATTCCCGGAGTCGGGGAGGATGCTTCGCGCGATTGACCGTTCCCGGGGGTCGGCGTACTTTCGATCCGTTCTTCTTACCCATGGGTTGGCCGCTGAGAAATGACCCCATCCTCCCGCGCCACGGATCCAGAATCGACGAGCGACTCGGAGGTCGACGAGGGCATCGACTCGGAGGCCATCGACCGCGCCATCCTGAACCTGCGGGGGGAAGAGGAAGACGAAGAGGACGACGGCGACGACTCCCCGCAGACTCACGACGAAGCCCGCCTGTTCCGCGCTCCCGGACGACTCCACGACGACCTGATCCGGATGTACTTCCAGGAGATGGGGCGCGCCCCGCTGTTGACGGCCAGCCAGGAGGTCGAGATCGCGCGCGCCATCTCCGAGGGCCAGAGCGCTCTCCACGCGGCCGTTTTCCGCAGCTGGACGTCGATCGATCGAGCGTTCGAGCAGGCCCGCCGGGTGGCCGACGGCGGGATGCGCATCGAAGCCTACCTGAGCGAGGATCTGGGCGAGCTCGAGGAGCAGGACGTCGACGAGTCGCGGCGCGAGGCGTTCGCCGAGCTGATGCGCGGCTACGAGGAGCGCTGGCGCGCCGGGCGCGACGTGTTCGATCGCAGTGGACGGCGCGGGCAGAAAGGCAAGGACGCGCACGCCGAGCTCGAGGAGGTGCGCACCTTCTTCCTGGACATGCCCCTGCACGCCAGCCAGATCGAGTATCTCGCCGAGGCTTTGCACGAGTTCGCCGGTCTGTCGGTGGCCGAATGGCGGCAGCGTGACCTCGAGCGCCTGACGGGCCTCGCGCGGGCCGACTATCACGCCATGCTGGACGCCGTGGCGGGCCTGCTGCGCCAGGTGATGGCGGCGCGCCGGCGGATGGTCGAGTCCAACGTGCGATTGGTCGTGTCCGTGGCCAAGCGCTACATCGGGCGCGGTCTCGAGTTCCTCGATCTGATCCAGGAGGGAAACTCGGGCTTGCTCAAGGCGACCGAGAAGTTCGACTACCGCAAGGGCTACAAGTTCTCGACCTACGCCACATGGTGGATCCGTCAGGCGATCACCCGGGCCATCGCCGAGCAGTCGCGGACGATCCGCATCCCGGTCCACATGATCGAGGCCATCAACAAGGTCAACCGCTTCACCCGTCGCCGCGTGCAGCAGACCGGTCGTGAGCCGACCCCAGAGGAGATCGCCGGCGCGCTCGACCTGCCGCTGGACAAGGTCAAGGCGGTCATCAAGATCGCCCAGGAGCCGATCAGCCTCGATCGTCCGGTGCAGGACGATCAGGAGACGGCGATCTCGGACATCATCGAGGATCACCGCTCTCCGTCTCCCTCGCGCAGCGCGGCGTTCGCCCTCCTGCGGGAGAACGTCAACTCCGTGCTCCACACCCTGACTCAGCGCGAGGAACGCATCATCCGGCTGCGGTTCGGGATCGGCGACGGGTGTCCCCGCACGCTGGAGGAGGTGGGCTCGATCTTCAACATCACCCGGGAGCGCGTGCGGCAGATCGAATCGAAGGCGCTCAAGAAGCTGCGCCACCCGTCGAAGTGCAAGGATCTGCTCAAGTTCTACGACCTGTGAACGCCCTTGCGCGGGCTCAACGCCCCCGGCCGTAGACACGCGCCACGGCCCATGCCGTCCCGGCAAAGCAGATCATGATCAGGATCCCCACCGCCCAGCGGGTGACGTCGGACTGGAGGAACGCCGAGATGGCGTCCCCGTAGCGCCGGGCGAGGATCGCCTCGAGCCCGAAGCGGAACAGGCGGGCCCCGGCCAGCGTAAGCAGGAAGGGCGCCGGTCGGACCTCCAGCGCGCCGCCGGCCAGCAGGAAGGCCGTGAACGGGAACGGCGGCGGAACGAGGGCCGGGAGCGCCAGGGCCACGGCCCCCCGTTCCTCGACCCGCTCTCGCGCGGCGTCCAGGCGACGCTTCGACACGAGTCGGTCGAGACCTTCCGCGCCGAGTCGACGCCCGAGCCAGAAGGTCAGAGCGCCGCCGAGCGTGGAGCCGGCGGTCGCCACGAGGGGGAACAGCCAGAACAACTCCGGTTGCCGCGCGACGAGCGCGACCACGGCCGCGTCCAGGGCCAACGGGAGGAAGAACACGGCCGATGAATCGAGCGCCGCGAGGACCACGAGTCCCCATGGACCGAGGAGGGCGGCGAACAGGTGGTGCAGAGAATCCAAGGGCCTCCGGCGAGGACGAGTGGCGTTCGGCGGACCCGAAACTAGCGCTATATTCACCGTCGGTACACGAATCCACGGCGCGATCGGGAAGGGCCCGTAGCTCAGCGGTCAGAGCACCGGACTCATAATCCGTGGGTCGCTGGTTCGAATCCAGCCGGGCCCATTCCCGGGATCGAACCGTCGATCCCATACGCACGCGAAGGAGCAAATCGATGCGCAGGACGATGACCGTCGCCGCGGCGGGGCTGGCCAGCCTCCTCGCGGCCTGCAACAACAAGCCCAGCGAGGAGATCGCCGGGGACTACACCGTCAACGTTTTCGAGACGCGCGACACGTGCGACGGCCAGCTCAACAGCTTCGGGGCGCGCCTGTCGCTCGAGCGGGACGGCGGGAACGTGACGGTCCGGCTGGGCGATTTCGGCGCGCTCGAGGGACAGTTCGACGACCAGGGCGTGATCCAGGCCCAGGGACCGGTCCAGGCCGGACCGGACGGGTCCATCGCGGCCACGATGCAGGTCCAGATCTTCGCCAAGAGCGGCTCCATCCGCGACGCCAACGGGCGTCTCACGTTCGACGGGACGTTCCCCGGCGAGTCCGGGACCTGTGTCCAGGAGTTCACCTTCAGCGGGTCTCGCGACGACCTCTCGCCGATCGTCGGATGACGATCCGGGCGCGTTGACGCGTTTCGGGAGGGGGCGTAACTTTAGTTGCTCGATGGGAGTGACGCCGGGTGGTTAGCTCAGCTGGTTAGAGCGCCTGCCTCACATGCAGGAGGTCGCAGGTTCGAGTCCTGCACCGCCCACCATTCGAAGCGGAGAGGCATGCGGGAAGAGATCGATCGATGATGGACGCCGGAGGTCTCCCGACGGCCCGGTGCAGGGCGGAGGGGCGGCCTCCACAGTCCGCTCCCGCGATACCGGAAGGTGTGCCGAACGGCGCACCTTCTTTTTTTTGGGGGTGATCGAGAGATGAACGAAGAGGTCGGACGCCTGCTCGACGTGCAGGCCATCGACATCCAGCTGGCCGAGCTGGAGGACCGGCGCGAGGAGGTGCCCCGCCGCCGGGCCGAGGTGTCGAGCGAGATCACGGCGCTCGAGCGGGAGCGCGAGGAGCGCCTGGAGAGGGTCGAGCGCGCGCGGCTCGAACGCCGCGCCAAGGAGGGCGAGCTCGAAGCCACCCAGCAACGGCTCGAGCGCTACGAGAAGCAGCTCAACGACGTCAAGACGAACGTCGCCTACAGCGCCCTGTTGACGGAGATCCAGAGTGCCAAGCGTGAGATCTCGGCCGCCGAGGAGGAGATCCTGACGCACATGGAGCGGCGTGAGACGGAAGAGGCCCGGATCGCGGAGATCGAGCGCGAGCTCGAGGAGAAGCGCGCCGCGGCCGCCGACGAGCTCGAGGCGCTGGACGCCGAGATGTCCGACCTCCAGAGCCGCGTCGAGGCGACGCGGGCGAAGCGCGACGCAGAGGCGCGCGCGATCGACGAGCGGCTGTACCGGATGTACGACCGGCTGCGCCGCGGGCGGCGCTTCCCGGCCCTCGTGCCGTTGCGCGGCGGGGCCTGCGGGGCGTGCTTCGGCAAGCTCCCGCCGCAGGTCATCCGCGAGATCACGCATGACGGCGCGCTCCACCCGTGCGAGGCGTGCGGGGTGCTGGTGTACGCCGAACAAGTCCCCGCGGAGTCGTCAGCGGACGGCTCGGGGGGCGCAGGGTGAGACGTCGGCTGATCGTCCGGACCGACGGCGCGGCCCGCGGCAACCCGGGCCCGGCGGGGGCCGGCTGGGTGATCGAGGACGACGGCGGAGAGGTCGTTTCCG
>CAZCZH010000090.1:8447-9493 GCA_964502985.1 uncultured Gemmatimonadales bacterium
TACGAGGCGCTGCTGCACGCACTACGGACGGTCGACCCGGACCGCGACACGGAGCTCGACATCCGCGCCGACTCCCAGCTCATGGTGCGCCAGCTGAACGGCGACTACCGGGTCAAGGATCCCGATCTCAAGCCACGCTACGTCGAAGCCACGCGCTTCCTGCTGCGCGCCGGTCAAGCGGTCGTGACGCACGTCCCGCGTGGCGAGAACGCGGCCGCAGACGCGCTCGCCAACCAGGCCATCGACGAGCACCTGAGCCGGACCCCTTCCTAGGGCGCCGCGCGGCTCGTCGCGGCGTCGTCCGGAACCACGTCGCCCAGCGGGAAGTGGCACGCCGCGGCATGCCCCGGACCGTGCTCGCGGGCCGGCGGTTCGATCTCGGCGCACGTCGGGAAGCGCGCCTCCGGGCACCGCGGGTGGAACCGGCAGCCCGACGGCGGGTCGATCGGCGACGGCACGTCGCCCTGGAGGATGATCCGCCGCCCCACGCCCGTCCGATCAGGGTCGGGGACCGGCACGGACGACAGCAGCGCCCCGGTATACGGGTGGCGCGGACGCCGGTACAGCTCGGCGGCCGGGGCCCGCTCGACGATCTTTCCCAGATACATCACGGCCACCCGGTCGGCGACGTACCTGACGACCGACAGGTCGTGGGCGATGAACACGTACGTCAGCCCGAACTCGCGCTGCAGTTCGGTCAGCAGGTTCAGGATCTGGGCCTGGATCGAGACGTCGAGGGCCGAGACGGGCTCGTCGCAGACGATCAGGCGCGGACGCAGGGCCAGCGCCCGGGCGACCCCGATCCGCTGGCGCTGCCCGCCGCTGAACGCGTGCGGGTAGCGGTTCACGTGCTCCGGGTTGAGCCCCACCAGCTCCATTAGTCGGGCGACCTCGGCCCGGATCCCGTCCCGCGGCACCGTCCGGTGGATGCGCATCGGCTCGCCGATGATCGAGCCCACCGTCTTGCGCGGATTGAGCGAGCCGTACGGGTCCTGGAAGATCATCTGCATGTCGCGCCTGAGGGCGCGCAGGTCGTCGCCCGCCAG
>CAZCZH010000091.1:0-9403 GCA_964502985.1 uncultured Gemmatimonadales bacterium
GTCGGGCTCGAGCAGGCCCAGGATGATGCGCAGGATGGTGCTCTTGCCCTGTCCAGAGCCGCCCATCACGACCAGCGTCTCGCCGCGATCGACCTCGAGCCAGACCCCGGCCAGGACGACCTTCTGGCCGAACGCGAGGTGCACGTCCTCCAGGTCGATCATGCGGTTCTCGGGGTCCGGCGGCCGGTCCCGGCCGGGCACCTTGCGCGGATGCCACTCCGGGTCGGGCGCCAGAGTCGGGTCGCCGAGCTTCTTCTTGCCGCGTCGAGACTGGAACAGCGATGGCATCTTCGTCAATCTACCCCGCGCGGGGCCGGCGAGGAAACCCGCTGGCGCGCATCAGTGGCCGAACAGCTCGATGAACAGCTTGGTCAGGAAGAAGTCCGACGCCAGGACGAGGACCGACGAGGCCACGACGGCCTGGGTCGTCGCCCGCCCCACGCCCTCCGTCCCGCCAGTCGTCGCCAGCCCGCGATAGCACGCCATGATCGTGATGATGAACCCGAACACGAGCGGCTTGATCATGCCGGTGAACAGGTCGCTGAAGTAGAGGCCGCTCCAGACCGAGTTCCAGTATGTGCTGAGGCTCTGGTGCAGCATGAGCCACGAGATGAGCTGACCTCCGACGATGGCGATGAAGTCGGTGGCGATGGTCAGGATCGGGAGCATGACGAGCCCCGCCAGGACGCGCGGTTTGACGAGCTTCTTGACGGGATCCGTGCCCATCGCCTCGAGGGCGTCGATCTGCTCGCCGACGCGCATCGACCCCAGCTCGGCGGCGATCCCCGAGCCGACGCGGCCGGACACCATGAGCGCCGTCAGCACGGGCCCCAGCTCGCGCACGGCGGAAGCGCCGACGAGCTGACCGACGAACAGCGTCGCGCCGAACTTCTGGAGCTGGACGGCGGACTGCAGCGCCAGCACCATGCCGGTAAAGATCCCGGTCAGCCCGACGATGACCAGCGACTGAACGCCCAGCACGTCCATCTGCACGAACGTGTCGCGCCAGTAGAACGGCGGCCGGACGAACGCGGCGAAGGTCCGCCCGATGAGGATCGAGAGGTTCTGGACGCTGAGGAGGGCCGACTTGACCGGCCGGGTGAGCGAGGCGGTCGTCATCGGCCCGGATGATAGATGGCCGTGGGAGGCCTCCGCAAGGGGAGAGGGGTTGGGCGTGGATGGCCGGCCCCTTATCTTCCGCGCCATGCCGGAGTCGACCGACACCGATGCCGCCGTGGCCCGCGAAGGGGGCCGCGGTCCGGCCGAGCTGCGCCCGACGACGATCGAGCGCGACGTCCTCGACTATCCGGAGGGCTCGTGCCTGATCCGGGTCGGAGCGACGCGTGTCCTGTGCACGGCGTCGGTCGAGGACGGGGTGCCGGGCTGGCTGCGCGGAAAGGGGAAGGGGTGGGTGACGGCCGAGTACCGCATGCTGCCACGGGCGACCCACACCCGGACGCCGCGCGAGTCGAGCCGCGGGCGGCTCGGTGGCCGGACGCAGGAGATCCAGCGCCTGATCGGGCGCTCGCTCAGGAGCGTCGTGGACCTGGCGACCCTCGGCGACCGCACGGTGTGGGTCGACTGCGACGTGCTCCAGGCCGACGGCGGCACGCGGACGGCGTCGATCACGGGCGGGATGGTCGCCCTGTACGACGCTCTGCGGCGACTGGCGGCGAGCGGTCGTGTGACGCACAACCCCGTCGTCGAGCTGGTCGCGGCGACGTCGGCGGGCGTGATCGGCCGCTTTCCGGTCCTCGACCTGTGCTACGAGGAGGACTTCGCGGCGACGGTCGACATGAATTTCGTCATGACCGAGAGCGGGCGCTTCGTCGAGGTCCAGGGGACGGCCGAGGGCGAGCCGTTCGACCGCGCGAGCCTGGACACGCTCCTCGACCTCGGGGCGCGCGGGATCCGCGAGCTCGTCCGGCTGCAGCGCGCGGCGCTCGGGCTGTGAGCCCGGAGCGGGCCGTGACACGGCTCGTCCTCGCCACGGGCAACCCCCACAAGCTCGAGGAGATCGGGCCGCTCCTCGCCGGGGCCGACGTCGAGCTCGTCCCGGCCGGGGCGCTGGTCCAGGAGTGGGACGTGCCGGAGACCGGCGACACGCTGGAGGCCAATGCCGCGCTGAAGGCGCGGGCCGCCGTCCGGGCGACGGGCCTGTCGGCAGTGGCCGACGACACGGGCCTCTTCGTCGACGCGCTGGGCGGCCAGCCAGGCGTCCGCTCCTCGCGCTACGCGGGAGAGGACGCGACCTACGCCGACAACGTGGCGAAGCTCCTGGCCGCGCTCGAGGACGTGCCCGAGGGGGCGCGTCGGGCGCGCTTCCGCACGGTCGTCGTCCTTGCCCGAGTGGACGGCGTCGAGCTTTCGTTCGAGGGGTCTCTCGAGGGGCGGATCGCCGCTGCGCCGCGGGGGACGGGCGGGTTCGGCTACGACCCGGTGTTCCTGCTGGAAGGCGGATCGCTGACGCTGGCCGAGCTCGGGATCGAGGACAAGAACCGCCTGTCCCATCGCGGCCGCGCGTTCCGCGCCGTGGCGCGGTTTCTCCATCGCGAGCCGGATTGGCTCCGGGACTCCTCCCCGGCCGAGGTTTGACCGGGGACCCCGCGTGGGGGATAATGGAGAATTGGCCGCGTGACCCCTGCGCAGGGAGGCGCGATGAACGTTCAGGACCTGCTCGACCAGAAGGGTTCCAGCGAGGTGTACACGATCCGACCCGAGCGGACGGTCGCCGAAGCGATCTCCCGGCTCGTCGAGCGCAACGTGGGGGCGCTCGTCGTCACCGATGCCGGGGGGCGCCCGGTCGGGATCATCACCGAGCGCGACATCCTGCGCTGCTGCTCGGGCGAGCAGCACGACCGACCGCGTTCCCAGCGGGTGAGCGAGGTCATGACGTCCGATCTGCTGGTCGGCGAGCGCTCGGACGACGTCGACTACGTGATGGGGGTCATGACCCAGAGCCGGATCCGGCACCTACCCGTCATGGACGGCGAGTCGCTCGTAGGGATGGTCTCGATCGGCGACGTCGTGAGCGCCCAGCTCCACGCCACGACATATGAGAACCGACACCTGAAGCAATACATCAGCGGATCGTATTAATGACCCGCGTACGAACGAGTTGGAGCGCTTAACAAGAATCTCGTCGGGGCGTAGCGCAGCCTGGTAGCGCATCAGCTTTGGGAGCTGAGGGTCGCCGGTTCGAATCCGGCCGCCCCGACCAGGCCACCGAGAACGAGGAGGGAAGCCATGACCCCATGGGAGATCAAGGGCCGGGAGCTCGTCAACTGCAACTGCGCGTACGGCTGCCCGTGTCAGTTCAGCGCGCCGCCGACCCACGGAGACTGCGAGGCGATCGGCGCTTTCCACATCGACGAGGGACACTACGGCGACGTGAAGCTGGACGGCCTCTCGGCGGCCATCATCGTCAAGTGGCCGGGTCCGATCCACGAGGGCGGAGGCCGCTGTCAGCCGATCGTGGACGCCGCGGCCGACGACGAGCAACGCGAGGCGCTCCTCGCGATCCTGTCGGGCGAGGACACCGATCCGTTCGCGACGGTCTTCGCCGTCTTCGCCACGACGTTCGACGAGGTGCTCGAGCCGATCGCCGCCCCTATCGAGTTCGAAGTCGACATCGACGCGCGCCGCGGCCGGGCTCGGGTGGAGGGCGTCTTCGAGCTGAAGGGTGAGCCCATCCGAAACCCGAAGACGGGGGAGGAGCACCGGGCGCGGATCCAACTGCCGAACGGCTTCGAGTACGAGGTGGCCGAGATCGGATCGGGCACAAGCCGTTCGCACGGCGCCATCCCCATGGAGCTCGCGGACAGCTACGCGCAATTCGCTCACCTGCACCTCGACAACCACGGGGTCATCCGGCACCGCGCTGTCGCGTGAGCGCGCTGGAACGGCTGCTGCGACACGACCGCGTCGTGGTGGCCGCCGGGCTCGTCGTGCTGACGCTTTTGGCCTGGGTCTACGTGGTCGGTGGCGCGGGGATGGGCATGTCGGCGCGCGAGATGACGCGGCTCGCTCTGCTCCCGCATCCGGGAGGCGTCTCGATGCAGGGCGGGTCCATGACCCACACGGTAGGGTGGACGACCGTCGTTGCCATGTGGTGGGTCATGATGATCGCCATGATGGTCCCGAGCGTGGCGCCCTTCGTGCTGCTCTACGGGCGTGTCCGGAGGCACTCCGCCGGGCGGAGCCCTGCGGGGGTCGCGGTCGCGTCTTCGATGTTCCTCGCGGTCGGCTACCTGGTCGTGTGGCTCCTGTTCTCGGTGGCGGCCTCCGCCGCGCAGATCGAGCTACAGCGGGTGGGCCTCGTCTCGTCCACCATGCTCGGGTCGACGAGCCCCGTCCTTTCGGCCGCGATCCTCCTCGGCGCTGGCGTGTACCAGCTCACCCCGGCCAAGGGATCCTGTCTCAGGCACTGCCGCAGCCCCGTGAGCTTCCTCACGCGACACTGGCGGCCCGGACGGCTGGGCGCCTTTCGCATGGGTCTGGAGCACGGCTCCTTCTGCGTGGGATGCTGCTGGCTGCTGATGGCGTTGTTGTTCGTCGGGGGCGTCATGAACCTGGCATGGATCGCCCTTCTGACCCTGTTCGTGCTCGCCGAGAAGGTCGCCCCGCGAGGCATGGTGGTGAGCCGGGTGGCTGGAGTCGTCCTCCTCGCCTGGGGGGTCGTCGCCCTCGCGTCCTGAAGGACGCGCGCGAGGGTCGATGACGGTGCTCGGGAGACTCGGGCGCGCCGGATACGCTATCTTTTCTGGCCACCACGCGCCCCGGTAGCTCAGCCGGATAGAGCAGCGGCCTTCTAAGCCGCGGGTCGGGGGTTCGAGTCCTCCCCGGGGCGCCACGCTTTCGCGGGACGATCGGGCCGAAAAAGGGTATATTGTCGGCGTTGATCCAGGGTCGGCCCGAGCCGCCCCCCATCCGGACCACCCGTTCCCTGCGCCATCGAGGAGTCATGACCGCGCCGGATCGCATCCGCAACCTGGCGATCATCGCCCACATCGATCACGGCAAGACGACGTTGATCGACGCCCTGTTCGCGGCGGCCCACGTGTTCCGCGACAACGAGGACGTCGCCGAGCGCGTGATGGACTCGAACGACCTCGAGCGTGAGCGCGGGATCACGATCCGCTCCAAGCACTGCACGGTCGACTGGAACGGCTACCGCATCAACATCGTCGACACGCCGGGCCACGCCGACTTCGGGGGCGAGGTCGAGCGCGTCCTGTCGATGGTCGACGGGGCGCTGCTCCTGGTCGACGCAAACGAGGGGCCGATGCCGCAGACGCGCTACGTCCTGATGCGCGCGCTGCGCCTGGGATTGGCGCCGGTCGTCGTCCTCAACAAGGTCGACCGGCCGAACGCCGATCCCGTCGAGGCGCTGCACGACACGTTCGACCTGTTCGTCGAGCTGGGGGCGACCGACGAGCAGGCCGACTTCCCGGTGGTCTACGGTTCGGGCCTCCAGGGGTGGTTCGTGAAGGACCTCGAGACCGGCCAGCGGGAGGGGATGGAGGCCCTGTTCGAGACGATCGTCGAGCGCGTGCCGGCCCCGGCGGTGACGCTCGACGCCCCGTTCCGCATGCAGGTCTCGACCCTCGCCTGGAGCGACTACCTGGGACGGATCGGCTGCGGCCGCGTCCTCCAGGGGACGCACCGGGTCGGCGATCCGCTCGTGCGGACGGTGACCGCGAGCGAGGGGCCCGAACGGGGCGCCCCGTGGGCCGTCATCGGCCGGGACGAAGGAAGCTCGACGAACCTGTGGGTCACGCGCGGGATCGAGCGCGAGGAGGTCGAGCAGGTCTCGGCGGGGGACATCGTGTGGCTGGCGGGCCTCGACGAGCTGGGGATCGGCGACACGCTGAGCGATCCCGCGATCGAGGCGCCGGCCCTGCCGCCTCTCGAGATCGAGGAGCCGACCGTTTCGATGCTGTTCCTTGTCAACGCGGGGCCGTTCGCCGGGAGCGAGGGCAAAGCCGTCACCCTGCGTCAGATCAAGGACCGCCTGGAGCGGGAGGCCAAGGTGAACGTCGGGCTCAAGGTCGACGCCGTCGGCCGGGCCGACGGCGTCAAGGTGTCTGGCCGGGGAGAGCTCCACCTGGCGATCCTGATCGAGGAGATGCGCCGCGAGGGGATCGAGCTGTGCGTGTCGCGGCCCGAGGTGATCCTGCACGAGGCGCCGGACGGCACGACGCTCGAGCCGGTCGAGGACCTGGTCATCGACGTGCCCGAGGACTACCAGGGCGTCGTGTTCGACAAGGTCGCGCGCCGGCAGGGCGTCCTGGCGGCGGTCCACGGCTCGGGGACGGGCCTGGTGCGGCTCGAGTACACGATCCCGACGCGCGGCCTGATCGGCTACCGCAGCGAGTTCCTGACAGACACGCGCGGGCTGGGGATCATGGCCAGCCGGTTCCGCGCGTTCGAGCCGCTGCGGGGGGAGGTCGAGCGTCGCGACCGGGGCGCCATGGTGTCCCTGGATACAGGCCCCGCGACGTCGTTCGCGCTGGAGAACCTGCAGCAGCGGGGGACCCTGTTCGTCAAGCCGATGGACCGCGTGTACGCCGGCATGATCGTGGGGGAGAGCGCGCGTCCGGGCGATCTGCCGTGCAATCCGACCAAGAAGAAGCACGTCACCAACCATCGCTCGGCGACGCGCGACGTGGCGGTGGGCCTCAAGACGCCCCGCGAGCTGACGCTGGACGCCGCGCTCGAGTGGATCGGCGAGGACGAGCTGGTCGAGGTGACGCCGGCCGCTGTGCGGGTCCGAAAGGCGATCCTCGACGCGACCGAGAGAAAGCGCGCCGGGCGGCGGCTAGAGGCCATGGCCTCCCGCTAGCTCGCCGGAGTGCGGCGGGTTCCCGTCGCGACCCGCGCTCCGCCTTAACGAATCGATCGATTCCGCCGTCCCATCGGCGTGAGAGCGTTCCCCGCCATCCTGGCCTTCCTTGTCGTGGGCTCCCTGGCGTGCGACGGCGCGAGCCCGTCGGCGCCGGGCGGATCGAGCGGCTCGGGCCTGGTGGGGGGCGACGCCGCCCGCGGAGCGATCGAATTCGCCGACCACTGCGCGATGTGCCACGCCTCGGGCGACGGCTTCGACCTGGCCTACTTCGGCTTTCCCGACTCGACCATCCTGCGCCGCGCGTCGCCGCACGTCGATACCCTGACCGCGCTCGACATCGCGGCGCACGTGCGGGCCCTGGGGGTGAGCGGCGTGCCGCGCGGGACCCGGCCGTTCCAGCCGGGCGGCGTCGTCCTCGTCGGCGACGTCCAGTTCGCGACGCGGCTGTTCGGCTCGGATCAATGGCCGCTCGATCTGACGAGCGGTGACCTGGCGGCGATCGACCCGCTCGACGTCGAGGTGGCGGTCGCGCTCCCGCGCTGGTCGGACGAGTCGACGAACCTCGACTGGATGCCGGACTCGGCATTGCCGGAGGCGATCCTGGAGGCTCGGGGCGGCGCCGTGCGGGGGGCGATCGAGCGCTACGACCGGATCCGCGACCTGGGTTCGCTCCAGCTCGCCGTGGCCGCGCTGCGGGTGTCGGACCGCCGGCCAGCGGACCCCGAGGCGCCGTGCCTGCGCGAAGACCTCGGGCTCCTCGACGACGCGACGTGCTTCCAGGTCCGGCGCTGGACGGCGAGTTTCGTTGCCCAGCACATGGTGCGGAACGGGATCGACGGCCGGCTCGACCCCTTGCTCCAGGACTCGTGGTGGGACGTGGGGAACGCGGCCCGGCTGTCCGTCCGGGACGGGACGCCGATCGCGAACGGAGTGGAGAACTGGGCCGAGTGGATGCTGCTGGGCTGGATGTTCCATCCGGAGCGCCACGCCAGCGTGTACACGGGGAGCGCCCTGGTTCAGCTCGGGCTCCCGCGGCACGCGACGTTCGTCGCCCTGCGCTCGCAGGTCGCCCGGCCGCGAGGCGATTTCGCGCCGTACGCCGACCTGGCGAGCGCGGCGCGCTTCGCGCCGGCCCACTGGGCGTACGCCGCGACGCGCTTCGGCGACCGGGAGCTCCTGGGCCGGCTCGCTCGCGGCGACTGCCCGCCACCCACGCGTCTCGCGGAGGCGCGGGACCGGGTCCAGGCGGCGGCTCTCCTCGCCGCGCGCAAGGTCGGTTCCGCCCAGGCGGCCGAGCTGTTCGCCCTTCGCGACGAGGTCCTCGCCGCGCTCGACTGACCCGGCGCCCTGCGGGGGCACCCTCCGGCCGCGACGGCATGACGAATCCCAGCGCCTGCGCTAAATTCCTCCGTTCGTGGTGGGCGTAGCTCAGGTGGTTAGAGCACCAGGTTGTGGCCCTGGGGGTCGGGGGTTCGAGTCCCCTCGCTCACCCCACTCCTCTCTGCCGTTGTCGCGGGGCGCTTCATCGAGTCCTCGACGCTCGTAACACTGGACGACGTGCTCGCGGCCAGCGAGGTGATCGCGGGCCGCGTCCACCGCACGCCCATCATGGGGTCGTCCGCGCTTGGCGATCGGGCCGGCGTCCGGCTTCTGTTCAAGCCGGAGCTCCTCCAGAAGACCGGCTCGTTCAAGGTGCGCGGGGTCCTCAACGCGCTCCACAATCTGACGCATGACGAGCGGCGGCGCGGGGTCGTGACCCTCTCCGCCGGAAACCACGCCCAGGCCCTGGCGTGGGGAGCGCGGGAGTATGACATCCCGGCCGTCGTCGTGATGCCCTCGAACGCCCCGCGCAGCAAGGTCGAGGCGACCCGCGGCTACGGCGGGGAGGTCGTCCTGACCGACGGCGACCTGCTGGAGACGTGCCTCGCGATCAAGCACGAGCGCGATCTGACCCTGGTCCATCCGTTCGACGATCTGGACGTCATCGCCGGGCAGGGCACGGTCGGTCTCGAGATCCTCGAGGACGTCCCCCACGTCGACGTCGTTCTCGTGAGCGTGGGCGGCGGCGGGCTGATCTCGGGGATCGCTACGGTTGTCAAGGCCCAGCGCCCCGATGCCGTCGTGATCGGCGTCGAGCCCGAGGGGTCGGCCGTCATGAAGCAGAGCTTGGAACTCGGCGAGCCGATCGCGCTGGACGATCGTCACACGATCGCCGACGGGCTGAACGCGCCGTTTGCCGGCCGGCACACGCTGGCGCACGTCCAGGCGCGCGTGGATGACATCGTGCTCGTCTCGGATGAGGCCATCGTCGATGCGCTGCGGTCCCTGCTCGAGCGCACGAAGCTCCTCGCCGAGCCGGCCGGGTCCGCCGCGCTGGCGGGGCTATTGTCCGGCGCGTTCGAAGCGCCGCGGGGCGCGACGGTCGTCTGCGTCCTCAGTGGCGGGAACGTCGACATGGAGCGGTTGAAGGAGATCCTGTAACCCGTGTGTGGCGCGTTGCCCGGGTTGTAGCCGTCACGCGCGGCCGATATATTCTTCGTCCCTTCCCCGCGGCGA
>CAZCZH010000092.1:0-9336 GCA_964502985.1 uncultured Gemmatimonadales bacterium
GAGCCGCTGTTTCAACAATTCGCAGCGGTCGATGAATCGCTTGCTCCCCCAACGGCGTCGCATGCGGCGCAATACTGAATCGCTGCCGCTTTGCATAGAAATGTGCAAATGCGGGCAGACTTTCTCGGGGTTGGCGGCCATCACGCGCCTGATCGTGTCGCAGACCAGCCCCGCGCCGGGGCCGGCGGGGTGGTCCAGCTCCGCCAGTCCCCGGCGAACCGCCGCCGGGCCCGGGCCGAGGTCGAGCGCCCGGCGGGCCTCGGCGTCGAGGCGCCACGCGACCGGCGCGCCGTCCAGTCGGTACTCGGCCGGATCCTCCCCGAACGTCCACGCCTCGGGCGGAACCCAGCCGGCGAGGGCCACCCGGAGCCCGACCTCGCCCGCGTCCCAGCGCGCCGGCGGGGGCGTTACATCCCCCCACCCGCAGCGCGCCACCTCGTCGTCGGCGACGAGCGCCGCCAGCGGGCCGTGTTCGTCGGCCCACCGCGCGGCGAACGTCCGCGTCCCGGCCAACAGCGCCGCCACGGGTCGCGTCGCCGAGAGCGGCCAGAACGGCTCGCGCGGTGGATCGACGAGGATCAAGGGCGCCGTCATGGAGTGGCCACCTCGCGCACGACGTACGCATCGGCGTAGCCCAGCTCGACGAACCGCTGGCGAGTCGGCTCGGCCGCATCGCGGGAGGCGAACGAGCCCGCCCGGACCCGACTCCACCCGCCCCCCGTGTCGACGACGAACGGCAGGTCGGGCAGCCGCTGGCGGAGCTCCGCGACTCGCGCCTCGGCGGCCCGCCGGTCGCGGGCGGCGAAGACCTGGACACGCCACACGGCTCCGCTCGCGGCCTTGGGAGGCCCGGGTGACCTTTCGACCCCCGACGGGCCAGCCTCGACGGACGGCGTTTCCGCTTCCGGCGGCGGCGTCAGGACGCCGGTCAGGACGGTCGACCGCTCGACGTCGCCGGTATCGGGTCGGGCGCCCGGAAGGGTCTCGGCGCGAAACGTACCATCGGGGGCCACCGTTCCGACGACCGTCGAGGCGTCGTCCGATCCCGGTCGAGCGGCGCCGCGCCCCGCGGGGGGGGCCTCGCGCGTCGGCCCCGCGCAGGCCACGGTGGTGAGCGCCAGGAGGCCCGCCACGCGCGCCACTCGGCAACGGCTCACGAGTCGCCCCGCTCGCCCGTGACCCGGCGCACGAAAGCCTTCAGGTCGTCGAGCCGATCGCGCGCGGCGACCAACGTCTCGTCGCCGGCCCGCACGACAACGCAGTTCCGCATCCCGAGCACGGCCACCCGTCCCCCCGCGGCATAGACGATGACGTCGCGACACCCCTCGAGGGCGCCCGTGCCGAGGGTCACGTTGCCGTCGGCGTCGGCCTCGACCCACCGCGACAGGGCCTCCCACGACCCGACGTCGTCCCACCCCCAGTCGGCCGCCGGCAGCACCACCGCGCGGTTCGTCTGCTGCATGATGCCGACGTCGAAGGACGTCGATTCGACGGAGGCGTAGAATCCCTCCAGCGCGCGCTGCGGGTCGTCCGACCAGCGCGCCAGCGCGCTGTCGACGGCCTTGCGCAGGAGCGGCAGGTGCCGGGCGAACTCCTCCAGGAACGCGCCGGCCCGACCGCAGAACAGCCCGCTGTTCCAGTAGTGCCGGCCGTCGCGCCACAGCCGGCGGGCCGTCTCGGCGTCGGGCTTCTCGCGGAAGCGGCTCACGCGATACGCCTCGATGGTTCCCGGCGAGAGGGCCGCGCCGCGCTCGATGTAGCCGTACCCCGTGTCCGGACGATTGGGCACGATCCCGAACAGGACCAGCACGGGTTGCTCGGCCGCCAGCTGGAAGGCCGCCGACACCGCATGCCGGAACGCCGTCACGTCGCCGATGGCGTGGTCGGCGGGGAGCGCCAGGAGCACAGCCTCCGGATCACGGGCCTGGAGAAGCCCCGCGGCCAGGCCCAGAGCGGGGGCCGTATTCTTGACTTCCGGCTCGCCGACCAGATGGGCGCGCGGAATCTCGGGCAGCTCGCGCGCGACGGCCGACAGCAAGCCCCGGCTGGTCAGGACGAATCGCCGCTCGGGCGGTACGACGCCGTCCAGGCGGTCGACCGTCTCGCGCAGCATGCTGCGCTCGCTGAGCAGGGGCAGGAGCTGCTTGGGGCGCTCCGGCGTGGAGGCGGGCCAGAACCTCTCGCCCGATCCGCCGGCTAGGATCACGGCGTGGTTCACGCGCGGCAACCTATCCCGCGCCGCGCGAACCGGTCAAGCGAAGGCGCGCGGCTCATCCCTGCCGCGCCACATCGGCGTCACGCGCGGCCAATCGCTCGACCTCGGCTCTGAGAGCCGCGTTCTCGGGACGATCGAGACCCGGATCCCCGTCCACGAGGTCGAACGCCGCGTCGCGCGCCGCGACGAGCGCGTCGACGTCCCGCGTCACGTCGGCGATGCGAAAGTCCGGCGCGCCGTGCTGGCGGGTGCCGAACACGTCGCCCTGTCCGCGCAGCCGCAGGTCCTCCTCGGCGATGGCGAAGCCGTCGTGGGTCCGGCCGACGACGCGCACGCGCTCGCGCGCCTGTCGACCGGCGCCCGGCGAGACGACGAGAAAGCAGTACGCGGGCTTCGTCCCTCGCCCCACGCGCCCGCGCAACTGGTGCAGCTGGCTCAAGCCGAACCGCTCGGCATGCTCGACGACCATGAACGTCGCGTCCGCCACGTCGACGCCGACCTCGATGACGGTCGTCGAGACGAGCAGGTCGATCTCGCCGGCGGCGAAGCCGCGCATGACGCGATCCTTCTCGTCGGGTGGAAGGCGCCCGTGGACGAGCGCCACGCGGGCTTCGGGGAAGCGCTTCGACAGCGCCGCGTACCCGCTCGTCGCGTCCTTCAGGTCGAGAGCCTCCGACTCCTCCACGAGCGGGTACACGACATAACCCCGTTCGCCGGCCGCGATCCGCCGGCCGAGGAAGTCGAGCAGCCGGTCGCGGCCGGGCTCCCCCACGAGGCGCGTCTCGACGGGGGCCCGGCCGGGCGGCATCTCGTCGAGCCGGGACACGTCGAGATCGCCGTAGAACGTCAGCGCCAGCGAGCGCGGGATGGGGGTCGCCGTCATGACGAGGACGTCGGGCACGGCCCCTCTTTCGGCCCCCCCCTTGCGCGTCAGGGCCAGACGCTGGGCGACGCCGAACCGGTGCTGCTCGTCGACGATGACCAGCCCCAGGCGGCCGAACTCGACCCCCTCCTGGATCAGGGCATGCGTCCCGATCAGGACGTCCACGTCTCCCGTGGCGAGGGCCGCCAGCAGGGGCTCCCGCGCGCGCCCGCCGACGGCGCCCGTCAACAGCCCTGCCGAGACCTCGTCGAGACCAGCGTCCGCCAGGAGCTGGCCGACCTTGCGGGCGTGCTGCTCGGCGAGGATCTCGGTGGGAGCCATCAAGGCCCCCTGGAAGCCACTCTCGACGGCGCGCAGCAGGGCCAGCAGGGCGACGACGGTCTTGCCCGATCCGACGTCGCCCTGCAGCAGGCGGTTCATCGGCCGCGCCGAACGCATGTCGCGATAGATCTCCGACACGACCCGGCGCTGGGCGCGGGTCAGGCGGAACGGAAGCCCGCGTCCGAGCCGCGGCACGAGCGCGCCCTCGACGCCCATCGCGATCCCGCTCTGCGGCCGGCGCCGCTCGCCGGCCTTGAGCGCCAGCCGGAGCTCCCACCAGAAGAACTCCTCCCACACGAAGCGCTCCCGCGCCCGGTCGCGGTCGCGAGGCGTCGCCGGCCAGTGCAGGTCGGCCAGGGCCCGACCCAGCGGCGGCAGACCTTGCTCGGCGCGGAGACCGGCCGGAAGGGGGTCGTCGACCGGCCCCAGCCGATCGAGCGCCGTCCGTGTCCAGCCGCGGAGCGCCCGCTGGGACAGGTGCTACGGGAGCGGGTAGATCGGAAGGATCGACGCGCCGGCCGACGCGTCGCGGTCGACCTTCTCGTACTCGACGGGCGTGATCTGGACGCGGCCCCGGAAACGGCCGCACGAGCCGACGACCCGCAGTCGATCCCCGCGCCGGATCTGGTCGGCGACCCACGGCTGGTTGAACCACACCAGCGGCACGGCGCCGGAGTCGTCTTCGAGGAGCGCCGTGACGAGGGTCCGGCGACGGTCCAGTCGCCGCTTGTCGACGGCGCGCACGACACCCTCGACGGCGATCGTCGAACCGGGAACGACGCTCCCGGCGGAGATCGTCTCCCGGGCGTCGAAGTAATCGCGCGGATAGTGGTGCAGGAGGTCGCCGACGGTCGCCACGCCGAGACGCGCCAGATCCTCCGCGCGGCGCGGCCCGACCCCCGGCAGCCAGCGGACGTCGGTCTCGAGCGTCAGGTCGGCGCTCAGCGCAGGAGCCCCTCCGCGAAGCGCCGCGCGTCGAACTCGACCAGATCGTCCGGACCCTCGCCGAGACCGACGAACTTGACCGGCGCGCCCAGCTCGCGGCGGACGGCGACGACGACCCCGCCGCGCGCCGTCCCGTCCAGCTTGCAGACGACGAGGCCCGTCACGGGGAGCCGCTCGGCGAACGTCCGGGCCTGGGCGATGGCGTTCTGCCCGGTCGTCGCGTCGAGGCACAACAGCACTTCGTGGGGCGCTCCCGCCAGACGCTCCCCCGCCACCCGGGCCACCTTGGCCAGCTCGTCCATCAGCCCCGACTGCGTGTGGAGCCGTCCCGCCGTGTCCGCCAGGACGTGGCTCGCGCCACGCTTCGCCGCGGCTTCGATGGCGTCGAACACGACGGCCGCCGGGTCGCCGCCCGAGCGGCCCGCGACGACCTCCAGGTCGAGCCGCCGGCCCCACTCGCGGACCTGCTCGATGGCGCCCGCGCGGAACGTGTCCGCGGCCGCCAGGATCGGCACCTGGCCGTCCCGCTGGAGTCGGCGCCCGAGGCGCGCCAGGGTCGTCGTCTTGCCGACGCCGTTGACCCCCACCAGGAGGACTACGGTCGGCGGCTCGGCGGCCTCGACCAGTGCCGGACGCCCGGACTCGTCGTCGAGCAGCTCGACGAGGCGGTCGCGGACCAGCGCCCGGAAGTCGTCCTCCGTCCGGAGCCGCCCCTGCCTGGCCGCCACGTCGACCTCCTCGACGAGAAACAGCGTGGCAGGGACGCCGAAATCGGCCCCCAGCAGCCGCTCCTCCAACCGCCCGAGCGCGTTCTCGTCGATCCCCTTGACGAGGACCGCCACGTCCATCAGCGCGACGTCCTTGATGCGCTGCCATACGCCGCGGCGGCCGAACGCCCGGTCGTCGGCCGTCTTCTCGATCTCGCGCTTCACCGGCATGCGGCCAAGGTATCGTCCGTCCCGGGGGGCACGCTAACGCGGGCGGCGCGCGTTAGCTTCGGGCCCATGGAATCGCCCGTGTACTTCGCCTCGGACGTCCACCTGGGGGTGCTCGATCCGCCCGTCGAGGCGGCCCGCGAGCAGGACTGGATCGCGTTCCTCGACTCGATCGAGGCCGGCGCGAGCGTGTACCTGCTGGGCGACGTGTTCGACTTCTGGTTCGACCGCGGCGGCCCTCCGCCGAGCGACTCGCTGCCCGTGCTGCGCGCGCTGCGGCGCCTGACCGGCCGCGCTGCGCGGGTCGCCTTCATGGGCGGAAACCACGATTACTGGGCCCGGACCGGCCGGCGCCCGGGAACGCTCGAGCGCGAGACCGGCCTCGAGCTGATCGGCGACCCGACGGCCGTCGAGCACCACGGGCTGCGCCTTCTCCTGACCCACGGCGACGCCCTCGGCGGGGCCAGCGGCAGGTACCGCTGGGTGCGCCGGACCCTGCGTCATCCGTGGTCCATCGCTGGCTTTCGGAGCCTGCCTCCGCGCCTCGGGCGGTGGATCGCCGCGCGGACGTCGGCCGCCAGCCGCGGCCGGCACCACGAGGAGGCCCTGCGCCGGCACCGCGACGCGCTCCGGGCGGCGGCCATCGACACGCTGGCGCGGGAGCAGTGGGACGCGGTCGTGGCCGGGCACGTGCACTGGCCCGAGCTGCACCACGCGCCGGGAGGCGTATACCTCAACATCGGGGACTGGGTCGATCACCGGAGCTATGGCAAGCTGGCCGACGGTGCGCTGACGCTGGAGCGGTTCCCGGCCGGCTAGTCGCCGGCGTCGGCCTGGATGACCTCCACCGTACCGATCCGCTCGCCGAGGAACAGGCGCCCGACGCGCCGGAATTGCTCCGGCAGGTCGCTCACCAGCCAGCGGTACTCGGGCTCGCCCGCCTCGCGAGTCAGACCGCGCTCGGCGAGCAAGGTCGCCGTCTCGCGCGCCGTCTCCTCGGCCGAGTCGATCAGCCGCACGCCGGGCAGAGTCTCCGCGATGACGCCCTTGAGCAGCGGATAGTGCGTGCACCCCAGGATCAGCGTGTCGACGCCGTCTTCGACGAACGGGGTCAAGTATTCGCGCGCCACGAGGCGGGTGGCGGGATGGTCGAGCCACCCCTCCTCGACGAACGGCACGAACAGGGGACACGGGCGCGATACGACGGTCAGCCCCGGCTCGAGGGCGAGGAGACTCCGGCGATACGCATCGCTGCCGATCGTGCCGTAGGTTCCGATCACCCCGACCCGGCCGGCCCGGGTCGCCTGGACGGCCGCCCGGGCGCCGGGCTCGACGACGCCGATGACGGGCAGGTCGAAGGCCAGCCTCAGCTCCGGCAGGGCCCGCGCCGTGGCCGTGTTGCAGGCCACGACGACGGCCTTCACGCCGAGCCCCGCCAGCAGCTCGACGTTCTCCCGCGAAAAGCGGGTCACCGTCGCCTTCGACTTGGGACCGTACGGCACGCGCGCCGTGTCGCCGAAGTAGATCATCGACTCGCGGGGCAGGCGCGCCATCAGCTCATGGAGCACGGTCAACCCGCCGATCCCCGAGTCGAACACCCCGATCGGGGCGTCGCGCCCCGTCATGGAGCGGCCGCGTGGACCGGGCCGGCGCGCGCGCCCGGACCGATCGCCAGCCGGAGCCAGGCACGAACGCGGCCGGTGGCGGTCTCGCGCTCGACCCGCAGAGGATCGAGCTGCGCCGCCACGTAGGCGTCTACGGCGGCGAAGATGACGCTCAGCGCGGTGTACGCGTAGAAGTCCTCGCGGCGCCCCTGCGCGCTGCCGAGCTGGCTGCGCAGGGTCGTCGCCTCGGCCGTCTGCTCGAAGGCCTGCTCCAGAGCGGTCGAGTCGTCCGGCGGGATCCCCTCCGGGGGATCGGCGAAGAACGCCCGCTGGGCGGCGCGGAGATCGGCCTGGTAGGCGAGCGCGTCGCGCTGCTTGCTGTAACCGGCCCAGCCGAAACCGACCTCCGCCGCAGCGAACAGCGCGGCGCGCCACGGGTGGCCGGTGTAGACCTGCCCCCAGCCGGGGATCAGGAACGCGCGGATGGCCGCGTTGCGCGGGTTTCGGGGAAGCGAGTCCTGCGTCGGGACGGCCGCCAGCTCGGCCACGCCCGCGCCGCGGAAGCGCGGGGCGAGGACGGGGATCGTGTCGCTCGGAGCGAGCCCCGTGGGGAGCGAGTCGAGCGGGATCGGCTCCGACGGCCGGACCTCGGTCGTGTCGGCGTCCGCCTGCTGACCCGCCATGGGCCGCGCCAAAGCCAGCCCGGCCAGTACGCCGACGACGACGGGGAGCGTGGACCGGCGCACGCGGGGCGCTACCGCACCTCGACGGCGCGGAACCGCACCCAGTGGTTCTCGTAGCCGTGGGCCGCGCCGTCCGGGCGCTCGGGCTGGCCCTCGCCGCGGCCATCCGTCGCCCGCGCCGCCAGGCGATACGCGCCGGGCCGCGCGTCCCAGCTCCAGCGCCACAGTCGCCACCCCCAGCGCGTCTGCGGCCCATCGAGGGCGGCCGTGTGCCACGACGCCCCGCCGTCGACGGTGACCTCGACCCGCTCGACCGCCGCGCATCCGGCCCACGCCGCACCCGACACCTGAATCGGCCCGGCGGCCAGTCCGGCGCCCTCCGCGGGGTGCGCGATCTCGGCCTTGGGGCGCACCCAGTCCAGCGGCTCGCGACCGCCGTCCGGCGTGCGGCGGGTGTAGTCGCGGACCATGAAATGGTCCTCCGACGGGGAGTCGGCCGGCTCGACGGCGACCAGCCACTTGACCGACGCCATCCCGTACCAGCCCGGGACGAGGATCCGCGCCGGCGCGCCGTGCGCCGCCGCCAGCGGCTCCCCCCCGAGTCGCAGCGCGACGAGCGTATCGGGGTCGAGCGCCTTGTCGCGGGGCAGGCTCCGGCGGTAGGCGATCTCTCGCTCGACGCCCTCGGGGCGCCCGCGATCAGCGCCCGTCAGGTGCACGTGGGGCCTGTCCAGGGGGGCTCCGGCCGCGGCCAGGACGTCGCCCAGGGCGGGGCCACCCCACTCGGTCGTCGACACGGCGCCCGTCCCCCACTGGACGCCGTCGGCGGGCGGATCGCAATACCGCCGCCCGTTGCCGGCGCACTCGAGGGTGGCGACGATCGCGCGCTGGGGCAGGTCCTCGAGGGCGGCGAGGCTCAGCTCGCCGTCCCCCACCTTCAGCCGATAGGCGTGCGGGTCGAGCGCCGGGACGCGAAAGTGGTTCCGCACGTAGAATCGCTCGCGCGGCGTGATCCACGCCAGCGGAGCCTCGAACGGAAGCTCGCTGTTCTCGGGATCGGAGGTGACGACGCGGCGCGGTCCCGTTTCGGTCATTCCTTCTCGGCCACGATCTGCCACTGCCCCTCGGCCTGGTTCCCATCGCAGCCGACCTGGTTCCTGCGGGTACCCCGGACGCGGGTCGAGCTGGCCGTCCCGGTGAAGGTGTCGCCACCGGACAAGATCACGCAGCCGACCTGGGCGAGCAGCTCCTCGAGCCCTGGCAAGGTGACGGTGAACGTGACCGCGTCGCCTTCTCCCAGCATCCCCTGAATCGTCCCCTGTCCGATCAGACCCGCGCAGCGGTCCTGGTCGGTGATCGATATGGTCCCCGCGAAGGCGTTCCCGTTCATCGAGGCGATCACGAGTGCTCCGGTGCACTCGCCGATCGTGAGGCCTGCCAGGCTGAGACTGTGGGTCACCGTATAGCTCCCGCGCAGGTCGCCGACCGGAGTCCCGGTGGGTCCCCCGCCTCCGCCGCCCCCACCACCGCTGCACGCCGTGATCGATGCGCCCGTCGCGACCATGAGCGCGAACCTCCAACTCGTTCGCATGCTCGCCTCCCAACGTGGGATGTCCACGAGAAAACTATGCGCTGGGCGCGGCGCGAGCGAGGTGGCGGGAACGTGTGGGAATCGAACCCACCCCGGGCGCGACGCGCGCGCCCGATGACGGTTTTGAAGACCGCAGGGGCCACCAGACCCCATCCGCTC
>CAZCZH010000093.1:0-9211 GCA_964502985.1 uncultured Gemmatimonadales bacterium
CCGGTCGTGTTTGTCACCAAGGGGATCGATCCCCCGGTCACGTTGCTCGAAGTCGCCGAGGAGCGCGGGATCCCGGTCGTGTCGACCGGGCTCAAGACGGGCGCCTTCTACGGCGCCATCAAGGCGTTCCTCGAGTCGCAGTTCGCGCCTTCGACCAACGTCCATGGCTCGCTGGCGGACGTGTACGGCGTGGGCCTCCTGTTCACCGGCCGCAGTGGCATCGGCAAGTCGGAGTGCGTGCTGGACCTGGTCGAGCGCGGGCATCGTCTCGTGGCCGACGACCAGGTGCACGTCGCGCGTCGGGCGGGCGGGGTGCTGATCGGTCGCGGCAGCGACGTGCTCGGATTCCACATGGAGATCCGCGGCGTGGGAATCATCGACATCCAGTCGCTGTTCGGGATTCGCGCCGTCCGGTTGCAGAAGCGAATCGAGGTCGTCGTGCGGCTGGAAGACTGGGACGAGAGCACGCAGGTCGAGCGGGCTGGCCTCGACGAGGAGCGCATCGACATCCTCGGGACGGAGATCCCGCTCGTGCGGGTGCCGCTGAACCCCGGCAAGAACATCACCGTGATCGCCGAGGTGGTGGCCATGAACCATCTCCAGCGCTTCGCCGGGCGGCACGCCGCGGAGGCGTTCAACCAGCGCCTGATCGAGCGCATGCGAACCAAGGCCGAGACCGAGGCGTACCTCGAAGAGGACTACGAGTGACGGGTCGCTGCGGGGTGGTGGTGGCGCACGGGACGCTCGCCGAGGGGTTGCTCTCGGCGCTGGAGCGCGTGACCGGGCCGCACGACAACCTGTGGGCCTTGAGCAACGACGGCCGGAGCGGCCCGGCTCTGGCGGAAGCCGTCGGGGAGCTGCTCGCCGCCCGTTCCGGCGACCGGGAAGCATACCTCTTCGCCGACCTCGGCGGAGGCTCGTGCGGCCAGGCATGCCAGCGCCTCGTGGACTCCGGCAAGGCGCGGGCGCTGTTCACCGGGGTCAACCTGCCGCTGTTGTTCGAGTTCGTCTTCCTGCAGGACCAACCGCACGAGAAGCTCGTCGCGGCGCTCGTCACGAAGAGTCGCAACGCGATCGCCGTCCACCCTTGAGCGTCGCGCTGTTCCGTGTCGACGAGCGCCTGATCCACGGGCAGGTCGTGGTCGGCTGGGCGCGGCGGCTGGGGGTGGCGCGGATCGTCGTCGTCGATGACGACGTGGCCGAGAGCCCCGTCGAGCGGCAGATCTACGTCAGCGGCCTGCCGGCCGGGATCCGGGCCTCTTTCTGGACCGAGCGCACGGCCGTCGAGCGGCTGCCCGCCCTGATGGATTCCGACGAGGCTGCGTTCGTCCTGACGCAGGACCTGGCCACGATGTGGCGCCTGGCGGAGGCCGGCGTGCCGATCGCCGAGATCAACGTCGGCGGGCTGCACGCTGCGACGGGACGCCGGCGGGTTCTGCCGTACGTCTGCCTGGGCCGCGACGACGAGCTCCATATCCGCAGACTCGAGGACGCCGGGGTGCGCGTCGAGGCGCGGGACGTCCCGTCGAGCGAGCCGGTGCGGCTGGTCGAGCGGTGACTTCCCTCCAGGCCGGTCTGCTCGTCGCGCTGGGGGCGGTCGTGTTTCTCGACCGGTGGCCCGCCGTCCAGACCCTCGTCTCGCGGCCGATCGTCGTCGGCCCGTTGACGGGCGCCGTGCTGGGTGCCCCGCTTGAGGGGGTCCTGTGGGGGGCGGCGTTCGAGGCCGCGTACCTCGACGCGCTGCCCGTCGGCGCGGCGCGCTACGCCAACGCGGGGCTCGCGGCGCTGGTCGCCACGGCGGTCGCGATCGGACACCGCTCGGAAGCGGTCTATCCCGCGGGCTACGCGGCGTTGGCGGGCCTGGCGGCGGGGCGCCTGGGGGAGTTCGTGGACGGAGTCCAGCGGTCGTGGAACGGACGCGCGGCGGCGCGCGCTCGCGCTCGCGTAGAGACCGGTGATCTGAGCGCCCCGGGGCGGACGATCGCGGCCGCGCTCGCACGCGGCGCCGGCCTGGGGGCCGGGCAGACCGCCGTCGCCCTGGCTGTTGCGTGGATCGGAGCGGGCCTGGTCGGCGACACGCCGTGGGGCGGGCCGCTGCCTGCCGAGGGGCTGCGCGCGGCGGCCTTCGCCACTCTCGCCGTCGGGGGCATCCGGCTGTTCGTCGACGGGCGGCGCGCGGCGGCGCTGGCCGGGGTCGGAGCGGCTCTGGCCGCCGGGGCGTGGTGGATCGCGGCGTGACGGATCGGGGCGGTCCGCGGCCGCGGCGGCGATCGGGCGAGCGCCGCGCTATCGCGCTCCGCGCGACGCTGCTCCAGGCGGCCTGGAACTACGAGACGCTGCAAGGGCTGGCGTTCGGCTGGGCGCTCCTGCCGGGCCTGCGCCGGCTGTACGCGGACGAGCGGGAACGCGCCGCGCGACTCCACGCCCACACGGACGTGTTCAACAGCAATCCCTTCCTGGCGACCCTCGGGCTGGGCGTCGCCCTGCGGCTCGAGGAGCAGGTGGCCCGGAGCGCGGCCGGGGCCGAGCGCCGGCAGCGGCGGCTGTTGCGGGCCCTGACCGGATCGCTGGGAGCCATCGGCGACGCCTTGTTCTGGTCACGCCTCAGGCCCGCGTTCGGGCTGGCAGCGGCGGTCGTGGCCCTGGCCGTGGCGACTCCGTGGGCCGCGGCGGCCTTCGTGCTGGCGTTCGGCCTCGTCGCCCAGACGGTGCGCTTCCGCGGAGTCCGGGCGGGCTTCGCCTCGGGCGCAGGAATCGCGCGCGTGCTGCAGGATCCGTTCTGGCTCCGGGCGGGGGGACTGGCGGCGGGGCTGGGCGCGCTGGCCGCCGGCGCCGCGCTGGGCACCGGCGCCCTGCGAGCCGTGCGTGCTGGCGGGCCCCCTGGCGTGGGGGTATTCTTGCTGGCGTTCGTCCTGCTGACGGGGCTGGCGCGGCCGGGCGCGAAGGCCGACGCGCGCCGGGTGCCGACCTCGCTCGCCTTCTTCGCCGTCCTGATCCTGCTCAGCGCGATCTACCAGCTCTCGCCAGGAAGCATCGGATGAGCCCCTCCTCTGAAGCCGAGGTCCGTATCGTCAACCGACTCGGCATGCACGCCCGCCCCGCGGCTCACTTCGTCCGCTGCTCGACGCGCTTCTCCGCCGAGGTGTACGTCGAGCGGGAGGGGATCGAGGTCAACGGCAAGAGCATCATGGGTGTGATGATGCTCGCCGCCGAGCAGGGCTCCAGCCTGCGTATCCGCGCCGAGGGTCAGGACGCGGACGAGGCGGTGCGCGAGCTCGTGGCCCTCATCGAGCGCGGGTTCGACGAGGACGACGAGGGGCGGCCGGTCGAGCGCCCGCAGAACGCGTGACCGAAGGCCCGCCCTCCGAGGAGACGATCCACCACGGCCAGGGCGTCTCGCCGGGGATCGCCTACGGCGCGGTCTGCCTGGTCACGCCCACCGTGCCGCGCATCCCGACGCGTACTCTCGAACCCGGCGAGATCGATCAGGAGGTGCGCCGCTTCGAGGCGGCCGTCGAGAGCGTCCGCGCGGACCTGGAGCGGGTGCAGCGGGCCCTCGCCGACGCCAACAAGGCCGAGGCCACGATCTTCGACAGCCACCTGCTGATCCTCGAGGACCAGGACCTGCTGGAGAAGACGAAGGCCCGGATTCGCGCGGATCGGATCAACGCGGAGCAGGCCTTCTGCGAGCGCGTGTACGTGACCGCGCGTCAATTGGAGCACAGCCAGAACGCCTACTTGCGGGAGCGCGTCCGCGACATCCGCGACGTCGAGCAGCGCGTCGTCCGGACCCTGCTCGGAGAGCGCGAGCCGGCGGTCGGGGATCTGATGCAAAACGCGATCCTCGCGGCCCACGACCTTCCGGCCAGCCTGACGGCTGAGCTGGACCGCGACCGGATCCTGGGGTTCGCCACCGAGCTCGGCGCGCCCAACAGCCACACCGCGATCCTGGCCCGGGCGCTGGAGATTCCAGCGGTGATCGACCTCGGGGCGATCCTCCAGCGATTGACTCACGGCGAGTCGGTCGTCCTGGACGGCCGCGAGGGGCTCTTGATACAGAATCCCTCCGCGGGGACGCTCGCCGAGTACGAGCGGCGGCGCGCCAAGATCGAGCGCAAGCGGGCCGAATGGGTCAGCCTGGCGGACGCTCCGGGCGTCACGGCGGATGGCGTCGAGCTGGAGTTCCTGGCCAACCTCGACTTCCCGCGTGAGATCGAGTCGGCGCTGTTGTTCGGCAGCGACGGGGTCGGGCTGTACCGCACCGAATACCTGTTTTTGCAGAGCGGCGGCGAGCCGGGGGAAGAGGAGCAGCTCGCGGTGTACCGCGACCTCGTCGAGCGAATGGAGGGCCGGCCGGTGACGATCCGCACGCTGGACCTGGGCGGGGACAAGCTCCTGTCGGGAATGGAGCCCGAGGACAACCCGTTCCTCGGATGGCGGGCCATCCGCTACTGCCTGGACCGCCCCGAGATGTTCCGCGCGCAGCTGCGGGCGATCCTGCGCGCCGGGGCCCACGGGCCGGTGTCGATCATGCTGCCCATGCTGACCACCGTCGACGAGGCCGACCGCGCGCTGGAGCACCTCGCCGCGGCCCGTGAGTCGTTGGACCGATCCGGCATCGCGCGCGCCGAGACGTGCCCCGTCGGGGCGCTGATCGAGACTCCGGCGGCGGCGCTCCTGGCGGCGCCGCTGGCCGAGCGCTTCGACTTCCTCTCGCTGGGGACCAACGATCTGATCCAGTACACCCTCGCCGTGGATCGCGGGAACCAGCGCATCGCGCACCTGTTCCAGCCGTTCCATCCTGCCGTCCTGCGTCTCGTGGCGGAGACGGTCGACGCCGCGCGGAGTCTGGGCCGTCCGGTGACGACGTGCGGCGAGATGGGCTCCCACTCGCGAGCGGCGGCGCTCCTCCTGGGCCTCGGGATCCGGCGCTTCAGCATGGTCCCGTCGCGCATTCCGCGCATCAAGCAGGTGCTGGGACGGGTCCGGCTGGCGGAGGCCGAGACGGCGGCCCGGGCGGCCCTCGAAGCCGAGTCGGCGGAGGCCGCCGCGGCCGCGCTGGAGCCCCTCGCGCCGCTCTTCCGCCACTCGGCTTCGGCGGACGACGAGGCGTGAGCCCGCTCGAGCACGCGACGAGCGCGACGCGGCCGACGGACGAGGACGTCCGGTCATGGGCCGCGCGCGAGGCCGAGATCGATCGGGAGGGCATGCGCGATCGCGTGGCGGGACTCCCGACGCAGCTCGTCGCGGGCGCCGGACGGGCCCTGCCGCTCGCCGAGGGCCTGATTCCCGGGCGCCCGCCGCGAGCGTTGGCGCTGGCCGGGCTGGGTGGCTCGGCGATCGCCGGCGAGCTCGTCGCGGGATGGAGCGCGGAACGGCGCCGGCTCCCGCTGGCCGTCGTCCGCGACTACGCCCCGCCCGCCTGGCTCGACGGCGACGCCTTCCTGATCGCCTCCAGCTACTCCGGGGAGACCGCGGAGACCGTCGCCTGCTACGCCGCGGCCAAGGCGCGGGGGATCCCGGCGGCGGTCGTCACGACCGGCGGGCGGCTGGCCCGGCTGGCCGCCGAGAACGGTGATCCCGTGTTCGTCCTGCCGCCGGGCTCGCCCCCGCGGGCGGCGCTGGGCCACTCGCTGGCCGCGTGCGCGCTCGTCGTCGCCGCGCTGGACCCCGGTCTGCAACCGGGGCCCGTCGCCGACGAGCTCCGGGCGGCCGGCGAGGCCGTATCCCGGGACATGCCGGAGTGGCTCGAGTGGGCCGCCTCGAACCCGGCCGTGGGCCTGGCGGAGACGTTCGCCCGGCGCGTGGCGGTGATCTACGGCGGCCATCCGATCGCCCGCGCGGCGGCCACCCGGTGGCGCTGCCAGATCGCCGAGAACGCCAAGCGGCTTGCGTTCTCGTCCGAGTTCCCCGAGCGCGACCACAACGAGATCGTCGGCTTCGAGGGCGACGTTCCGCCGGCCCTCGCGCAGGTCTTCCTCGAGACGACATGGGACGATCCACGCGTGCGGCGGAGGATCGATCTGGCGTGGGAGTCGGGCGTCGAGGCCGGCCTCGCGCCGCATCGCGTTCGAGTCGGCGGCGAGACGGCGCTGGAGGGCCTGTTTCGGTTGTGTTGCCTGGGGGACTGCGCTAGCTTCCTGGCTTCCGTGATCGCAGGGCACGACCCCACGCCCGTCCGCTCGATCGAGCGCCTCAAGGCCCGACTGGGAGACTCAGGAGACGTCCGGTGAAGATCGTGATTCCGGCGGCCGGCCAGGGCACGCGTTTGCGGCCACACACGTGGAGCGTCCCCAAAGTCATGCTCCCCGTCGCGGGGCGCCCCGTCCTGGGCCACATCCTGGCGGACCTGGCGGGACTCGAGCCCGACGAGGTCCGACTCGTCGTGGGATACATGGGAGAGCAGTGCGAGGCGTACGTCCGCGAGACGTTCCCCGACCTGCGGCTGAAAGTCGTCTGGCAGCAACGACAGCTCGGCCTGGGCCATGCCGTGCTGCAGGCTCTGGAAGCGGATGATCAGGGTCCGCTGCTGGTCGTCCTCGGGGACACCGTGTTCGACGTCGACTACCGGACCATCGTGGCCAGCCCGCGGAGCGTGCTCGGCGTGCGCCGCGTGCCGGATCCCGAGCGGTTCGGGATCGTCGAGCTCGACGCCGCCGGAGAGCGGGTGGTGCGTCTGATCGAGAAGCCGGCCGACCCCCCGAGCGACCTGGCGCTGGTGGGCCTGTACTACGTGCTGGCCGCCGAGCGCCTGCGCGGCGCGCTCGATGGGCTGGTCACGGGCGATGTCATGACGCGCGGGGAGTACCAGTTGACGGACGCCCTGCAGGCCATGATCGACGAGGGAGAGTGGTTCGTGCCGCACGAGATCGGCGACTGGTTCGATTGCGGCAAGCCGGAGACGCTCCTGTCCACCAACCGGGCGCTGCTCGATCGGGCGGGGGGAAACGTCGACCCGGCGGATTTCGACGGGGCGCGGATCGTGGCCCCGGTGACCGTGGGGCCGGACTGCGTGATTGAGAACGCCGTCGTCGGGCCGCACGTCTCACTGTCGCGCGGCGCCACCGTACGCGACGCGATCGTACGGGACTCGATCCTGGCCGACGAGGCGCTCGTCGAGGGCGCCGTCCTGGAGGGCTCCATCCTGGGGCCGCGGTCACGGGTCCGCGGTAGCGCGAAGCAGCTGAATCTGGGCGACGGATCGGAGGTCACATGGTGAGGACCGAGGCAGACCCTGTTCTCCAGCGAGAGGATCGGCCAGTGCGGACGGATCGCTACCTGTTCACCTCGGAGTCGGTGACCGAGGGCCACCCCGACAAGATCGCCGACCAGGTCTCGGACGGCGTGCTGGACGCCGCCCTGACGGACGATCCGGCCAGCCGCGTGGCCTGCGAGACCCTGGTCACGACGGGCCTCGTCGTGGTGGCGGGAGAGATCACGACCGAGGCCTACGTGCCGATCGCCGACGTCGCCCGCGAGACGATCCGGCGCATCGGCTACATCGACGCGCGGATGGGCTTCGATTACCTGACGTGCGGCGTGCTCGTATCGCTCGATCGGCAGTCGCCCGACATCCAGCGTGGCGTGGACCGCGAGGGGGCCGGCGACCAGGGGATGATGTTCGGCTACGCGACCGACGAGACGGACGAGCTCATGCCGCTGCCCATCTCGCTGGCCCATGCCCTCAGCCGTCGTCTGGCGGAGAAGCGCAAGGACGGGACCCTGCCGTGGGTGCGTCCGGACGGCAAGAGCCAGGTCACGGTGGAGTACGACGAAGGACGACCGCGCGAGGTCAAGGCCGTCGTCGTGTCGACCCAGACCGCGGACGAGGACGTGGTGTCGCGCGAGGAGATCGAGGCCGGCCTCAAGCAACACGTCATCGGGCCCGTCCTGCCGACCGAACTGTACGACGAGCAGCGGGTGGACGTGTTCATCAACCCCACCGGGCGCTTCGTCATCGGCGGACCGCAGGGCGATGCGGGCGTGACAGGGCGCAAGATCATCGTCGACACGTACGGCGGCATGGGGCGCCACGGCGGCGGAGCGTTCAGCGGCAAGGATCCCACCAAGGTCGATCGCTCGGGGGCCTACGCGGCCCGGTGGATCGCCAAGAACCTGGTCGCGGCGGGCCTCGCCCGGCAGTGCGAGGTCCAGCTGGCGTACGCCATCGGCGTCGCCGAGCCGGTAAGCGTGATGGTCGATTCCTTCGGCACGGGGCGCGTGCCGGACGCCGAGCTGGCGCGCAAGGTGCTCGAGGTGTGGGACCTGCGACCGCGCGCGATCATCGAGGCGCTCGACCTGCGACGCCCGATCTACAGCCCGACGGCGGCGTACGGCCACTTCGGCCGAACGCCCGAGGACGGCCTGTTCACCTGGGAGCGGACGGACCACGTCGACGCCTTGCGCGACGCGTGAGCCGGTCGCCGGAAGACAAGCACGGGAGAGAGACGACATGACGGACATCAAGCAGAGGAAGCGCGGCGGCGCGTCGGTCGACGTGGCGAGCGACGTGAAGGACCCGGGGCTCGCCGAGCGGGGGGCCCTGCGCACCGAATGGGCCGGGCGCAACATGCCCGTCCTGGAGCTGATCGGCGACCGCTTCGAGAAGGAGAAGCCGCTCGCCGGCGTGCGCGTGTCGGCGTGCCTCCACGTGACGACCGAGACCGCCAACCTGATGATCGCGTTGAAGCGCGGCGGGGCCGACGTCTGCCTGTGCGCGTCGAATCCCCTTTCGACGCAGGACGACGTCGCGGCGCACCTCGTCGTCGATCACGGGATCCAGGTCCACGCCATCAAGGGCGAGGACAACGACACCTACTACGAGCACATCAAGGCGGCGCTGGCGCACGGCCCCCAGGTGACGATGGACGACGGCGCCGACCTGGTGGGCTCGCTGCACATGATCGGGCTCGAGCGCTACGACGACCTGCATCCCGTCATCCGTGAATGGGCCACTGGCCTTTCGGACGAGGAGCGCCGGACGATCGTCGAGGGCGTGATGGCCTCGACCGAGGAGACGACGACGGGAGTCATCCGACTCAAGTCGATGGAAGCGGCCGGCGTGCTCCTGTTCCCGGTCATCGCGGTCAACGATTCCAATACCAAGCACCTGTTCGACAACCGCTACGGCACCGGGCAGTCGACGATCGACGGCGTGCTCCGCGCGACGAACGTCCTGCTGGCCGGATCGACGGTCGTCGTGGCCGGTTAC
>CAZCZH010000094.1:0-9162 GCA_964502985.1 uncultured Gemmatimonadales bacterium
CGCGGGCGGGGCCTGCTCGACGCTCGACAGGAACGCCAGCGGATCGCCACCCAGGAGCCACACGATCAGCGCCAGGACGAGGATCCCGAACCCGCCGACGGCCAGCCCGCCGCTACGGCCGCGGCGATCCTCCACGTTCGAGCTGCGCCTGCCCGATCTCCAGCGAACCATGGCCCCAACGTATCGAGGCGCCCGGCCCGAGGCTAGCGCGCCGGGTCGGCCTTCCGGTAGGTCCCGAGGAACACGACCTTCCACGTCTTCCCGCCATCCTCGGATTGCTCCCAGCGCTGCTCGACGGAGCCGTCGTCGTCCGGGATCCACGTGATGCGGTCGAGCACGTCGGCATCGGGGTTCGTCGAGCGGAGGACCATCCGGCCGTCTTCCAGCCCGCCTTTCAGCCACAGCGGGCCGACCGCGCTGACCCATGTCTGGTACCAGTGCCCGGTGCCCGCGTCGTAGAAGTTGAGGCTCTTGCCGGCCAGCCCGCCCGTGCCCTGCCAGTTCTCGATCAGCGCGCAGCCGTCGAGGACCGGATCGATCTCGTTCGTCCCGGCGACGTTTCCGTCGGGCGTGGTCACGGTCCACGATCCGGCCCAGAAATCGAACTGGTGGAACTCGGGCGCGTTGCACGTGCGGGGCGTGGGAGTCTGGGCGAGCGCTCGGGGGGGCGGCATCAGAGGGATCAGGAGGAGTACGAGGAGCGGACGGACGTGGCGCACGGGGCACCTCCGGCGGCGGTTCGTGGATCGCTGGGCGCAAAGCGAGAATGGGCGCGTGGCACCCCGCCTGTCCACCCTCGCGCAGCGAGACGCGGTCTCGGGCGGGGAGCGGGCGTCTCCTGCGGTGAACGGTGGTGGCGCGCACGCGCGGAAGGACGGTGGCGTCGTCCACCGGCGGCGACGAGCTTTTCGGCGTGCAGCTCTACCGACTCGACTCGGACATGTGGCTCGACGCGCCAAGGGACGAGGTGTTCGCGTTCTTCGCGGACGCCGCCAACCTGGAGCTCCTGACGCCGGAATCGCTGCGCTTCAGGATGCGGACGCCGGCGCCGGCGGAGCTGGGTCCAGGCGCGACCCTCGACTACCGGCTCAGGATCCGCGGCGTGCCGGTCCTGTGGCGGAGCGAGATCACCGTGTGGGACCCGCCGCAACGGTTCGTCGACGAGCAGCGGAAGGGGCCTTACCGACGCTGGATCCACGAGCACTCGTTCGCCGAGAAGGGTGGCGGGACGGCATGCCGGGACCGGGTCACGTTCGCCGCGCCTGGCGGGCCGCTGGCGCCGCTCGTCGTCGAGCGCTTCGTGGCGCCCGACCTGGAGCGCATCTTCCGCTATCGCCAGGACACGCTGGCCGAGCGCTTCGGCGACGCGCGCCCGGGGTCGATCGAGATCGCCGCCGTGCCGTGAGCGACGGGATTCTGTTCCTGTGCGTGGCGAACTCCGCGCGCAGCCAGATGGCCGAGGGGCTCGCCCGGGCCGCGGCCCCGCCCGGGATCGAGGTGTACAGCGCGGGCTCCGAGCCCGATCGCGTGCGTCCGCTGGCCGTCGAGGTCCTGGCCGAGATCGGGATCGACATCGGCGGCGCGCGCTCCAAGGGGATCGACGCGATCCCCGTCGAGCGGATCGGCACCGTAGTCACGCTGTGCGCCGAGGAGGTATGCCCGGTGTTTCCCGGCGACGTGCGACGGCTCCACTGGCCGATCGACGATCCGGCGGCGGCGACGGGAACGGAAGAGGAGAGGAAGGCCGCGTTCCGCCGCGCGCGCGACGCGATCCGCGACCGGATCGGAGAGCTGCTGGACGAGTCCGGCTAGCGGGCGGCTACAGCGCGCCGTCCCCCCACGGACCCCAGATCGCCAGAGTCATCCCGAGGTTGCCCGGGTCGCCATTGCGGCGGTCGCCCTGGATGTTGACGAACAACACGCGCCCGTCGGGGCTGAAGGTCACTCCCGCGAACTCGCGCTCGTTCAGGATGTTGCGCGCCACGTCGAAGACGTCGCCCTCGCGCGTCAGGCCGCGCACGTAATTCCCGTCGGTGTGGCCGTCCTCGCAGATCACGACGCTGCCGCGCGGGCTGACGGTCACGTTGTCTGGCCCGTCGAGGACCTCCGGGCTCGGCGACTCGAACACGAGCCTCAGCGTGCCGCCAGCGTCCGCCGCCGCGCCGCGCGGAGGCGGGACGTACTGCCACACCTGCCCGCACTCCGCGTCGCCGCCGATCGTGGCGTGGAAGTACACCGAGTCGTCCCCGAACCAGCACCCCTCGAGGCGGGCGAACGCGGCCGCCCCCTTGTCGCGCCCCTGGTCGAACACGGCCAGGTCGTGAGTCTCGGCCGACGGCGGGTCGGGGTCGCGGATGTCGACCCACCGGACCGGCAGGGCCTCGCCCGGCGTCTGCCCCTTGTGCGTGTTGAGCCCCGGCCGGCCGTCGACGGCCAGCATCTGGAGTCGCCCGCCGGCCGCCAGCTTGCCGCGCGCCTTGGGGATGAAGCGGTACAGCCCGGCCGTGGCGCGATCCTCCGTCATGTAGACGATGCCCGTCGAAGGGTCGACGGCGACGGCCTCGTGGACCAGGCGCCCCATCGCGCGCAACGGCTGCGCCTCGACCGGCCGCTCGGCGTCGGCCGGGACCTCGAACACGAAGCCGTGCGGCTTGGACCAGCCGTGGGTCGGCCCCTGGGTCGTCTCCTCGCAGCTCAGCCAAGAGCCCCACGGCGTCGGCCCGCCGGCGCAATTGACGATCGTCCCGTTGAGGACCAGAAAGTCGCGCAGGAGGACGGGCTCGCCGTCCTTGCCGATCGCCACGTCGAGCGCCGTCACGCCGCCCCCGCCCTTCCTGTCCCACGCCGTGTCGGGCTTCCCGACGAGGGCCGATGTCGCCGCCGGCTCGGAGTCCTCGTGATTTCGCATCAAGCGCAGCGCGTCCCCGGGGCCAGGGAAGGCCGCCATGCCGTCGTGAGCGCGCGGTGTCGGCAGACCGTCGGACATGATCGAGCCCTGGACGCCGAGCTTCTTGTAGCGGAACCCCTCGGGCAGGGCGAGCTCGGGGCCGGCCGGGCGGAGCGGGCCGTAGTCGGGTCCGCGGCGCGGGCTCGCGCCGGCCGGTGTGCCGACCGGCGCCCGCAGCATCCTCAGGACGAGCCCCTGGAGGGACGGGGCGACGGCCACAGCGGCGGCACCCTTTCCCACGCTTCGCAGGAAGCGCCGGCGGTCGATCGACTCGGTCACGACCTCATCAAACCTGTGCCCTCGGAAGCCGATGTCAAGGGACCGTAGTTTGACACTCGTGGTGATTCCGGATAAGATGCCTCCGGTATATTGAGACTGAGTCTCAACGATCAGGACCGGTTTCCCGGAGAGCCTCTCACCATGGATCGACGACGCTTGTTCGCAGGGATCGGCCTCACCGCCTTCCTTTTCGCCTCTCCAGCCTCCGCGCAGATCGCGCCGGACAGCCTGGATGGAGACGGTGCCGGCCTGGCCTACGAGCAGCATGGCGGGTTTCACCTCGAGGTGGGCGGCTACGGCTCGATGCGCTTCGAGGCCAACGACGCCGCGGCCGTGGCCGAGTCGTTCACCCTGCGGCGCTTCGTCCTGGAGACGGAGGCTCGTTGGGAGGACCGACTGACCGTGGTGTCGGAGATCGAGTACGAGCGGCTGTCTGAGATCGGCATCGAGCGGGAGATCGACGCCGGGGACGGGAGCCCCGGGTTCGAGCAGGAACTCGAGGGAAGCGACGGCTCCGAGATCGCCCTCGAGCAGGCCTGGGCCCAGTTCGACTTCACACCCGCCGTCGGGCTGCGGTTCGGCGCCGTCCTTCCGCCGGTGGGACGCCTCAACGCGGAGCACGACGACGACCGCTCCGACCTCCCGCGGCGTCCGCTGATCGATCGCGGGGCGAGCGTGCTGCCGGCTCCCGCGGCGTGGACCGAGCTCGGCCTGGGTCTGGTAGGAGAGACGCGGATCGGGGGCTGGGACGTCGGCTGGCAGGCGTTCGTCATCAACGGCGTCCAGCTCGACTTCGCGTTCGAGGAGAGGGTCCAGTCGGGAGGCGCCGGGGCCCGGTCGCCGCGGGTGGAAGTCGCCGTGCGACCTGTCGCCGGGGCCTTCAACGGGACGAACGACGCGGATGCGTTCGCCGGCCGGATCGCCGTCGGCCCCACTCGGGGCACGGAACTCGCCGTGTCAGGGTACGCCGGCCAGTACACGCCTCCCTGGATCGAGCGTTCGGCGACGCTCTCCACGGTCGGGGTCGACGGGCGCGCCCGGGTGGGTCCCGTCGTTTTCCAGGGGGAGGCCCTGTGGACGCGCTTCGGCGGCGACGACCGGGTGATCGTCGACTTCGCCCGCGTGGCTATCGACCACGCCGCGGGCGCGGAGCCTGGAACGGAACCGTGGCCCGGGAGCGGGGTCGAGGTCTCCCTGAACGGGATCTCGGCTCGCCGGCGCGGTTTCTGGCTCGAGGCGGGCGTGCCGCTCCCGTTGCCGAACGGCGCGTGGGGCCTGGAGGACGCCACTCTGATCCCCGTCGCGCGGTACGAGCGAGCGTCCTTCGCCGACGACCTGCGGGAGCTGGACTTCAGTGGCGGAGCCGTCACGACGCTGGAGCGGCACGATCGGGCCCAGGAACGGTGGACCACCGGAATCGCCTTCCGCCCCATGCCGCGGGCCGTGTTCCAACTGGCGTACGAGCGAAACCACGCCGTGCAAGGCGCGATGATCGACCCGGCGGTCGTCGAGAAATCGACGAACGGGCTACTGTTCGGCATGGCGGTGGGGTTCTGACGAGTCTGGCGAGCCTCGTCGCGGCGGGGGTGCTGCTCGCTGCGGGACCCGCGACCGCGCAGCGCGTCCCCGAGCCGCGCACGCGCACCTACTACGTGGCCGCCGACACGGTCTCCTGGGACTACGCACCGAGCGGGCGGAACCTGATCACGGGCGCGCCGTTCGGCGCGCGCGAGGAGACGTGGGTCGCGTCCGGTCCGGCGCGGATCGGGCGCGTGTACCTCAAGTCCGTCTACCGGGCGTACACCGACAGCACGTTCAGCCAGCGGGTCGAGCGGCCCGACGAGTGGCGCCACCTGGGGATCCTGGGTCCGGTGCTGAGGGCCGTCGTCGGAGACACCCTGCGCGTCGTGTTCCGGAACCGGACCCCGTATCCGGCGAGCCTCCATCCGCACGGCGTGTTCTACGCGAAGGACAGCGAGGGCGCCCCGTACGCCGACGGGACGGGCGGCGCGGACAAGGCCGACGATGCCGTGCCTCCGGGCGGGATCCACGTCTACCTGTGGCCCGTGCCGGCGCGTGCCGGGCCTGGCCCGGGTGACCCGAGCTCGATCGTCTGGCTGTACCACTCGCACGTCTCCGAGCCGCGCGACTCCAACGCCGGCCTGATCGGCCCGATCATCGTCACGGCCCGCGACGAGGCCCGGGCGGACGCGACCCCGCGCGACGTCGGCCGCGAGTTCGTCGCCCTGTTCAAGATCTTCGACGAGAACATGAGCCCGTACCTGGCCGAGAACGTCCGGCGCTACGCCGAGGGCCAGATGCCGACCGGCGAGGAGGACGCCGAGGCGTTCGCCGAGAGCAACCTGATGCACACGATAAACGGCTATGTCTACGGCAACCTGCCGGGGCTCGACATGCGGCTCGGCGAGCGCGTCCGCTGGTACGTCGTCGACCTCGGCAACGAGGCCGACCTCCACACCGCCCACTGGCACGGCAACACCGGTCTCCTGAGCGGCCATCGGACGGACGTCGTCGAGCTCTTGCCGGGCACGATGGCCGAGTTCGACATGGTCCCCGACGACCCCGGCACGTGGCTCTTCCACTGCCATGTCGACGACCACATCATGGCCGGGATGCAGGCCCTGTACCGGGTCCACGCCGCGGCGGGCGGAGCGACCGCCGGCCGCTGATCTTTCCAGGGCCGTCTCCAGTCGGCCCCCGTTCCGATCGACCTCCCGTGTTTCTATGCATAGAAACAGGAATTCGCGGACCTGAGGCGCGGGCTCCGCGTGGCCGGCCTGCCACGTGCTAGATTGACGACATGCCGACAGTCCCGATGGAGGCCGAGGAGATCGTCGTGGCGCTGGTCGAGCGCGGCGGCCGATACCTGGTGCAGAAGCGGCACGGCGACCCGGCGCTGGGCGCGGTGTGGGAGTTCCCCGGCGGGAAAGTCGAGCCTGGGGAGAACCACGCCGCCGCTCTCCGGCGCGAGGTCGCCGAGGAGACGGGTCTCGTCGTCGAGGTCGGAGCGCGCGTCATCTCGCTGGGCCACGTCTACCCGGACCGGCGGGTCGTTCTCCACGCGTACCTCGGCGCTCCGGCGGAGGGCGCGTCGCCAATCCTGGCGGCGGACGCGGCGTGGCTGACGCCGCCCGAGATTCGCGCCCGGCCGGTCCCGGCCGCCAACCCGCCGATCCTCGACGCGCTCGAGTGGGGGCTCGCCCGGGCGCTTGACGCGAATAGTTCGATGTCGTACAAATAGCGTCATGCCGGATCGGGTCGAACTGGGAGGGCTGCTCGACGAATGCGCCGAGCGCTGGCGCGCGCGGCTCGTCGAGAGCGCCCTTCAGGCGGGGTTCCCCGGTGTGACGGCCACGACGTGCCGAGTCCTCGCGCCGCTGTTCGAGGAGGACGGCCTGCCGATCAGCGAGGTCGGGCTGCGGGCGGGGCTCGCCAAATCGAGCATGACGACGATCGTGCGCGGGCTCGAGCGTCGGGGCCTGGTGGCCCTCGAGCGTGACGACGACGACCACCGCGTGACGCGCCTCCGGCTGACCGCCCGCGCGCGCGACCTCGAGCGCTCGCTCGGCGACGGGCTGACCCGGCTCCGCCACCGCGTGACGGCGTCGCTCGGGCCCCAGGCCCAGCAGCAGCTCCAGCGCACGCTCCAGCGGCTCCTCGACACGCTTTGAACGAGACGGCGTGAACGACCGCGTCCACGACGTCCTCCTCCTGGGCGGCGGCCCGACGGGCCTGTTCGGTGCGTTCTACGCCGGCATGCGCCAGATGGACACGCTGGTCCTCGACGCCCTCCCGGAGCTCGGCGGCCAGCTGACGGCGCTGTATCCCGAGAAGTACGTGTACGACGTGGGGGGCTTCCCGAAGATCCTCGCCAAGGAGCTCGCCCAGGGCCTCGTCGAGCAGGCGATGGGATTCCACCCGACGATCGCGCTCGAGGAGACGGCGCAGGAGCTCGAGCGGGAGGACGATGGAACGTGGCGGCTGGTCACCGACAAGGCCGAGCACCGCACGCGGACGGTTGTCGTCACGGCCGGGATCGGGGCGTTCGAGCCGCGCCGGCTGAAGGCCGAGGGCGTCGAGCGCTACGCCGAACGCGGCGTCCAGTATCTGGTGCGCGACAAGATGGCGCTCGCCGGACACCGCGTCCTGATTGTCGGGGGCGGCGACTCGGCATGCGACTGGGCCGTCAACCTGCAGGGCATCGCCGAGGCGATCACCCTGATTCACCGCCGCGACGGGTTCCGCGCCCACGAGGCGACGGTGCGCGAGTTGATGGAAGGGGATGCCGTCGAGGTCCTCACGTTTCACGAGGTCAAGGCCGTTCACGGGGACGACGAATCGATCCACGCGGTGACGATCTTCGACAACCGGAGCGACACGGAGCAGACCCGCGAGGTCGACACGCTCCTCGTCAACATCGGCTTCAAGGCCGACCTCGGGCCGATCAAGCGCTGGGGCCTGACGATGGAGAAGAACGGGATCGTGGTGAACGAGCGGATGGAGACCAACCTGCCGGGCGTCTACGCCGCCGGCGACGTGGCACACCACGACGGCAAGCTGGCCCTGATCGCGACCGGCTTCGGCGAGGTCGCCGTGGCGGTCAACTACGCCAAGACGTTCATCGATCCGACCGCGCGCGCCTTCCCGGGCCACTCGACCGAGGAGAAATGGAAGTAGACCGGACGGCGGCGCTCCTCGTCGTGGGCGACGAGATCCTGTCGGGAGAGGTCGAGGACCGCAACACGCCGTTCCTGACGCGGCGGCTGTGGGAGCTCGGGATCCAGGTCGCGCGCGTGGTGATCCTCGGCGACCGCCTGGAGGAGCTTGCCGAGGAGATCCGCCGACTGCGCGCGAGCCACGATCTCGTATTCCTGACAGGCGGGATGGGTCCGACCCACGACGACGTGACGCGCGAAGCGGTGGCCGTTGCGCTCGAACTGCCGTTGGAGCGCAACCCGACCGCGGCCGAGCTGTTGGCCAACGACTACGGCGAGCGAATCACGCCCGCCGAGGAGGCCATGGCCGATCTGCCCAAGGGCGCCGAGATCCTGCGCGGCCGTCAGCGCCTGGCGTACGCGTTTCGCGTGGCCGACGTCCTCGTGTTCCCCGGCGTGCCGGTCCTGCTCGAGGACATCTTCGAGTCGGCGGCCGAGGCGCTCTCGTCAGCGCCGTTCTACAAGGAGACCCTCTGGGTGCGCGGCAAGGAGGGCGACTTCTCGGCCCCCCTGGCCGCGATCCAGGCGAGTCACGCGACGGTCGGGATCGGCAGCTACCCCGTGTTCGTGGACGGGCGCTACCGCTGCAAGCTGGTGCTCCGCTCGCGCGATCCGGAGGCGCTCGCCGCCGCCGCGCGGGAGATCGGGGAAGCGCTCGAGATCGACCTCCCGCCGAACGGCGGCTGAGACGCGAAGCGGCTAGCCCCGGTACACCTCGATGCCGCCAGCGTCCTCCCACGCCTCGACCAGGCGATCGCTGTCCTCGATGGTCCGCGGATGGACGGCGAGCACGATGCCGCCCTTCTCGATGGCCGTCTTGTAGACCTTGGCGCGCTCTTCCGTCATCCCGGCGCCGACCAGGGCGCCGACGATGCCGCCCGTGATCGAGCCCGCGCCGGCCCCCGCCAGCCCGGCGGCCAGCGGTCCGGCCACGACGAGCCCGAGCCCGGGGATCACGAGCGTCGTTCCGACAGCGAGGATGGCCCCGGCGAGGGCGCCGAGCGTCGCCCCGACGGCGCCGCCGACTCCGGTTCCCTCGAGGGTCTTGTGCTCCTTCTCGACCTCGACCCGCTCGCTAGGGAAGTACTCGTCGCGGGCCTGCTTCGACATGAACACGTGGATATCGGACTTCGGATAGCCGAGGTCCTCGGCCTGGGCGTAAGCCTCCTCGGCGTCGTCGGCGTCGTTGAACAGCGCGCT
>CAZCZH010000095.1:0-9143 GCA_964502985.1 uncultured Gemmatimonadales bacterium
GGCCGCGGCGGCCGTGCCGGAGACCTTTTTCACCGTGTGGACGAACGTCTTCGAGCGCGGCCGACTGGCAGCCGGCGAGCGGCTCCTGGTGCATGGGGGCGCGGGCGGCATCGGCACGACGGCGATCCAGCTCGCGGCGGCCCGCGGGGCGCGGGTCTTCGCCACGGCGGGTGGCGAGGAGAAGCGCGCCGCCTGCGAGCGGCTCGGAGCCGAGCGGGCCATCGATCACCGAAAGGAGGACTACGCCGAGGTTCTCGGGGAGGACGGCGTGGACGTCGTCCTCGACATCCTCGGGAGCGAGCACCTCGAGCGGCACCTCGAGCTCCTGGCAACGGAGGGCCGGATCGTCCAGATCGCGACCCTCGACGGGCGCGAGGCGCGAGTCGACCTGGCCCGGCTCATGGTGCGCCGGGCGACCGTGACGGGATCCACCCTGCGCCCGCGATCGCCGGCCGAGAAGGGAGCCATCGCGCGGGCGCTCGAGCGCGAGGTGTGGCCGTTGCTCGCGGCGGGCCGGGTGCGCCCGGTCCTCGACACGACGTGGCCGCTGGAGCGGGCCGCCGACGCCCATCGCCGGCTGGAATCGCGCGAGCACATCGGGAAGATCGTCCTCGTCGTCGACGAGAATGCCGTTCATCCATCGAAGGGAGGCGCAGCATGAACGAGACCGTCCAGGAAGCGCTCAATGACCAGATCCGCAACGAGCTGTACGCCGCGTACCTGTACCTGTCGATGGCCGGCTGGTTCGAGTCGCGGAACCTGCCCGGCTTCGCGCACTGGATGCGCATCCAGCGCGAGGAGGAGGTCGGCCACGCCATGCGGCTGTTCGACTACGTCCACGAACGGGGCGGCCGGGCGCGGCTGAAGGCTCTCGACGAGCCACCGGCCGAGTTCGACTCGCCGCTCGACGTCATGGAGCACGCCCTCGAGCACGAGCGTGGCGTGACGAGTCGGATCCACGAGCTGTACGAGACGGCGATGCACGAGAAGGACTACCCGACCCAGACCATCCTGCAATGGTTCGTCACCGAGCAGGTCGAGGAGGAGGCGACGGCGACACGACTCGTCGAGCAGCTCCGGCTGGCGGGGAACGACGGGGCCGCGATCCTGCTGCTCGACCGGGAGCTCGGCGGGCGGACCGGCGAGGAGTAGGCGGCCCTTTACTCCGGCGCGGAGTCGTCGGCGGGCTCGCTTCCCGACTCGCGGGACGTTCCGCGCTCGAGGAGCAGGATCGCGCCCTGCGGGACGATGAGGTACGAGCGGCCCTCGTACTTGACCTCGACTGACGCCTTGCGCAGGAAGATCGCGTAGTCGCCTACCCGGGCTTGCATCGGCACGTGGCGCGGCGCGGGGTCGGCCGTCTTCCACGGCTCGTCCTCCATCGATCCCGGGTCGGGGAGAGGCGTGCCCGGGCCGCAGGCGACGATGCGGCCGGCCTGGACGGCCTCCTTCTCGAGCGCCCAGCGCGGCAGGTACAGTCCGACCTCGGTGCGGTCGTCGCCTTCGTCGGGCGCGACGAGGACGCGGTCGCCGACGACGATCAGGCGCTCGGGGATCGGCTCGGGAAGGTCGGGCACGGCGGGAAGTTGGATCGCGCCGTGACGGTCGGCAAGGCACGGCTCCGGGCTTCCGATGGCCGGCGGCCGCGGGCTATCTTGCGAGACGTGAGCCCCGACCCTTCCACCGAACGCGCCGACCTCGTCGTTCGCGCCCGGCGCGTCGTCCTGCCGGACGGCGTCCTTCCGGCCGCGGTCGTCGTGACGGAGGGCGTCGTCCGGGCGATCGAGCCCGTGGACGGTCCGTCACGCGGGGTGCTCGAGATCGACGCCGGCGACAAGGTCGTCCTCCCCGGCGGGGTCGATCCCCACGTCCACGCGAACGAGCCGGGGCGGACGGAGTGGGAAGGGTTCCGCTTCGCCACCCGGGCAGCCGCGGCGGGCGGCGCGACGGCGCTCGTCGACATGCCGCTCAACTCGATCCCGCCGACGACGAGCGCGGAGGCGCTCGCCGTGAAGCTCGAGGCGGCGCGCGGGAAGTGCGCCGTGGACGTCGCGTTCTGGGGCGGGGTGGTGCCGGGGAGCGCGGCCGAGCTGCCGGCGCTCCTGGCGGCCGGCGCGCGGGGGGCCAAGGCGTTCCTCGCCCCGTCGGGTGTCGACGAGTTCCCGCTTGTCGGCGAAGCCGAGGTGCGGGCCGCGCTGGAGGCGCTCGGGTCCTCTGCCCCGCTCCTCGTCCACGCCGAGGCGGCGGATGTTCTCGCGTCGGCGGAGGAGCGCTCGGACGCCACGGGCGGACCGCGGAGCTACCGGCGCTGGCTCGCCTCGCGCCCGCCGGAGGCCGAGATCCGCGCCATCCGGCTGTTGATCCGGCTGGCGCACGAGACGGGCGGCTGGGTGCACGTCGTCCACCTGGCCTCGGGCGACGCGCTGGAGGACCTTGCCGCCGCGCGCGCCGAAGGGCTGTCGATCACCGTCGAGACGTGCCCCCACTACTTGACGTTCGCCGCCGAGTCGATCCCCGACGGCGACCCGCGCTTCAAGTGCGCGCCGCCGATCCGCGAGTCGCGGCACCGGGAGGCCCTGTGGGACGGGTTGCGGGACGGCGTCATCGACATGGTGGCGTCCGACCACTCGCCATGTCCGCCGGCGATGAAGCGTCTCGAGGCGGGGGACGTGGCCCGCGCGTGGGGCGGGATCGCGGGACTCGAGACGCGGCTCGCGGGGCTCTGGACCGAGGCCCGAAAGCGGGCCTTCGGGCTCGCCGACCTCGCCCGCTGGACGAGCGTCGCGCCGGCCCGGTTGGCGGGGCTGGGGGAGAAAGGGGCGATCGCTCCGGGGAAGGACGCGGACCTCGTCGTGTGGGACCCGGACGCCGAGTGGATCGTCCGCGCGGCCGGGCTCCACTCGCGACACGCCGTCACGCCGTGGGACGGTGTGCGGCTGGCGGGGGTCGTCGATCTGACGATCGTACGCGGGCGCGTGGCGTACGAGCGGTCGGACGGGGAGCACCCGGGCGGCACGTTCCGCGAGCCGCTCGTCGGCCGCGCGCTGATTCCCGCCGGCGAGGCGTCGGGGGTCCGGTGAGCGCGTCGTTCACGCGCTGGCCGGACCTGGCGTCGGCGCGCCTCGGAGGCCGGGCGCTCGCCGCCAGCGACGAGTTCTTCGCCCCGAAGGAACGGCTCCTGCGGGCCGAGCCGCCCGAGTGGCGTCCCGACGAGTACACCGATCGCGGCAAGTGGATGGATGGCTGGGAGACCCGCCGCCGGCGCGGGGCGGGGCACGACTGGGTCGTCGTGCGGTTGGGCGTCCCCGGCGAGATCCGCGGCGTGGACGTCGACACGACGCACTTCAAGGGCAACCACCCCGAGAGCGCCGAGGTCGAGGCGTGCGCGATCGAGACCGAGCCGGCGGACGGCGCGTGGGAGTCGGTGGGGTGGCGCACGATCGTCCCGCGAGCGCCGCTCACGCCCGACGCGCCGAACCCGTTCCCCGTCGAGTCGCCCGACACCTGGAGCCACGTCCGGCTGGCGATCCATCCCGACGGCGGGGTGGCGCGGCTCCGGGTCCACGGCGTGGCGCGGCCGGACTGGGGGAGGCTCGCGGTGGGTGGCCCGGTCGACCTGGCGCTTCTGGCCCACGGCGGGCGGATCGTGGCGACGAGCGACGCCTTCTTCGGCGCCGCGTCGAACCTCCTGTCGCCGGGGCCGTCCAGCGGGATGTTCGACGGATGGGAGACGCGGCGGCGGCGGGGGCCCGGGCACGACTGGGTCGTCGTGGCCCTCGGCCGCCGAGGGCGGATCGTCCGCGTCGAGATCGGGACCCGCTACTTTCGCGGAAATTATCCCGAGAGCGCGAGCCTCGAGGCGGTCGACGCGCCGGGCGCGGACGACCCGGAGGCGGAGCTCGAGCTCCTCGACGAGTCGGGCGCGTGGAGCGAGATCCTGCCGCGGGTCGGCCTGGAGCCCGACGCCGATCACGCGTACGAGCCCCCCGAGCTGCGGCCCGCGCTCGCGACCCACGTGCGGCTGCGGATCTATCCGGACGGCGGGATCAGCCGGCTGCGTCTGTTCGGCGAGCCGGCGCCGTGACGGCGGATCGGACGCTCGGGCCGGGGCCGGCCGGTTGCGCGCGGGCCACGGGACGGGCCGCGCGGCTGGCGTGGCTGAACGGCCTGCCGGAAGAGGCCGCGGAGGCGGTGCTCCGCGAGGTGTGCGGGTCGCCGGCGTGGGCCGCGCGGGTCGCGCGGTCCCGCCCGTGGACCGACGCCGGCGCCCTCGCGGCTGCCGCCGAGGCCGCGTGGGACGCCCTCGCGGAGATCGACTGGCGGGCCGCGTTCGCCGCCCACCCGGCGATCGGTGAGTCGCGGACCGAGGACGGCGCGCCGGCCGGGCGCTGGTCGGCCGGCGAGCAGCGCCAGGCCGCAGAGGGCGAGGCCGCCGTCCGCCTCGCGCTCGCCGAGCGCCAGCGCGAGTACCGCGCGCGGTTCGGCCACGGGTTCCTGATCCGGGCCGCCGGGCGCGACGCCGCCGAGATCCTGGCCGCGTGCGAGAAGCGGCTGGCGAACGACGCACGGACCGAGCTCTCGATCGCGGCGGCGGAGGAGCGGGAGATCGGGCGCCGGCGGCTGGAGCGACTTCTGACCGAGGGAGGGAAGCCATGAGCGGGATCACGACCCATGTCCTCGACGTGGCGCGCGGATCGCCGGCGGCGGGCGTCGCGGTTCGCCTGGAGGCGGGATCGGCGGGCGGGTGGCGCGAGATCGGCCGGGCCACGACCGACGCCGACGGGCGCGTTCGCGGGTTCGACGACGCGCCGGACCTCGCGGCGGGGGAGTATCGGCTGTCGTTCGACGTGGGGGAGTGGTTCGCGGCCCAGGGACGCGGCTCGTTCTGGCCAAGGGTCGAGATCGCGTTCGCCGTGGCCGACGCCGCCGCCGACCACCACGTGCCGCTCCTCCTGAGCCCGTTCGGCTATACGACCTACCGCGGCTCCTGAGCGGCCCCTCGGGCGGCGGCCGCGCGCCGTCCCTCGAGGATCGTCAGGAAGGAGCGCGAGCGGAGCTCGTCGAGCGAGAGTCCGGTGCGGAGCGCCTCGTCCTCCGTGATCGCCCCGCAGTTCAGCCCCCGCAGGAAGAAGTTGAGCAGCGCCTGGCCGGTCGCGGCGTCGTCGAACACGTCGCCCGTCAGAGTCGCTTGGGCGGCGCGCTCGACGAACCGCGCCAGACGCTCCGTGGCTGCGCCCAGCGACTCCAGAAAGAACCCGTACACGGCGGCGTAGCGCGTCGGGAGCTGGCCCGGGTGGAGGTCCCACCCCTGGTAGAACCCGTGGCGCAGGGAATGCCGCACGTGCCGGTAATGGAGCGCCCAGCCGTGGCGCACGGCGGCCCGATTGCTTGCTTCCTGTTCGGGCGTCAGCCCGCCGTCGGGAGGCGCCCGGTGGGGTGGGGCGGGCAGGACGTTGGTCGCGCCGTCCGATAGCCAGATCCCGCGGTCGATCAACGACACCTGCATGACGTGCCGAGCGAAGTCGCACGCCGGGTGGTCGAGGTCCTGGTGGCGGGCCGTGATGCCGAGAGAGGCGGTGTAGTCGTAGACCCCGAAGTGGGCTCCCCGGCAGCGGCCGCGCGCGGCGTCGACGAGGGCCGGCAGGGCGACGCGCCCGTCGGATGCGAAGATCGAGCGCGGCGTCTCGACCATCAGCTCGATCTCGACCGTCCCGGCCGGGAAACCGGCTCGTTCCTCGAGCGCGGCGAGCCGATCGACGAGGGCCGTGACCTGCCCGCGGTCGACGACCTTGGGATCGGTCACGACGAATCCCGGCGGCAGCGTTCCGCCGGTCCTGTCGAGGAGCGCGGTCAGGAACAGCTCCAGGGTCCGGCCGGCGCGCTCGGCCAGCGCGCCGCCGAACGGCTTGACGCGGATCCCGACGTACGGCGGCAGGGTCCCCGCGGCGAGGCCCTCGGCAACGGCCCCCGCGGCGTCGCGTGCGGTCCGGTCCTCCTCCTCGTCGGGCCGGTTGCCGTAGCCGTCCTCGAAGTCGAGGCGGAAGTCCTCGACGGGCTCCCGACCGAGCTTGTCGCGGACCCGGGCGTGGATCGTGGCGGCCGAGTCGGGGTCGAGCCGGAGGGCCTCAACCAGCGCCGCAGCGTCCGGCGCGTAGTCGTCGAACAGACCGAGCGCGAGGTCCCCCAACCGGCGCGCCGTGTCGGGACGAAACAGGTGCGCCCCGCCGTACACGGTGTGAACCGGCTGGCGGCGCTCGGCGGCGGGGACCGGCGCCACGCTAGGCGCGCGCCTGGCGCACGACGTCCCACAGGACCCGCGACAGGACGCGCTCGCGGTACGCCGCGGTCGAGCGCAGGTCGTCGATCGGGGCCACGTCCTGGCGGAGCGCGGGCAGGAGGTCGTCCGGTCCGTCCAGCGGCGCGCCGTCGTCGAGGAGCGCCTCGACCACCGGGCAGCGCCTGACGACGGGCGCCACGCTGGCCGCGACCACGCGCCAGCCGTCGTCCGAGCGGGTCGCGGCCAGGCCGACCTTGGCGATCGCCTGGGCGCGCCGCGGCCCGACCTTGACGAACGCCTGCACGGAACGCGGACGCCGCGGAACGCGGATCGCCAGGATCAGCTCGTCGGGCTCGAGCACGCTCTCGCGGTAGCCGGTGTAGAACGCGTCGAGCGCCACCTCGCGGCGTCCCGCGGCGGAGCCCAGGACGAGGGTCGCGTCGCACGCCATCAGGACCGGGACACCATCGGCCGCCGGCGAGGCGTTGGCCACGTTCCCGGCCCACGTTCCGCGGGACTGGATCTGGATCGCGCCCACCTGCCGCGCCGCGTCGACGAGGATCGGGAGCTCGTCGCGGGCCCGGGCGTCGGTCACCACGTCCCAGTACGTGGCCAGAGCGCCCAGCTCGAGGCGCTCCTTCTCCCAGCGGACCGCGCCCAGCTCGGCGAGGCCGGTCAGGTCGATGTAATCACGCTCGCGCGCCTCGAGCCGCTCGGGCCACTGGACGAGGAGGTCCGTTCCGCCGGCCAGGGGCACCGGGGGCCGCGCGTCGCGCGCCGCGGCCAGACTCGCCAGCGCCTCCTCCAGGCGGCTCGGTGTCAGGAGGCTCACGAGGCGCCCGCCCGGCGCTCCGCCAGCGTGTCGGCGAGCCCCTCTATGATCCCGTCGTAACCGGTGCATCGGCAGAGGTTTCCGGCCATCAGCTCGCGCAACGTGTGAGTTTCGAGGAGCCCGGGATGGTCGACCACCCAGGCGGCCGTCATGACGACCCCCGGGGTGCACGCGCCGCACTGGGTCGCGCCCGAGTGGTGCAGGGCGCCGAGGCGCTCGGCGGGGATCGATTCGATCGTCGTCACGTCCCGGCCCCGCACCTGGATCGAGGGCACCAGGCAGGCGTCGGCAGGCAGGCCGTCGAGCCACACCGTGCACGCCCCGCACTCGCCCTCGCCGCACCCCTCCTTGGTGCCGGTCAGACCGAGCCGGAGGCGAAGCGTGTCGAGGAGCCGCTCGAGCGGGTCGACGACCACCTCGACCGGGGCCCCGTTCAGGCGGAACGCGAGCGACACCGGAGCCCCCCGGGGGCCCGGACCGGCGGATGGGTCGTCACGCGGTCCGGGCACGCGATTCCGGAGGGTCCATCAGGTCCATCAGGCGCTCCGGCGTCAGCGGGATCTCGTGCGGCTGGACGCCGAGCGCGCGGGCCACGGCGTTGGCCACGGCCGGGCCCGGGCCGTCGATCGGCAGCTCGCCGAGCCCCTTCGCGCCCCGCGCTCCGCCGGGATAGGGGTTCTCCACGAACACGACCCGGATCGGCGGGACGTCGGCCGCCGTCGGGATGATGTAGTTGGTCAGCTGGCCGTTGGCCATCGCGCCGTCCACCCAGCGGCACTCCTCGAGGAGCGCCCAGCCGATCCCCTGGACGACGCCGCCCTGGATCTGGCCCCGGGCGAGGGTCGGGTCGAGCACGCGCCCGACCTCCTGGAGCGCGACGAAGTCGACGACCCGCGCGGCGTACGTCCGCAGGTCGACCTCGACCTCGGCGACGTACACGGCCCAGCCGTAGGCCGCATACGCGTCGCCCGTGTACGTCGCCTCGTCCCACCGGATCCCCGGCGGCGCCTCGTAGGTCGCCGAGCCGACGAGGTCGCCTTCCGGATGGGCGCCATGCCAGGCGCGGATCGCGCGGGCCACGGGCTCCCCCCTGGCGTCGGGCGGGAGGCCGGCCCGCGTCTTCAGGTCGTCGCACGCGCGCTCGATCAGCCGCCCGACGACCATCGCCGTCCGCGAGGCGACGGTCGGCCCGCTGTTCGGCACGCGGCCCGTGTCGGGTTCGGCGAGGACGATCGCCTCGGGGGGCAGGCCTGTCCGTTCGGCGGCCAGGGCGGTGAAGATCGTCAACGTCCCCTGGCCCATCTCGATGTTGGCGCTGCGCACCTCGACCAGCCCATCGGGCAGGCCCGCTACATCGACCCGCGAGGCGAGCGTCACCTCGCCGCCGCCGGTGAATCCCGCGCCGTGGTGGAAGCATGCCACGCCCATCCCGCGCCGGAGATGGGAATGAGCCGCCAGGCGGCCGTGGTCGACGACCTTCTGGGACCAGCCCGAGGCCTCGACCGCGCGGTCCAGCAGCGCGATCCGGTCGGTCCCGTCGGCGATGACCTGGCCCGTGGCCGTCGAGTCGCCGTCCGCCAACAGGTTCCGCCGGCGCAGCTCGACGGGATCGATCCCCAGCCGTGCGGCGACGACGTCCATGTGGCGCTCGTTGGCGAAGTGGGTCTGCGGCGCGCCGAACCCGCGGAACGCCCCGTGGGGCGGGGAATTGGTCAAGACGGCCCGGCCCTCGATGCGCACGTTCTCGCAGCGGTACGGCCCGGCTGCGTGGATGATCCCGCGCGACAGGACGACGGGCGACAGGGTCACGTACGCGCCCCCGTCCAGCACGACCTCGATGTCCTGCGCGACGAGGCGCCCGTCCGCGTCGAGGCCCGTCCGGTGCCGCACCAGCGACGGGTGGCGCTTGGTCGTGGCGACCATGTCCTCGGAGCGGTCGTACACGATCTTGACGGGACGCCCCGCCTCGAGTGCCAGGAGCCCGGCGTGGAGGGCGATGAGCGACGGGTACTCCTCCTTGCCGCCGAAGCCGCC
>CAZCZH010000096.1:0-328 GCA_964502985.1 uncultured Gemmatimonadales bacterium
GCCTGGGGACGGAATCGAACCGCCGACACGGGGATTTTCAGTCCCCTGCTCTACCATCTGAGCTACCCAGGCGAAGGTCAAGGGGACGCGCAAGCTACGGCGGCCCGTGACGCGAGTCAACGAACCCCGGTCCGATCAGCCTCTAGCGCCGGAAGTACGGCGAGATCGCGTCGTTGAACACGCCGACGGGCTGGGCGCCGACGATGCGCCGGCCGTTGACGAAGAACGTCGGCGTGGCGTTGACCTCGAGCCGCGCGCCTTCCCCATTGTCGGCCTTGACCTCGCTCAGGGTCTCCTGGTTCTTCCGGCACGTGTCGTACGCCGCGCG
>CAZCZH010000096.1:338-9095 GCA_964502985.1 uncultured Gemmatimonadales bacterium
ATCGAGCCCGACCGCTCCAGCGGCGTCGTCGAGCACTCCTTTCCCCAGGTCCTCCTGGTGCTCGAACACGTAGTCGGCGAACGGCCAGAACTTCCCCTGCCGGTTGGCGCACTCGCCAGCCACCGCCGCGGACTCGGAATAGCGATGCCCCTGGAAGTAGCGGTTGACGAACACCCACCGCACCTGGTCGCCGTACAGCTTGCGCAGCGCAGGGAAGACCTCGAGATGCCAGTGTCGGCAGTGCGGGCATTCGAAGTCGGAGAAATCGACAACCGTGACGGGCGCCGTTCCCGGACCGATCCGCGGGTCGTTCGAGATGTCGATTCCCCGCGGGGCATCGGGACCACCCATGGCGAGGCTCTCGGGGGGCGCGTTCAGCTCGGCCGCGGCCTCGACGGTCGGACCGCCGGTGACGTTCAGCGGCTGGGGTCCGGCGCCCTGGGTCTCCCCCGCCGTTTCGCCGCTTGCCGGCTCGCCCGCGGTCTCGGGGCGCTTGACCCACCAGATCACGGCCACGATCACGGTCAGCCCGACCACGATCGCCGCCCAGCGACCGAGCGGCGCGCCGGACGGCTGGTTCGGGCGCTTCCCTCCTGCCATGCGATCTCCTCCCTGTCGGATCCGGGTCAGGCCGCGACCGGCGCGGCCAGTTCGTCGGGCACCGTGACCGCGCCCTCGACGCCGAGCTCCTCGGCGAACGTCAGCACGCGCTCGACGACGGGCTCGGGCTCGGTGAACTGCATCAGGTCGGCACGCGCCGAGCTCGCGTCGGGCAGCTCGCGCAGATAGCCCTTCCAGTGCTTGCGGAACTCGATCACGCCCTTCGGCAGCCCCTTGAACTCGACCGACATGACGAGGTGCTCGAGGCACGCGCTCATCCGCTCGGCGGGCGTGATCTCCGGCACGACGCCCGTCTCCCGGTACGCCTTGGCGCGCTGGAAGATCCACGGGTCGGCGATCGCCCCGCGGCCGATCATGACGCCATCCACGCCGTACTCGTGGAAGCGCCGGATCGCGTCGTCGGGCTCCTTGACGTCGCCGTTGCCGAACACGGGGATCGACACGGCTTCCTTCGTGCGCCGGATCCAGTCCCAGTCGGCCTCGCCCTTGCGCTGCTGCGAGCGCGTCCGGCCGTGGATCGAGAGCGCCTCGACGCCGGCGTCCTCGAAGCGCCGCGCGTTCTCGACGATCGAGATCGACTGATGATCCCAGCCGAGACGCGTCTTGACCGTGACCGGCAGGTCGACGGCGTTCACGATCCCGCTCACGATGGCCATCATCTTCTCGGGATCCTGCAGGAGCCCGGCGCCGGCCCCGTGGGCGCAGGCCACGCTCTTGACCGGGCAGCCGATGTTGATGTCGATCAGCTCGGGGCCGGCCTCCTCGGCGATCCGCGCGGCTTCGACCATGACGTCGACCTCGGAGCCGTAGATCTGGATCCCGGTCGGCCGCTCGCCGTCGGCGATCTTCAGCTTCTCGAGGCACACCCGGGCGTCCCGGATCAGCCCCTCGGAGGAGATGAACTCGGTGTACACGACGTCCGCGCCCAGCCTGCGGCACATGAGCCGGAACGGCTGGTCGGACACGTCCTCCATGGGCGCCAGGAGGAGCGGGCGGTCGAGCGCGAGGTTCCCGATGCGGATCATGTCGCGTGAATCTCGCGTCCCCGCGCGCGGCGCGTCAAACCGGTGGATCGCTGCCCCCCGAGCCGGACGGCGCGTCCCCCCGTATTGCCGGTTGCCCTGTTTCTATCGATAGAAACAGGAATCTCGCGCTGCATGCCCTCTCCAAGGGAGTCGCTCACATGATAACATTCTACTTTATGTATACGTTGTATCTCATTATTTTATAAATGATTAGACTATTGGCAGTCGGCCGGGCGGGCGGGCCAGCGGGCGGCGCCGGCGCGGAAGGACGCCACCTCGGCGGCCTGGCGCTGAGCGTCCCAGCCCACGGCAGGGGCCGCGGCGGCCGCGATCCGCGCCAGGGTCCCGGGCGAGACGGGGAGCCCGCCGGGGAGCGCCAGGAGCCGCCGATCGACCAGGTCGTCGAGGGTCTCGACCATCTCGCGCGCCGCGCGGTCGACCTCGGCGGCCGTGAACGGCAGGTCCGCGCCGAGGGGCCCGGCGCTGGCCGAATCGTCGCGCCAGCGGGCGAATACGTCGTCGGCGTCCGGGCCGAAGAGCTCGCGCGCCCGCGCCACGGCCTCGGGTTCGGCGCCGCGCGGCGGTCCCCCGCCGCCGAGCTCGGGCGGCACGAGCGGGCGCCGCGCCGTGACGCACGGCCGGGCCTCGATCCCCAGCGCCCCGACCACCCGGTCGACTACCTCCTCGGCCATGGCGCGGTAGGTCGTCAGCTTCCCGCCGGCGATCGTCCACGCGCCCGGCGCCGTCTCCTCGACGACGTCCTCGCGCGAGACCCGGTCGGGATCCTCGGTTCCGGGGTCGCGAACGAGCGGACGCCAGCCGGCCCACGTCCCGGCCACGTCGGCGGCGGCGAAGGTCGTCCCCAGGGCGTCTCCCGCGGCGTCCAGCAGGTACGCGACGTCGGCCTCGCTCGCGGCGAGGTCGTCGACGTCCCGCGAATCCGCCGTATCCGTCGTCCCGACGTACGTCCAGGCCCCGTCGGGGACCGCGAAGAACAGCCGCCCGTCGGAGGCGAACAGAGCCGTCGGGTCGCGCAGCGGGAGCCGGGCCCGGGGCAGGACGACGTGCACGCCCTTGGTCGGGGCCAGGAGGGGCGGCGCCCCCGGCGCGAAGCGCCGCCGCAGCCCGTCGGACCACGGGCCTGCCGCCAGGACCCAGGCCCGTCCCTGGACGGCGAACGAGCGGCCCGCGACCCGGTCCACCACCTCCCCGCTCCAGCCGGCCTCGCCGCGCTCGACCTCTCCGAGGGCGCAGTATGACGCCGTGACGGCTCCCGCTCGCCGAGCGTCGGCCACGGTCTCGATCGCCAGGCGCGCGTCACGCACGCGCGCGTCCCAGTACACGCCCGCCCCGGCCAACCCCGCGGCGGGCAGGAGCGGCTCGCGCTGCCGCGCGCCGTCGGCGTCGAGGAACGCGTGGCGCCCGAGCCGCGTCCGTCCCGACAGCGCGTCGTACAGCCGCAGCCCGACCTCGAGCTCCCACGCCGGCCGCGCCCGGCCGCGGTACGCCGGGATCAGGAACGGCGTCGCGCGCGCCAGGTGGGGCGCGATCGAGAGCAGCGTGGCGCGTTCGGCGAGGGCCTCCTTCACGAGCCCGAAGTCGAGCGTCTCCAGGTAGCGCAGGCCGCCGTGAGCGAACTTGGTCGATCGCGACGACGTCCCCGCGGCCCAGTCGCCGGCCTCGACGAGCGCCGTCGACATCCCACGCAGGGCAGCGTCCCGCGCCACCCCCGCCCCCGTCACGCCACCCCCCACGACGACGATGTCGAACGCCTCGGCCGCCAGCCGCTCGACGGCCTCCACCCGGCTCCAGGGGATGGTCCGCGGCGCTGGCGAGGGCCGTTCGCGTCTCCTATCTTGAGGAGTCACGAGGGACGACCGCGCGGCGCCTCCGGCCCGCGTTTTTTCTTTCCCCGAACGAGACGGACGGCCCGCCCATGCTCGACGAATTGCGCCAGCGGCTGCAGCGCCAGATCGAGGAATTCGACCGTGAGCTGCGGATCGAGCTTCCGCGGCGCATCGCGGCCGCGGTAGCGATGGGCGACCTCAGCGAGAACGCCGAGTACTCCTCGGCGCTCGAGCGGCAGGAGTTCGTCCGCGCGCGCCTCGGCCAGCTGACCCGGCGGCAGAGCGAGCTCTCCCGGATCGACCTCAGGGACGTGCCCCGCGACCGGATCGCGTTCGGATCGGAGGTCACGATCGAGGACGGCGACGGCGAACGGCAGACGATGCGCCTCGTTTTCCCCGAGTTCGTCGAGCTGGACGACACGATGATCTCGATCGCCTCGCCGATGGCCCGAGCGCTGCTCGGCTCCCGGCCCGGCGACGACGTTACGCTGGACGCGCCGGGCGGCGAACGAAGCTATGTCGTCGTGGAGATCCTCACCCTGCACGGCGAGACCCTGACGATGGAATCCATGGAGGCATCCGATGGCTGACGTGACCTGCGTGCGCTGCGGCGAGACCCGCGAGGGCCTGGCCAGGGCGCCGTACGCCGACGCGATGGGCAAGCAGATCCTGGAGCACGTGTGCGCCCCCTGCTGGGACGAGTGCAAGGGGTTCCAGGTGATGGTCATCAACGAGTACCGCCTCGACCTGAGCGATCCTCGCGCCCAGGAGATCCTCGAGAGCCATATCCGCGACTTCCTGAACCTGGACGGCGGCAGCCAGCCGGACGAGCTGAAGACGGTCTGAGCTCCGACCGGCTTCCCGGGCTGCGGCTCATCGGGCCGCTCCGGCCTCGATCTCCCGCGCGACCCGATCGCCGGCGCGCGCCGGCCCGAAGCGGAACGCCGCCACGGGCCGTCCGCCCGCGGCCCCCACGACCAGCCCCGTTCCAGTCGACGGATCGCCCTCGGTCACGCGCCACTCCGTCGCCAGGACCGGCGCCCCGACGACCGTGACCGGGACGCCGAACAGCGTCGTGTCGTAGCTCGATACGGCGTGGAACGGCGTCTTGTCCCCGGTCATGTTGCGCCCCGCGTGACGCCCCTGGCGCTGGGCGTGGAGCCAGTGCTCGACGTGGTGGCGGGCGCCGAACACGGGATCGTCGAAGGCGGCCACGTCGCCGGCGGCGAAGATCCCGGGGATGTCCGTCTCGAGCCAGCGGTCGACGCGGACCCCCCGGCCCGGCTCGACGAGCCCCGTCCCCTCCAGGAACTCGACGTTGTAGCGCACGCCGATCCCGACCGGGACGAGGGGCGCGCCATACGTCTCACCTTCGGCCGTGCCCACGGCGAGCCCGTCGCGCGCCTCCTCGATCGCCGTCACCGTGCGGCCGGGGCGCACGTCGACGCCACCCCGCTCCAGGATCGCCTCCAGGGCGCGTCCCACGGGCTCGGGCGCCAGGTGACCGAAGAGCCACGGCTCGCGCGCCAGGAGCGAGACCGCGAGCCCGCGCGCGGCGAGGGCCGCCGAAACCTCGATCCCGATCAGCCCGCCGCCCACTACGACGGCGCGCTCACACGCCGCGGCCGCCTCCCTGAGCCGCACGGCGTCGTCCAGTGAGCGCAGGGTCACGACGCCGGGAAGTCGGGCGCCCGGCACGGGCAACTCGAGCGGCCGCGAGCCGGTGGCGACGAGCGCCTTGTCGAAGGTCAGCGTCGCGCCGTCATCGAGCGTGGCCGTCCGCGCCTGCGGGTCCAGCCGCGTCACCCCGACGCCCGTCCGCAGCTCGATCCCCAGCCGCTCGAACGCCTCGGGCGGCATCAGGACGACGTCCTCCGGACGCACGGCGTCGGATCGGAGGAACTCCTTGGACAACAGGATCCGGTTGTAGAACGGAACGGGATCGCGAGACACGACGACGATCTCGCCGGTCGGATCGCCCCGGCGGATCGCCTGGGCGCCGCGGGCTCCTGCCGGGCCAGCCCCGACGACGAGGGTGCGCGGGACCTCGGTCACCCGGCCCGCCGGGCGGTCAACCCATCGCGCGCAGCGCGGCCACGACGTCGGCCGGTTCGGGGAACTCCCGAGTCTTCTTCTTGGAGTGGACGAGCGCTCCGTCGGCGACGACCTCGAAGACGCCACCCCCGGAGGGGATCAGCTCCACATCCACGTCGTCCAGCTCCCGTTCGAGCATGGCGGCCAAACTGGTCGCCCTGGGCTCGTAGTTTCACATCGTGCAGTATTCGATCGTCACCTTCACGGGGCGCCTCCTTTCGGCATCGGGCAGAATCAGCGCCAATCGCACGGACAGAGGCCGAAGAAGCGGTCCTCGCGCGCCTGGCGATAGGCGTCCTCCAGCGACGAGCCGCGCCGGCGGAAACGCTGGATGTCGCGAAACCGGTTGACGTCGGCGTCCGACCACCAGCGCGGATCGTCCCCGCCGACCAGCGTGTCCGGCGCGACCCAGCCGGCCGCCTGGCAGGCGTCGACCGTGGCCGGGTCGAGGCCTTCGATCCGGCGCAGGAGCTCGTCGGTCCGCATGCTCGACGAGGCTAGCGCCTGCCGCCGGGAAGCGTCAACTTCCCCGTTCGATGGAGCCCCACCTATCCAGCCTCGACATCACCTTCCGGCTGCTGGCGGTCCTCTTGCTGGTGGCCACGAACGGCTTCTTCGTCGCCGCCGAATTCGGTCTCGTCACGGTCCGCCGCACGCGGATCGACGAGCTGGTTCGGGAGGGTCGCCCGCTGGCGAAGACCGTGCGCGAGGCCCTGGACGGAATCGACGCCTACATCGCCGCCGCGCAGCTCGGGATCACGATGGCTTCGCTGGCGCTGGGATGGATCGGCGAGCCCGCCCTGGCGGCGCTCCTCGAGCCCCTGTTCCGCTGGATGCCCGGAATCTGGGCGGCGGTGACGCCGCACGCCGTGTCCGTCGTCATCGCGTTCACCATCATCACCGGTCTGCACATCGTCCTCGGCGAGCAGGTGCCGAAGACGATGGCCATCCAGCGCTCGGAGGCGGCGAGCCTCCTCGTCGCCCTCCCGACCAAGGTGTTCCTCAAGATCTTCTGGCCGTTCATCTGGATCCTCAGCAAGGCCTCGCTGTTCATCGTGCGGCTGTTCGGCTTCCGCGGCACGTCGGCCGGTCACGCCGTGCCGCACTCCGAGGAGGAGCTCAAGATGATCGTGACGGCGAGCACCCGGGCCGGCGTTCTGGCGCCCGAGGAGGAGGACCTGATCCACAACGTGTTCCAGTTCGCCGACCTGACGGCGAACCAGATCATGATCCCGCGCACGGAGATCGTCGGACTTCCGATCGGCGCCGGGCGCGACGAGATCGAACGCCGGCTCAAGGAGCACGGATTCACGCGATATCCGATCTACGACGGCTCGCTCGACAACATCGTCGGCGTGGTCAACGTCAAGGAGCTGTTGCCGCTCCTCCAGGGCGAGGCTCCGATCGACCTGCGGCGCGTCATGCGGCCGCCCGTCGTGCTGCCCGAGTCCGTGCGCGTGTTCCGCCTGCTGGCCGCGATGCAGGGCCAGCGCCGCCACATGGTCGTCCTGATCGACGAGTTCGGCGGGACGGCCGGGATCGTCACGTTGCGAGATCTGCTGGAGCGGATCGTGGGGGACGTGCGAAGCGAGCAGGAGGCGGGCTTCCCGGACGTCGAGCGGATCTCCGACCACGAGGCGCTGATCGACGGCCTGCTCCTCGTCCAAGACGTCAACGAGCACTTCGGCTTGAACCTCGACCCCGAGGAGTACCACACGATCGGCGGCTACGCGTTCGGCGCGCTGGGGCGCCGACCCGAGATCGGCGACGTGATCGAGGCCCCGGGCTGCACGCTGACCGTCGTCGCGCTGGACGGTATGCGCGTCAGCCGGCTGAAGATCGAGCTCGAAGAGCCGGTCCCGACCGCGGCGCGCGAAGCCGAGGACAGCGCGGAGGACTAGGGCGTGAAGCGGAGCACGAACAGGCCGCGGTTCATGTCGCTGACGACGATCCGCCCGTCGTCGGTCCAGTGGACGCCCCACGCCCCCTCGTAGACCGACAGCCCCTCGTCGTGCGCCGGGACCAGGCCGATCTCCTCGACGTCGGCGCCGGGGTGCGTGTCGTAGAACCCGATCAGGCGCGGACGGATGGGGTCGGACACGTCGAGCACCTCGACGCCGTGCTTGTAGTTCGACAGCACGGCGCGGCTCCCGTCGATGACCTCGAAGTTGTGCGGGATCGTCCCGAGGCGCGGCTGGTACGTGCCGGCGAGCCGCGGGACGGCGCGGTTCGACACGTCGTAGATCCGGATCGGCGCGTTGACCTCCTCCTCGCAGAGGTACAACGTGCGGCCGTCCGCCGAGAGCCACATCGAGTGGGTCAGGGCGCCCCGTGAGAACGTGATCCGGTCCGTTACGGCGGGATGCGACGGATCGGCGACGTCGACCGTCGTCAGCTCGCCGAACTGACCCTCCCTGAGCCCCATGTACGCCCCGTACAGCCAGCCGTTGCGGGTGTGCATGTCGTGCGCCTCCGCGTCGGCGGCGGCGACCTTCGCACGCTGGGCGGGATGCGCCGGATCCGACACGTCGTACAGGTAGATCCAGCCGTCGCGCGGCGAGGCGATCGACAGCAGGTCCCCGTCGAGCCACACGTTGTGCGCGCTGGGTACGGCGGAGGTCGGGATGCCGCCCAGGAACCGCGGAGCGGCCGGGTCCGCCACGTCGATCAGGGTCACGGCGTAGGGGTACCGGTCGGGGGTGCCGCCCTCGTGGGTCAGGAGGACGAGGTTCCCCCGCGCCTTGACGTCCTGCGTGAACAGCCCGTCGCCGACGAAGCGCCCGACCTCGGCCGGGCCGGCGTCCAGGTCGACGATCGAGATGCCGCTGCCGCCGCGCCGGGCGACGAGGGCCAGGTGGCCCGTGACCCACACGTCCCCGACGGTCTCGTCGGGATACGGGACGAGCGACTCGAGGGACATGTTCCACCCCTCGCGGTAGGCCACCTTCACGTCGGCCCGGGCCGATCCCAGCATGGCGCCATTTACCACCACCTGCGCCTCCACGGGGGTCGTCCCGGGACGCAGGGCGGAGAGAGGGATCGCCGGGCCCTCGCCGAGAACGACGGGCCGGCCCTCGTAGAGGTCGGCGAGCGAGACCCAGCGCGTGGTCGCCGGGGCCGGCGCGCCGTCGACAGTGGCCCGGATCGAGTCCGGCGAGCCCCACGGCACA
>CAZCZH010000097.1:0-9076 GCA_964502985.1 uncultured Gemmatimonadales bacterium
GATGTCGTCCGGGCCGTACAGATAGTTCCAGTCCGGGCTGCGCAGGAAGCCGTATCCCTCGGGAAGGATCTCGAGCACTCCCTCGCCGCGCAGGACCGTATCGTTGTCGAGCAGCTCGTGCTCGATGCGGAAGATGAGGTCCTGCTTCCGCATTCCGCTGTAGTTCTGGATCTCCAGCTCCTCGGCCATCTCATGGAGCTCGGGGATGCTCTTCGACTTGATCTCGGTGATGTCCAAGAAGGTGGCTCCTTCGGGCGGCGCTGCCGGCCGGTGGGTTCTGGTACGGGAGCGGGAGCGGGCCACGGTCGTCCTCTGCGGGGAGCGGGAGTGGTCGCCGGCGCGGGGCGCCGGTTCGGGCGGCGATTTTTGGTTCGACGGGGAAAACGTGCGCGGAGATGCGTTTTCGCCGGTCATTCTATCACCACGTCTCGCGAATTGTCAAGCCGGGCGGCGGATCCGGGCCCCGGTTGGAGAGCCGTCGCCGGGGGCGTAAATTGTTGCTCGTGAAGGACAACCCTGGATCCCTCGAACCTTCGGCCGGACTTCTCGGCGTCGTCGGACGGTTGCAGGAGTCGGGCCACGCCGCCGTCGCCGTGGGGGGGGCCGTGCGCGACCGGCTGCTCGGATTGCCGGCCGGCGACTGGGACGTCGCCACGGATGCCCGCCCGGAGGACGTCCTGGCCCTGTTCCCGGAGGCGTTCGCGGTCGGCCTCGAGCACGGCACGGTGGGCGTTCGCGCCGAGGGCGAGGTCGTCGAGGTGACGACGTTCCGCGCCGACGTCGCGACCGACGGGCGCCACGCCGAGGTTCGCTTCGGGGTGTCGCTCGAGGAGGACCTCGCGCGGCGCGACTTCACCATCAACGCCGTCGCCTGGGATCCGCTGGCCGACCGCCTCGTCGACCCGTTCGGCGGCCGGGCCGACATGGCGGCCGGCCTCCTGCGGACGGTCGGCGATCCGGACGCGCGCTTTCCCGAGGACTATCTGCGCGTCCTGCGCGGGTTCCGCTTCGCGGCGCGCTTCGACCTGCGCTGGGATCCGGCCACGCGCGCCGCCCTCGAGCGCCACGCGGCCGGCGTCACCCGGCTGTCGGGCGAGCGCGTGCGCGACGAGCTGTTGAAGACGCTCGCCCAGTGCGCGGTCGCCTCGCGCGCCCTTGCCGACTGGCAGGCGACGGGTGTCATGCCGCGGCTCCTGCCGGAGGTCGCGGTGTGCTTCGGCGTCGAGCAGAATCGGTTCCACGCCGACGACGTGGGAACCCACACCCTGCTCGTCGTCGACGAGGTTCACCCGCGGCGTGTGCTGCTCCGCGTCGCGGCCCTGTTCCACGACGTCGGCAAACCGCCCACCCGCACGGTGCATGAGCGGACCGCCGACTGGACGTTCCCGGGTCATGCCGAGGCCGGCGCCCGGCTCGCCGCCCAGGCGCTGCGCCGGCTGCGCTTCTCGAACCGGGAGGTGGACCGCGTGACGCACCTCGTCCGGGTCCACATGGACCTGTTCCCGCCGGAGTCGTCGGACGCCGCCGTGCGACGCTGGATTCGGCGGGTGGGGGAGGAGCACGTGTGGGACTTGTACCGGATCCACCTCGCCGACTGGCGCGGGAACCGTCGCCGGACCGAGCCGCCCGACTCGCTCGTCGAGATGTACCGCCGCGTGCGCGCCGTCCTGCGCGAGTCGCACGCGCTCAAGGTCGGTGACCTGGCGATCGACGGGAACGACCTCGTCGAGCTGGGGCTCAGGCCGGGGCCGCGCTTCGGGGAGATCCTGGAGGACCTCCTCGAGCGGGTCGTCGATTCGCCGCGCCTCAACACGCGCGAGCGACTGCTGGAGATCGTCCGCGCCGAGCACGCGCCGGGCCGCGAGGCCGTCCCGGAGTCCGGATGACCGCCCTGCCGCCCGCGTTCTACGACCGGGACACGCTGACCGTCGCCCGCGAGCTCGTCGGATGCCGGGTGGTCCACGAGACTCCCGAGGGCCGCGTCGCGGGGCGCATCGTCGAGGTCGAGGCGTATCACGGCGAGGACGACCCGGCGTGCCACGCGGCGGCCGGGCGGACGGCCCGCGCCGAGCCGCTGTACGGACCGCCGGGTCGGGCCTACGTGTACCTGATCTACGGCATGTACCATTGCCTCAACGCGGTGACGCGCGCCGAGGGCCGCCCGTCGGCGGTCCTGATCCGCGCCGTGGAGCCGCTGGAGGGGCTGGACGTCATGCGACGTCGACGGCTGGCCCGCCGGCGTTCCGGGCCGGGAAAGACGCTGCCCGATCGAGCTCTCGGGAACGGACCGGGGAAGGTGTGCGACGCGCTGGGGATCACGCTCGAGCACAACCGTCACGACCTGACCGACAGCGGCGCGCTGCGGATCGAGCAGGGGCGCCCCCCGGAGCGTGTCGCGTGGACTCCGCGGGTCGGGATCTCGGTCGGGACGGAGCGCTTCTGGCGCTGCCTCGAGCTCGGCTCGGACTACGTTTCGCGGACGCGTCTCAATCGCGACGTGACGCGCCGGCCGCGGCCGTCCGTCGCCGCCCTATCCTGAACCGCGGGGGGACTCCATGACGAGCTTCGTAGACCATCTCCAGTTCTTGCCCGTGCCCTCGGTCCGGGGCGTGCGCCAGCCGGACGGCGACCACCGGCCGGGCGGCCTCGGCATGCTGACGATCGCCGAGCGGCTGGAGCGGCGCGGGTGGACTCCACGCATCGAGGACATCGGCTTCGACAAGCGCCTGCCCGAGAAGCGCATCGCCGAGTCGTACGCGCGCTCGATCGCGGACGGGGTCCTGTCGGCGTGGGACCGCGACCGGTTCCCGATCGTGCTGAGCCGGGTCAATCACGGGGCGTTGGGCGTCGTCGACGCACTGGCGCCGGAGGTGGCCCTGCTGTGGGTCGCCCCGCGGCTGGAGTACGCGCGGCCGGGGCTCCTGCGGCGCCCGGCCTTCGACCGCCGGACGCTGGCCCTCGTCACGGGCCGCGCCGGGCGGGACTCGCTGGCCGTCCAGCCGCGGCGGGTGGCGGCCTCGCGAATCGTCGTCGTCGACGCCTCGCGCGCGCCCTTCGGCGAGCGGCGTGACTTCCTGGCCGACGGCGGGCGGATCGTGGCCGGCAGCCGGCCGGAAGAGCTGCGGGCCGCGCTGGACGAGGTGGGCGCCGGGACGTGGGCCGTCCACGTCGACCTGTCGGCGCTCGAGGCGGGGGCTGCTCCGAACGCCGACGAGGCGCGCCCCGGCGGGCTGGCTCCGCAGGCGGTCGTCGCGGCCGTCGAAGCGCTCCCCGAGGTCACGATCCGCTGCTTGACCCTGGCGCGCTACGACCTGAATCGGTGCGATCCGCGGGTGACCCTGGAGACTCTCGTGGCGCTGGTCGAGGCGGGGGCCCGGGCCGCCGGCGGCCAGCCGCGTCCCGGGGCCGTGGACGAGCTCCAGGAGGCGTGATGGACCTGTTCGAGCAGCGCGCCGAGGAGCGCCGGGCGGCCGCCGCGCCGCTCGCCGACCGCATGCGGCCGCGCTCGCTCGAGGAGTTCGTGGGGCAGGAGCACCTGGTCGGTCCGGACGGCGTCCTGCGGCGGATGATCGAGGCCGACGAGGTGGCGTCGGTCGTCCTGTGGGGGCCCCCGGGGACGGGCAAGACGACCCTCGCGCGGATCGTGGCCAACGCCACGGGAGCCCGCTTCGCGTGGTTCAGCGCGGTCACGATGGGCGTCAAGGACGTCAAGCGGATCGTGGCCGAGGCGCGTGACGCGCTGGGGCTCCACGGTCGCCGCACGATCCTGTTCTGCGACGAGATCCACCGCTTCAACCGGGCCCAGCAGGACGCCTTCCTGCCGCACGTCGAGCAGGGCGTCGTCACGCTCGTGGGGGCCACCACCGAGAACCCCTCGTTCGAGGTCAACGCGGCGCTGCTGTCGCGGATGCGCGTGTACACGCTGGAGCCGCTGACGCCGGACCAGATCGAAATCCTCGTCGAGCGCGCCCTGGCAGATGAGGAGCGCGGCCTCGGTCGGCGGAGCCTCGCCATGGCGCCGGATGCCTACAAATTTATTTGTGAAGCGGCGCAGGGCGACGCGCGCACGGCGCTGTCCACGCTCGAGCTGGCGGCGTCGCTGGTCGACGACGAGGCGACGCTCGCTCGCGAGGACCTCGAGGCCGCCCTCCAACGGAAGGCCCTGCGCTACGACAAGTCGGGCGAGGAGCACTACAACATCATCTCGGCGCTCCACAAGTCGCTGCGCGATTCGGACGCCCAGGCCGGGCTGTACTGGCTGGCGCGCATGCTCGAGGCCGGCGAGGACCCGCTGTACGTCGCGCGGCGCCTGGTGCGCTTCGCCTCGGAGGACGTCGGGCTGGCCGATCCGCGCGCCCTGGCGCAGGCCGTCGCGGCGCAGCAGGCGGTGCACTTCATCGGCATGCCGGAGGGCGCGCTGGCACTGGCGCAGGCGGCGGTCTACCTGGCCGTGGCGCCCAAGTCGAACGCCCTGTACCGGGGCTACGCGCGTGCGGCCGACGCCGCCCGGCGCACGGAGTCGGAGTCCGTCCCGCTGCACCTCCGGAACGCACCCACGGGTCTGATGAAGGAGCTCGGCTACGGCGCCGGCTACGAGTACGCCCACGACCGGGAGGACGCGATCGTCGCTCAGGAGCACCTGCCGCCGACGCTGGTTGGCGAGCGCTACTACGAGCCCACCGATCGCGGCTTCGAGGCGCGGCTCGCCGAGCGCATGGCGGAGCTCGAGGAGCGCTGGGCGCGGGCCCGCGCGGCGGCTGGCGCCGCGGAGGACGCGTGACGATTCGCGTCGCGCCCCCGAGCGAGCCCGAGCGCGCCGTCCTGGCGGCCGTCGTCGGTCCGGCCACCAACGGAGACGGCGCACATCCCGACGATGCGCCGCTGGACGAGCTGCGCGCGCTCGTCGTCTCGGCCGGCGGCGAGGTGGCGGACACGGTAGTCCAGCGCCGGGACGCGATCGATCCGGCGTACTTCATCGGCAGGGGCAAGGCCGAGCAGGTGCGCGACGCGGTGGTTGCGGCGGACGCCGACATGGTCGTGTTCGACAACGACCTGTCCCCGGCCCAGGGAAAGAACCTCGAGGACCTGATCGGCGTGCGCGTCCTCGATCGCTCGGAGCTGATCCTCGACCTGTTCGCCGAGCGGGCCCGGACGCGCGAGGCGAAGCTGCAGGTCGAGCTGGCCCAGTTGCAGTACCTCTTGCCGCGCCTGCGCCGGATGTGGACCCACCTGTCGCGGATCCGCGGCGGGATCGGGCTGCGCGGTCCGGGCGAGACCCAGCTCGAGGTCGACCGGCGGGCGATCCGCGGACGGATCGCGACCCTCAAGGAGAAGCTGGCCGGGATCGAGCGCCGCCGGCATCTGCAGCGCAAGAGTCGGGGTGGCGAGTGGAACGTGGCCCTGGTGGGCTACACCAACGTCGGGAAGTCGACGATCCTGAACCGGCTGGCGGACGAGGCTCTGCGCGCCGAGAACCGCCTGTTCGCCACGCTGGACGCGACGACCCGCCGCGTGACCCTGCCGGGGGGCGAGGCGCTCCTGGTGACCGACACGGTCGGTTTCATCCGCGACCTGCCGCACCACCTCGTGGCCTCGTTCCGCGCCACGCTCGAGGAGGTCGTCCACGCCGACCTCCTGCTGCACGTCGTCGACGTCGCCGACTCGCGCCGCGAGGAGCGCATGCGAATCGTGCGCGACGTGCTCGACGAGCTGGGCGTCGCCGAGACCCCCGTCCTGCACGTCTTCAACAAGTTCGACCGGGTGCCCGCGGAGCAGCAGGGGGGTGTCGCAGCGCGGGTCCACGCCCGGCATCCCGAGGCCGTTCTGGCATCGGCCGTCCAGCCGAGTGGCATGGAGCCGCTGGTCGAGGCCCTGCAGGCCTTCGTGCGTCACGAGGAGGTCGAGGCGCGCGTCACCCTGCCCCTCGCCGCGACGCGCGAACTGGCCCGGCTTTACGACCTGACCGAGGTCGTGTCGCGGCGCTACGGTCCGGACGCGGTGGAGGTCGAGCTGCGGGCGCGGCCGGACGTCGTGCGCCGCCTGCGGTCCGAGGGCATCGACCTGCGGACCGGGCCGTGAGCGCGGCGCCGCCCGACCTGGCGATCTACGGCGCCGGCCGGCTGGGGCTCGCCGTGGCGGGGCTGGCGCGGTCCCGCGGCCTTGCGATCGGGTTGTGGAACCCCCGCCCGCTGGATTCCGCCCGCGCCGCGCGCGTCGCGGGGCTGGACATCGTCGTGTCCGCGCGTCCCGCGCCGCGTCCCGCCGGGACGTGGCTCGTGTGCGTGCCGGACGACGCGGTCGAGGACGTGGCGACCGCCCTGGCGGCGACGGAGTCCGGTCCGTGGCCGGTCGTCGCAGCGCACTGCGCGGGGGCGTTGCCGGTGGGACTTCTGGCCCCGCTCGGCGCGCGCGGCGCGGCGCTCGGGACGTGGCACCCGGCGATGACCCTGCGCGGCGCGGACTCCGACGCCGCGGCCCTCGCGCGGGCGCGCGTGGCGCTCGCCGGCGAGCCGCGCGCCATCGAGGCCCTGGCCGCCCTCAGCGCCCGGCTCGGACTCGAGACGTTCGTCTTGGCGGACGACCGCAAGTCGCGTTACCATGCCGCCCTGGTTTTCGCCTCCAATGGACGGGTGGCGCTGGACGGGGTGGCAGAGTCGCTGCTCGTCGAGGCCGGGCTCACGGTCGAGGAGGCGCGCCGCACGCTCGGCCCGCTAATTGCACGAACCGACGAGAACGTCGCCGCCGAGGACCCTGTCCGCGCGTTGACGGGGCCCGTGGCGCGCGGCGACGCGCGGACGGTCCGGCGCCAGCTCGAAGCGCTGGCGGATCGCCCCGCCGCCGAACGATTGTACCGCGCCCTGACCGCCGTCACGCTGGACCTCGTCCCGGCCGCGTCCCGTCGGGAGGGGCACGAACGAATCCGCCGGATGGTCGCCCCCGAGCCGGTGCTCGGGACCCCGGCGACAGGAGAGCCATGCTGACCATCGAAGACGTTCGCGCGAACACCGAAGTGCGCCACTACCTGGTCCGCGCCGACAGCGTGCTGGCGTCGATCGGATACACGGAGCACGGGCGGCGTCACGCGGGCGTCGTCTCCAAGCGCGCCAGCGCGCTGCTCGAGGCGCTGGAGCGGCCGCGACGGGTCTGCGAGCTGGCCGGGATCGCCGCCTACCTGCACGACATCGGCAACATCGTCAACCGCGACCACCACGCCCAGAGCGGCGCCGTCCTGGCGCACGCCGTCCTGCGCGACGCGGGGATGGACGTCGAGGAGATCATCGAGATCGTGACCGCGATCGGCCATCATCACGAGACCGACGGCGCGCCGGTCAGCGAGATCGCGGCGGCCGTCATTCTGGCCGACAAGTCCGACGTGCACCGCTCGCGGGTGCGGGACAAGCAGATGATCCAGCTCGACATTCACGACCGCGTGAACTACGCGGTGACGCATTCCTCGCTGAAGGTGGTCGGCCCGCGCGCGGCGCGCGAGATGGAGGGCGAGCGCGAGACGAGCGCGTCGAACTCCGTCGTTCCGGGGGACGGCTCCGAGCCGGCCCCGGATCACGCCGCCGTCGTCGTAGCGGACGTCGAGGAGAAGGACGGGGCGCCCGCCAAGCCACACATCACTCTATCCCTGCGCATCGACACGTCGATCGCCCCGGTCATGGAGTATTTCGAGATCTTCCTCCCGCGCATGATCCTGTCGAATCGGGCGGCGGACCGACTGGGCGCGGTCTACAAGCTGGTCATCAACGAGACCCCTCTTTTGTGAGTCGTTGGAAGACGTGGTTCGGCCTGCTCGTCTCGGTCGTCGCCGTAGTGTACGCGGTGCGCGGCGTGGCTTGGAGCGACGTCTGGACCTCGCTCGAGGGCGCGAACTACTGGCTGCTGTTGCTCGTCTTCCTGTTGTCTCCGGTGATCAACATCGGGATGCGGGCGATCCGCTGGCGGATTCTGCTGGCGCCGTACGGCGCGGTGCCGTTCGGCGGGTGCTTCAGCGCGACGGCGATCGGGCTGATGGCGAACAACGTGCTGCCCGCGCGGATCGGCGAGTTCGTCCGGGCGTACGCCCTGCACCGCGAGGAGCGGGTCCCGACGGGCACGGCGCTCGGAGCGCTGTTCGTCGAGCGCATGCTGGACGGGTTCGTCATCGTCGGCCTGCTGTACGCCGTGACGTGGGTCCATCCCCTGCCGACGTGGGTCTCGACGACGGTCCGCGTGGCGTTCTACATCTTCATCGGCTTCCTCGCGTTCCAGGTGTTCCTCGTCGCCCGCCCGGGGGCCGTCCTGGCCGTGGCGCGGTGGATCTCGCGAGTGTTCTTCGGCGGCCGCTTCGGCGAGAGCATGGAGCGCGCGCTGGTCACGTTCGTCGACGGGTTCCGCCTGCTCAGGCGGCCCGGGCCGGTCGCGCTCAGCGTGGTTCTGGCCTTCGCGCAGTGGATCGTGGTCATGGTGACGTACTGGCTGGGGCTCGCCGCGTTCGACCTGGCCGGGTCGGTGGGCTGGGCCGGGGCCCTGTTCGTGGAGTGCGTGGCGACTCTCGGCGTCGCGGTCCCGTCCTCGCCCGGCTTCGTCGGAACGTTCGAGGCGTTCATCGTCAAGAGCCTGCAGGTGTTCGGCGTGGGTCCCTCCGCGGCGCTCGGTTACGCGACCAGCTTCCACGCGGCGAGCTTCCTCGGCGCGACCCTGATCGGCTTCGGCTACTTCTTCCGCGCCGGCCTGTCGTGGAGCGACCTGGGGCGCTCGGAGCGGCGCCTCGAGCGCGAGCTCGATCAGGAGTTCGAGACGGCGATCCGGCCCGATCTCGAGAAGCGCGACCCGGCCCTGGACGAGCGGGCCTGACGGCGTGAGCGCGGAACCCGTCGATCGCGAGGTCTGGCGGGCCCCCGCCAAGATCAACCTGTGGCTCGAGATCGTCGGTCGCCGGGACGACGGCTACCACGAGATCGACTCCGCATTCCAGGCCATCGACCTCGCCGACACGGTGGCGCTGGCCCGCTCGGACGTCCCGGGCGTTGCGTGCCACGTGAAGGGCGAGGCAGCCGGCGGCGTGCCGACGGGCGACGGGAACCTCGCC
>CAZCZH010000098.1:0-9076 GCA_964502985.1 uncultured Gemmatimonadales bacterium
AACGTACAGGTCCGCCTCGTCGCTGGCGATCCGGGCGCACTTGGTGCCCGCCGATCCCGACAGCACGATCTCCACCGGTCCCTCCCCCCGCAGCGCCTCCTCCAAGCGCGCCAGACGCGGGTCGGGGTGCGACCGCGAGCGGATGAAGCGCACGCCGGAGGCTCTCGACGAACGGGCCTCGAGGCGTCGCAGCGATGGCGTCCCGTCCACCCCGCACGTCCAGGCTCCGCGCTCCAGCATCCCCAGGAACAGGCGCCCCGAGGCGGGCTGCATCACGGCGCCGGCAACGGCTCGACCGTCACGCGCCAGGCCGGCCATGACGCTGAACTCGCCGATCCCGTCGATGAACTCGCGCGTCCCGTCGAGCGGATCGACGTGCCACCCGCGGCCCACCCCGGAGACGCCGTCCGGAGGGCCCTCCTCGCTGCGCACGGGGTCGTCGGGGCAGCGCTCGGCGAGCACCTCCAGCATGGCTTCGTGCGAGGCCCGGTCGGCATCCGTCACCGGCCCCCGGCCCTCGGGCGCCTCGACTGTCAACGCGTGAGAGCGGAAGAACGGAAACGCGGCCCGCCCTCCGGCGAGAACCGCCTCAGCGGCTGTCATCAGGTCGTCGATCTCGACGGAGGAGAGATCCGAGGCCTCCGCCCGCAGGGAGCGGCGGATCGCCTCGACCGACGTCACGTCCGATCCCAGCGGTCACTGACGCTCTCGATCCCACGCAAGCGCAGCTCGAACTCGGCCGCGTTGGTGGCGTTCGCCAGCGCCTCGTCCTGGCTGATCTTTCTGGATTGGTACAGCTCCATCAGGCTCTGGTCGAACGTCTGCATGCCGTACTGCACTCCGCCCTCGGCGATCAGCTCGGCGATCTGCCCCAGTTCCCCGCTCGACTGTAGGAACTCGCGGATCGCCTCCGTCCCGACCATTACCTCGCAGGCCGGAATGCGACCGTTGCCGTCGGCCCGAGGGATCAGGCGCAGCGAGATCACGCCGGCCAGGTTCTCGGCGACCAGTCCGCGGACCTCGGCGTGCTGGCGAGGCGGAAAGAACGTCAGGATGCGCTGGATCGTCTGGATGGCGTTCGTCGTATGGAGCGTGGCGAACACGAGGTGGCCGGTGTTGGCCGCCTTGAGGGCCGTATCCATGGTCTCCGTGTCGCGGATCTCCCCGATCATCAGCACGTCCGGGTCCTGGCGCAGGACGTGCCGCAGTCCGGCGTGGAAGCTCAACGTGTCGCTGCCCACCTCGCGCTGGGCCACGAACGCCTTGTTGTCGCGGAACAGGAACTCGATCGGGTCCTCGATGGTGACGATCTTGACGCGCCGGTTGGCGTTGATGTGGCCGATCATCGAGGCCAGGGTGGTCGTCTTGCCGGACCCGGTCACCCCGGTCACCAGGATCAGCCCACGCGTTCTGAGCGCGAGACGCCCTACCACCGGAGGAAGGTTGAGTGTCTCGATCCCCGGAGTCTCGATGGGGATCGCGCGCAGAGTCAGGGTCGGAGTCCCGCGCTGCAACGCGGCATTGACGCGAAACCGTCCGAGTCCCCGGATCGAGGCCGAGCAGTCGAGCTCTCGCTCGGCGGCCAGCTCGTCGCGCTGGCGCTCGTCCAGCAGCTCATCGACGATCCGATCCAGGTCCTGACGCGTGAGAACGGAGTGCTCCATCGGAACCAGGGCGCCGTCCACCCTCACCATGGGCGGAGCGCCCACCTTCAAGTGGAGGTCCGAGGCCTCGCTCTGCAGCGTGGCCCGGAGGATCTCGGTCAATTCCATCGGTTCGTCCGATCGCCCGTCAGGATGTCTCGATCCGGAACAACGCCTGACCGTATTCCACGGGCTCGGCGTTCTCGACCAGGATCTCGCGCACGACGCCCGTGACCTCGGACTGCAGTTCGTTCATCAGCTTCATGGCCTCGAGGATGCACAGCGTCTGACCTGGCCGGACCCGATCCCCGATCTCGACGAATGGGGGCGCCTCGGGCGACGGCGCGCGATAAAACGTTCCGACCATCGGCGAGGCCACCGCGTGCAGGTCGCCACCGTCTTCCACCGTGCCGCTCTCGGACGACTCCTCCTGGTCGGTCCCCGGCGATGCCGGGACGCTCTGCCGGCGAGCGGGACGCGCCGGGCGCCGGTCCGGACCCGGAGTTTCGACGTGGGCCCCGGTCAAATTCTTGACGATCCGTACCGTGCGTCCCCATCGACGGATCTCCAGCTCGTCGATCTCGCTTTCTTCGACGAGGCGGATCAAGGCGCGCAGCTCGTCACGGTTCACGATACGCGCTCCAGGTAGGCGTTGGTCCGCGTATCGACGCGGATCACCTCGCCCTTCTCCACGAACAGCGGTACCTGAACGACGGCCCCCGTCTCGAGGGTCGCCGGCTTCGTGCCGCCCGTCGCCGTGTCCCCGCGCAGGCCGGGATCGGTCTCGACGATCTCGGCATCGATGAAGTTCGGCAGCTCGACTCCGAGGATCGCGCCGTCGTGCACCAGCACGTCACAAACGATGTTCTCCTTCAGGTACGCCTGCTGCTCCGCGAGCAGGTCCTCGTTCACCGGGTGTTGCTCGAACGTCTCGGTGTCCATGAAGTAGGCGTGGTGATCACCTGAATACAGATACTGCATCGGTCGCCGCTCGAGTCGTACTTCGTCCACCTTCTCTCCCGCGCGGAACGTGCGCTCCACGACTTGCCCCGTCCGGACCTTCTTGAGCTTGGTGCGCACGAAGGCGCCGCCCTTGCCGGGCTTGACGTGCTGGAAATAGACGATCTGCCACAGATCGCCTTCCGCGTCGATCACCATGCCGTTCCTGAAATCCGCCGTCGTCGCCATGGGACACCGAACATGGGATGCGGGGTGAAGAGAAACGGGCCGCGGGGCCTAGAGCACGAGCAACTCGTCCTTCGGCGCGCGAGTGAGGACCTCTACGCCCTGGTCGAGAATCGCAACATCGTCCTCTATTCGAACTCCGCCGAGCCCTTGAATATAGACCCCCGGTTCTACCGTTACAACCATGCCCGATTCCAGGCGGCCCTCGTTCTTGCGCGACAGCCGGGGCTCCTCGTGGACCTCCAGGCCGATCCCGTGACCCAGGGTATGGCCGAACTCTGGACCGTGTCCGGCTGCCTCGATGCGGTCCCGGGCCAGGGCGTCCGCCTCGCGCCCGGTGAGGCCGGCGCGGAGTCCCTCGAGCGCGGCCCGCTGACCGGCCAGCACGACTTGGTACGCGGCGCGCAGCCGCGAGTCGGGCTCGCCGCACGAGACGGTCCGCGTGACGTCGCACACGTAGCCGTCGACCCGCGCCCCGAAGTCGAACAACGCGAGGTCGCCCGCGCCCAGCCGCCGATCCCCTGGCTGGGCGTGGGGCAGGGCTGAGCGCTCGCCGAAGGCCACGATCGTGTCGAACGCCGGGGCGGAGGCACCGAGCACGACCAGACGGTGGTCCAGCTCGGCGGCGACCTGGCGCTCGGTGGCGCCCGGAACGAGCGCCTCCAGCACCTCCGCGAGCGCACGATCGGCGATGCCCGCCGCCCGCCTGATGGCAGCCAGCTCGGCGTCCGACTTGATCGCGCGCAGGTCCTCGATCCAGCCTTTCACGCCGACCAGCTCGGGGCCGGCGGCGGCGCGCCACTCCTCCCAGTCGGCGACCGAGACCCGGGTGCTCTCGAACGCGACCAGCGCCGCGCCGGATTCGCTCAGTCGGCGCCGCGCGCTCTCGGGGAGCGGATCGCGCACGATGTCGACTTCGATCGCCGGGTCTACCTCCTCGGCGGCCTGGATCTCGTACCGGGAGTCGGTGAGCAGGACGTCCTCGCCGGACGCGGCCAGCAGGAGAGCCGCCGACGATCCGCTGAATGCGGACAAGTAGCGCACGTTGGGCAGATAGGACACCAGCAGTGCGTCGCACCCCTGGGAGACGAGCCGCTCGCGGTCCCGGTCGCGCCGCGCCCCGGGCGTGGCCGGGGCGGCCGCGCTCAGTGCCGGTCCAGCCATGCCCCGAACCGCGCGTTCCAGTCCTCCGGAAGCTCGACCCGGTAGGCGTCCGTCTGCGACGCCTCCCGGGCGGACATGGACGCGGGAGCGTCCAGCGGCCCTTCCAGCGCCGCCTCTCCAGGGGTGTCGGCGGCGGGAAGAGACAGCTCCCCGCGCATCGCGGCGAGGTCCGGATCGAGCGCCTCCTCGGATGACGAGCGCTCGGAGCCCTCTGCGCCTCCCTCGAGAGCGCCTTCGGCAGACGATCGGCCATCGGCGGGAATCGGGATCTCGTGCTCGGTCCGAGCCGCGGCGCGTTCCTCGCCGATCCGACGGCGCTCGATCTCGTAGGACAGCTCCGCCACGCGGGCCGCGACCTCTTCGTCCTGTGGCGTGCGCCGGGCCAGCTTACGGTAGATCGCCAGAGCCCGGGCATGGAGACCCTGCTGGGCGTAGATCTCGGCCAGCGTGCTGGTCGCGATCTCCGCCGCTTCGCCCATCCGGTCGCGATCCTCCACCATCGAGCGCAGTATAGCCGGAGCCCCCGGCGCGGGGCAATTCGTCGCACCCCGCCTCGACGGGTGGCGCGGAGTCGGTTATCTTCACGGTTCGGACGACGGCTTCCGCATCGATCGCGGAGGTTCCCCTAGCGGTCGGACCATCCCCGATCCAGCTTCGCCAAGTCGCTTCCATCTCCGCTTTCGCACAGGGTATTGCGTCATGGCCGTGATGAAGCAGCTCCGAGAGTCGACCAAGGTGATCATGATCCTGACGTCGATCGCCTTCGTGGGACTGATGGTCTTCCAGTGGGGCATGGATCTCTCCGGGCGATCGAGCCGCCAGGGCAGCGGCACCCAGCTCGGGTCCGTCAACGGCGCGGAGATCTCGATCGAGGAATACCAGCGGCAGTATCAAATCCTGTACGACCAGGCGGACAAGGGCGCGCCGGAAGGTCTAAGCCCGCAGGAAGTCGACCGGATCGAGCAGCAGGCGTGGGACGACGTCGTCAATCTGACCTTGCTGCGCGACGAGGCCCGCAAGCGCGGCATCGACCTCAACGATGCGGAGCTCGTCGAGTACATCCGGAACAATCCGCCCGCCGAGCTGGTGTCCCTGCCGGCCTTCCAGACCAATGGCCAGTTCGACCTGCAGAAGTACCAGCAGGCGCTGGCCGACCCGGCGCTCGAGCAGACCTGGATCCAGTACGAGGAGCAGTTACGGCGAACGCTGCCCATCCAGAAGCTTCAGGAGCAGATCGTGGCCGGTATCACGGTGACCGACGCCGAGCTGCTGCAGGCGTACAAGGCGCGCAACGAGCGCGCGCGGATCGCTTATCTGTACCTCGATCCGCAGAAGCTCGTGGCCGATTCCGCCGCGACGGTCGGGGAGGACGAGGTCCGCGCGTACTACGAGGCCCATCGGGACGACTACCGTCGCGAGGAAAGCGCGCAGGCGCGATGGGTTTCGTTCGCTCCCGCGGTGACCGCGGCCGATACGGCGGCGGCCCGGGCCGAGGCCGACTCTCTGGCCCGTCTGGCGCGTCAACCTGACGAGAAGTTCGTCGAACTGGCGCGTCAGGCGTCCGACGATCGCGTGACCGCCGACAACGGCGGAGACCTGGGCTGGGTTCGCCTGGCCACCCTGGCTCCCTCGCTGGCCGACGCCGTGCGCCGCCTCGAGCCCGGTCAGGTGTCCGACCCGGTGCTCTCGCCGTTCGGCTGGCACGTCGTCCGGCTCGAGCAGCGTCAAACGCAGGACGGCGACGTCCTGTATCACGTGAGTCACATCCTGAAGGAGATCGGCCCATCGCCGGCGGAGCGGCAGCAGGCTCGCCAGCGGGCGCAGGAGTTCGCTCGCGCCGCGAGTCGGAGCGGCGACGAGGCCTTCGACGACGCGGCGCACGCGGGCGGCGTGGAGGTCCACGCGACTCCCGTGTTCGAAAAGGGGGTCGTGATTCCCGGAATCGGCGCCGCACCCGGTTTGTCGGATTTCGTGTTCGGTAACGACGCGGGATCCGTCAGCGGACCCCTCGAGCGCGACGGCGCGTTCTACGTCCTGCGCATCGATCGACGCTTTCCAGCGGGTACGATCGCTCTCGACCAGGTGGCCGGAGACATCCGCGCCGAGCTGACCAGGAAGAAGCGCCTCGACGCGACCCGGAAGATGGCTCCGCGCGTGACCGACATGATCCGTCGGGGCGGGCTGGAGGAAGCGGCGCGCCGACTCGGCCTGGAAATCCACACGACGGACTGGTTCACGCGCACCAACGACATCCCCGGCGTCGGGAGCGGGACCGCCGTCGCGGGAGCCGCCTTCGGTCTCGCCCAGGGGCAGACCGCCGGCCCGGTCGAGACCGACCGGGGCCTGTACTTCCTGCGCCTGCTCGAGAAGCAGCCCTACGACCCGGCCGCGTTCGAGAACGGCAAGGCCGAGCTGCGCGACCAGCTCCGCTTGCAGAAGATGCGCCAGGCGTTCAACGCCTGGTTCGAGGCGCTGCGCGACAAGGCCCAGGTCCGGGACAACCGCGCCCGCCTGCTGGGTGGAGCGGCCGCGACCTGAGATCCTCTTTGCCGGTCCGCCGCCGCGCGATGGTGGACGCAAGAAGGCCGGCTCGGGACTTCTCCCGGAGCCGGCCTCGATGCCGAACGGGTGAATCGATCAGGCGCCCTTGTCGCCCGTCTTCTCGCCCCGCTTCTCGTCCTCCTTGTCGAACTCGTCTCCCAGCTCGCTCATCCCTCGCTTGAACTCGCGAATGCCCTTGCCCATCGACTGGCCGAGCTCGGGGAGTCGCTTGGCTCCGAACAGCAGCAGCACGACGAGCAGAATGAGGATGATCTCCTGTGTGCCGATATTGCCGAACATGGCTCAACCCCCTGCGCGACGCGGCACGTGCCGCGAGGCGCGCTAGAAGAACGCCCGATACAGGTACGCTGCCAGGGCGACCCCCACCAAGCTCATCACGTTGACGTGCAGAGTGAGCGGACCGAGGGTCAGCCCGACGGCGACCAGGTCGAGCGTGATCGGCCCGAACGCCCCCGCGACCGAGGTCGCGAAGAAATCCCGGGCCACTCCGGCCGGCAGGAACCGGGCCAGGAGCTCACCCACGAAGCTACCCACCAGCAGACCCCCCGTCAACACGACGGTGTAGACCTTGAAGTTCTTGCGGTGCATGGACCTAGCGGTCCCGAGCCAAGACGTACTCTACGGCCGCGTCGAGCACCTCGCGGGCCGGTGTGGGAGGCAGCTCCTCGAGCGCCAGGCGGGCGCCCCGGGCGTAGTCGGCGGCCCGTGCGCGGGTCGCGTCGATGCCCCCGTGGCGGTGCACGATCTCGATCACCGAGGCGATCGTCTCGGGCGCGGGCTGCCAGCCGGGGGCGGCGGGGTGGAACAGGGCGTCGATCCTGGCGCGCTCCGCCGACGACACGCGTGGCAGGACGGCCAACAACGGATAGGTCGCCTGGCCCTCGCGCAGATCCGACCCGGCCGGCTTCCCCATCACCTCCTGCACCCCACCGTAGTCCATCAAGTCGTCGATCAGCTGGAACGCCATCCCCAGGTGGTGCCCGTACATGCGGAGCGGCTCGCGATAAGCCGGAGCGCCGACGACGGCGCCCATCTCACACGCCGTCGAGACGAGCGAGGCCGTCTTCTTCGAGATCAGGAAGAAATACTGCTCGGGGTCCTCGGCCAGCCGGCGGTGGTGCGCGATCTCGACCATCTCGCCGATCGTCATGTCGTTCGTCACCTCGGCGGCTAGCTCGATCAGGTCGAGATCCCCCAGCCGCGTGATCTCGGACATGGCGCGGGAATACAGGTAATCGCCCATGATGACCGAGACCTTGTGGCTCCAGCGGTGATTCAGCGTCGGGAGCCCTCGCCGCAACTCGGACTGGTCGATCGAATCGTCGTGGACGAGGGTCGCCAGATGGATGATCTCGATCACCGCTCCGAGGGGGACTTCCCGCTCGTCCGGCGTCTCCTCGACGCGGTTGGCGAGCGCCAGCAGCGCGGGCCGGAACAGCTTGCCGCGCATCTGACGCAGGTGAAAGGCCACCTCGTCGATGAACGGGACGTCCGCCGTCAGCGCGCTCTCCATGTGCGACAGGACACCCTCCAGCACCTCGTGGACGAGGCCCTGGATGGCCGTCAGGCAGGGCGCGGTGCGACGGATGTTGGGGAGGGCGCCAGGCGTCATGGCCGGCCGAAGATTAACCTCGGCCCCGAGCGCGGGCAACGAGCGCCGCCGCCCACTCGTCGGGGACCACCGGGCGCCCGAGGCGGCTGCGATGCCCCGGAACGCCGTGGAAATCAGAGCCTCCCGTCGGCAACAGGCCGAGGTCGTGCGCCAGGCGCTCGTAGTGCCGGGCCCGCGCCGGCGAGTGCTCGGTGTGACGCGCCTCCAGCGCCTCCAGGCCGGCCTCGACGAGGACCGGGATCAGGTCGTCGCGGCGGAACGTCCCCGGATGGGCGAGGCCCGGCACGCCCCCCGCTCGTCGGATCAGTGCGCACGCTTCCCGCGGGTCGAGGCGCGGCTTGGGGACGTACGCCGGAGCGCCGCGCCCGAGCCAGCGCGAGAACGCCTCGTCGAGACTCGCCACGTGTCCGCGCTCGACGAGGACGCGAGCCACGTGCGGCCGGGCCAACGTGCCCGCCCCACCGACCCGCTCGACGTCCTCGAAGGCGATCTCCACGTTGGCCCGCCGCAGGCGCTCGACGATCTCCCGGGCGCGCTCCTCGCGCTGGCGGGCGAAGCGCGCCAGCGCCGTCCGCAAGTCCGGCTGCTCGACGTCGATCGCGAGCCCCAGGAGGTGCGCTTCGCGGTTCCCCACCTGGCAGCTCAGCTCGACACCGGCGAGCACAGTCAGGCCAGGCGGGGCGGCGCGACGGGCGGGAGCCACCCCGTCCACGGCGTCGTGATCCGTGATGGCCAGGACCGACAGGCCCCGCTGGACGGCCAGCGCGACGAGCTCCTCGGGGGGCAGCGCGCCGTCCGACACGCGGGTGTGCGCGTGGAGATCGACCGGCAACGCTCAGTCCGGCTCGCGCGATCCGCAGCTCATCGTCGGGCGGCGAGGACGTCGCTGAATACGTCCTGCGCCGTCGCT
>CAZCZH010000099.1:0-8897 GCA_964502985.1 uncultured Gemmatimonadales bacterium
CGCTGATGAACCCATTCTCGGGGCCCTCCACCTCGAGCGCCACGTACAGCTCGTCGCGGTTCACGCTCATCACCGCCCCGATCCCCCGGGAGCTGATCGGGATCTCCCCCACGAAGCTCTCGCTGGCCAGATCGAACACGGCCACCACCGGATGGTCGATGCTCACCAGGTACAGCAGTCCCCGCCCGGCGTCGACCACCGTCTCCGACAGGGCCGGGATCGGAGAGTGGACGTTCCGCTCCCACGTCAGGGTCGCGAGATCGACCACCGCCACGTCCGTACCGCCGAACTCCTCGATCGTCACGTAGGCCTTCTTGCCGTCCGGGCCGATCGTGACCTGACCCGTATTGAACTTGTGTTCGGCATGCACGTCGAGGATCGAGTGCAGGGCCGCCGGCGGCAGGTCCAGAGTCAGCGAGCGCTGGGCCAGGTTGCCCGCCCGGTCGCGCACCGTCACCGTCAGGTGCACCGTCCCCCGCGGCAGCAGGTTGTCGACCGTCTCCTCGACCACGAGCCCGGTCGAGTCGGCGCGCACCACGCGCCAGAACGGCAGCAGGTTGCCCGTTCCCGCCGGACCGTGGACGGCGTGGTCGGCGCGGATCGCGATCGAGGCCGGATCGACTCCCCTCAGCGAGTCGCTGAACGCCACCTCGAGGTCGACCAGCCCGTTGGAGTCGCGATCGAATGCGCCGTTCGGCGTGGGAAAGACGACCGCGATGAGCGGCGAGCCCTCGTCGAACGGCATGTGCGGCCCACCCCGGTCGCAGCCCCCCAGGAGGGCGAGCCCGAGGAGAGTGGGCAGCCACGCCCGCGCGGCGGGGGGGGTCCGATCGACAGGAGATACCGAGGAGTCGTTGGGTATGCCACGCAATGATGAGTAACAGCGTAGCGCATCGGCGGACCGATTACGAGAGCAAAAATCGGACATCGCGGGAAAAATCGGACATGAAACGGCCGGGTTACCGGCGTCCCGACCGACTGTACCGCGGTCAGTCCGCGCCGGGATCCTCCGGCACCGGGCCCTCGACCCCGAGCGGGCCCTGCACTCCGAGCGGCCCCGCGGGGACGGGCGCGCCGGCCGGCCTGATCGCCTCGTACGCCCGCGCGCCCAGCACGGCCCCGGCGATCGGCCCCAGCCAGTAGATCCAGTGGCCGGTCCATGTGGCTCCCACGACGGCCGGCCCCAGGGATCGGGCCGGGTTCATCGAGGCTCCTGTCAGGGCGCCGCCCATCAGCGCGTCGAACGCGATCACGATCCCGATGGCCAGCCCGGCGAAACCGTCCGCCACGCGCTCGTCGGTCGCCACGGCCGTGATCACGAACATCAGGGCGAAGGTCAGGAGCCCCTCGATGACGAGGGCCGCCGCGGGGTCGATCGCGGGGATCGTCGCGCCGAGCCGACCGGCATCCCCGAGCGTCAGACGAAGCGTCGCCGAGGCGGCGATCGCTCCCGTGCACTGCGCCGCCAGATACAGCGGCACCTCCCGAGAGGGGAAGCGGCCGATCGACCAGAACCCGATCGTCACGGCGGAATTGATGTGGGCCCCCGAGATATGGCCGATCGCGTAGACCATGCCCATCACGACGAACCCGAAGGCGAGCGCGATCCCGACCGCGCCCAGCGCGCCGCCCGTTCGCGCGTCGACCATCACGGCGCCGGTGCCGATCAGGACGAGGAAATACGTCCCGATCGCCTCGGCAGCGGCTCGTCGCAGCGGGTCCGCGCCCCGGTCGGCCACGCTCGTCAGATCTCCGGCGCCGGCCCGAACAATCGGTCGGCGTTGTCCTGGAGGAGCTTCCGCTCGACGTCGGCGGGCAGACCGAGGGCCCGGAAGTCGTCCAGGTTCTCCTTCATCCCGGGCACCATCGGCCCCGGCCAGTCGGTCCCCCACAACAGCTTGTCGGCGACGTCGGCGAGGCGCGGGAAGTAGCGCGCGAGCCCCCTGGGCGGGATGCCCGACACGTCGCCCCAGAAGCGGGCGTGGCGGCGCAGCAGGAAGAACGACGTGTCGGGCCACAGGGGCCGGCCGAGGTGCGCCAGGATGAGGTCCAGCTCGGGGAAGTCGACCCCCACGTCGTCCAGCGGCAGCGGATCGGCGTAGACGTTCCGCGCGCCGGGGAAGATCGAGGTCCCGGTGTGGACCATGACCGGGAGCCCGAGCTCCTGCGCGCGGTCGTACACCTCGGCCAGGCCGGGCAGCCCGTGGCGGTACGCGTTGGCGGCGAACTCCTGGTGCGGCGGGTGGAGCTTGATGGCGCGCACGCCGAGGTCCTGCAGCCGGTCGACGCGCTCGCCGGGCCGCGGCCCGCGCACGTCGACCCCGCCGAACGGGATCAGCCGCTCGGGCGCCGCTCGCGCCAGCTCGGCGACCCACGGATTGACCTCCTCGGTGAATCCCATCAAGGTCGGGCTGACGTAGTTGATGACCCCGATCCGCGCCACCCCGGCCGCGTCCATCCGGGCGAGGACTTCGTCGGGATCGCCCATCATGCGCTCGAGCGTGGCGAAGTCCTCGCGGCCCTTCGCCATGCGCTCCCGCACCGCCGGCTTGAGCTGGTCCCAGGGCTGGATGTGGACGTGGGCGTCGGTGATCCGCAGGCGGTCGCTCACCTCGCCCCGAGCGCCAGAAACAGGGCGCTGACGAGCCACGTGAAGATGGCCACCCCGGTCGCCGAGCCCTTCGACATCCTGAGCGCGTGAACACCCGCGATCGCGACCACGATCGCCGTCCACACGGCGAAGAAGTTGACGTTCGCCAGCATCCCCCAGACGAGAAGGGGCAGGTCTCCCCGGTCGAGGAACAGGGCCAGCCCGAAGGTCGGCGGCCCGCCCTCCCGGGCGAGCTGGTCAGGCCCCTTGACGTACAGCACTATGGCCTGCGCGATCGACTGCAGGATGCCGATCACACCGGTGTAGACGACGGCCGTGAAGGCCACCTTGTAGATCGCGTTGCGCGCGCCGGAGATCGCCGCCCAGCCCCACAGGATGAGCGCGAACAGGCCCGAGATCACGGCCACGGCGAACGGAGCGATCGCGGCGCCGACCCATTTGAACTTCTGCATCGTCTGGACCGCCTGCTCACGCTGCTCCGGCGAGAGCGACGCATTGGCGCCGAGCTTCACTGCCTGCATCGCTTCGTACAGCGGCATCATGACGATCGTCAGGACGAGCGTCGCGACCATGACGACGATCAGCGGGGCGAGCCACCGTGGACGCTCGCCCACGTCGTCGAATGTCGCGCTCGGCTCGAGCACGACGTCGCGCAGGTTGGCCCATAGTGAACGGTCGGCGGATGCGGCGACTGGCGTCGAGGCCGAAGCTTCGCTCATGATCCCTCCGCGATGAGGTCCGACTGCGGGCGGCTCAGCGCCCCTTCCACTCGGGATCTCGCTTTTCGAGGAACGCGCGCACTCCCTCGAGACGATCGTCCGAGGCGAACGCCAGGGCGAACAGGTCGCGCTCGTGCTGGAGGCCGGCCGCGAGCGGCATCTCGAGCGCGGCGCGCAGGGCGCGCTTGGCGAGTGCCACGGCGACCGGCCCGCGGGCGGCGATCTGGCCCGCGACCTCGAGGGTCCGCGCGCGCAGCTCGGCGGCCGGCACGACCTCGTCGACGAGGCCGATCTCGTAAGCTTCGATGCCGTCGACCAGCTCTCCGGTCAGGACGAGCTGCGCCGCTTTGCCGTACCCGACGAGGCGCGGCAGGCGCTGGGTCCCGCCGCCGCCCGGAAGGATCCCCAGGCGGACCTCGGGCTGGCCGATGCGCGCGGTGTCGGCGGCGATCCGCAGATCGCACGCCAGCGCCAGCTCGTTGCCCCCGCCCAGGCAGTATCCGTTGATCATGGCGACCGTCGGCTTCGGGCATTCCCACACCCGGTCGAACAGCGTCCGGCCGGACATCGCCCGGCGTTGTTCGAGCGCGCTCCGATCGGCGAACTCGGTCACATCGGCGCCAGCCACGAACGCCTTCTCGCCGGCTCCCGTGATCACCAGGACCCGCACCGCGCTGTCCGCGCCGGCCGCTTCGACGGCGTCGCCCAGCTGCTCTCGTACGCGAGAGTCGAGGGCGTTTCGCTTCTCGGGGCGGTCGATAGTCAGGAGGCGCACGCCGTCGACCGGATCTTCGACTTGGACGACGGACGAGTCGCTCATCGGGCCTCCTCCGGCCGCGCCTCGCCGTCGACCCAGCGATAGAAACCCGCCCCACTCTTCTTCCCGAGCTTCCCCTCAGCGACGAGCCGGCGCAGCAGTGCCGGCGGCTCGAACCGCCGGTCGTCGAGCGCAGCCGCCAGGTGCTCGGCGATCGACAATCGCACGTCGAGCCCCACCAGGTCGGTCAGCTTCAGCGGCCCCATCGGATGGCGGTAGCCGAGCTCCATCGCGGCATCGATGTCGGCGGCAGACGCGACGCCCTCCTCGAGCATGCGGATCGCCTCCAGTCCGAGCGCGACCCCGAGCCGACTCGTGGCGAAGCCCGGCGAGTCCCGCACGACGATCGGCTGCTTGTCGAGCGAGCGGACGAACGCCTCGAGCGCCGTGCGCACGTTGGAGTCGGTCGCCGGCAGGACAACCAGCTCGACCAGGCGCATGGCGTGGACCGGGTTGAAGAAGTGCAGCCCGACGACGCGTTCGGGCCGCGCCGTGGCGTCCGCCAGGGCGGCGATCGGGAGCGACGACGTATTGCTCGCCAGGACCGTCGACGACGGGGTTCGCGCATCAAGCTCCCCGAACAGCTCGCGCTTGGCGTCCAGGATCTCGGGGATCGCCTCGACGACGAGGTCGGCGTCCATCAGCGCCTCGCCGAGTTCCGTTTCGAGCCGGATCCGCTCGAGCGTCTCGGCCTTCTCAGGCGCCGTCAGCTTGCCGCGCTCGATCCCGTGCTCGAGCGTGGCTTCGATCGCGGCCCTGGCGGCGTGGAGCTGCTCGTGCTCGGCGTCGACCAGGGCCACCGCGCGGCCCGAACGGGCCGCCGCCTGGGCAATCCCGCGGCCCATCGTGCCGGCGCCGACGACGGCCACCACGCGGAACGTCAAAGGATCGGCTGGGCTCACGGGGCCGCCTTTCTCAACACGGCGCGAACGGGGGAGGCGTCCGCTCCCACCAGCGGAAGCGGGAGGGCGGCCAATGCATAGCGACCGGGCTCGATCCCCGCCAGCGCAACGCTTTCGAGGATCGCCCCGTTCCCGCCGACGAGAATCTTGTGCGCCTCGAGCGCCTTCGAGTCGAACGGGTCGACGGACGGCGCGTCGGTGCCGAACAATCTCACGCCGCGCTCGACGCACCACCCGGCGGCGGCCGGGTCCGGCGCGCGGAACTCCACCGGGACGCCGCCCGACCAGTCGCAGCCCGCCGCCACGAGAAGGCGCTCGACTGGTTCGTCCGCGGCGCCCGCCTCGGCCAGAGCCCGCTCCAGGTCCGCGGCGACGATCGGCCCCTCGGCGCCGGGCTCGAGTCGTGCGACCCAGGCCGAGCCGACGAAGCGATCGAGCGGGACTCCCTGGATCGGCGTTCCGTCCGCGAGCACGTGGAGCGCGCCCTCGACGTGGGTCCCGGTGTGGGTCGAGCCACCGAACGCGGCCACGTTGACGCTCGCTCCCTTCGCGATCTCCCACGCCCAGCCGCATTGCCACTCGGTGTCGCCCGGCCACACGGGGATTCCCGGCGTCAGGGGCCGGCTGACGTCGATCCAGCCCGCGTCCGTCTCCGTCATCCGGCCGCCAGCTCGGCGATCCGATCGACGGCCCGGTCGCACTCCGCCTCGGTCGAGTAGAAGTGCGGCGACAGTCGAATCCCGGCATCCGGCCGGTAATCGACGAGGACGTCCTCGGCGAGGAGCGTCTCGCAGATCCTCGCCGCCCCGGGCGGGGCCAGCGTGATCGTGCCGCCGCGGCGATTCGCATCGCGCGGCGAGCGGACCGCGATCCCGCGCTCGTCGGCGCGCGCCACGATCCGCGTCGTCAGGCGCTTCGACTTCTCGCGGATCGCCTCGACGCCGACCTCGTTGACGATGTCCAGGCCAGCCCGCGCGGCGTAGTGCGCGGGCACGTTCGGCGTGCCGGTCAGGAAGCGGTAGATCGACGCGGCGCGCTCGAGCCGCGGCGCGAAGTCGAACGGCGCCGTCGAGGCCATCCAGCCCGTGACCCGCGGCTCGAGCTCGGAATGGAGGTCCGGCCGCACGTAGAGGAACGAGTTGCCTGGACCGCCGCACAGCCACTTGAGGCAGCCGCCCACGGCGAAGTCCGCGCCCCATTCCTCGATCGCCAGCGGCACCACCCCGGCAGACTGGTACACGTCCAGGCAGACCCGCGCGCCGACCTCGCGCGCCCGCTCGCACACGGCGCGCGCGTCCTGGATGAAGGCGCTCTTGAACAGGACGTGGCTGATCGGGACGAGCGCCGTCCGCTCATCGATCGCCTCCACGAGCCGCTCCACGTCGACCGTCATTCCGTCCTCGGCGGCCGGCACCACGACCACCTCGGCTCCCTCCGCGCGCGTTCCTTCGTAGAGGTACATGACGCTCGGGAAGTTGAGCGCCGTGTAGACGATCCTGTTGCGCGACGCCGACCAGTCGAAGCACGACGCGACGATCGCCGAGGCGATCGTCACGTTGGGGTGCATGGCCACGGAGCCGGGCCGCACCCCGAGGATCGGCGCGATCCGGTCCCCCGTGTCGACCGCCGTCTCCCACCATCCCTCGTGCCACGCGCGCACCCCGCGCGTGGCCCAGGCCGCCGCATACTGCGCGAGGTCGTCGGCCGTGCGCGCCGGCATCGCGCCGAGCGAGTTGGAGATCAAGTAGGTCGTCCGCTCGAGGATCGGGAAGCAATCGCGCCAGGCCAGCAGCGGATCGGCCGACGCCGACGCGGCGGGAGACGACCGACTCATCTCAGCTTCCCTCGAAGCGTGGAGGCTCCTTGGCGCGGAAAGCGAACAGCCCGCGGGTCACGTCCTCCGACACGAAGCAGTCGAGCTGGTGCTCCATCTCCACCGCCAGCATCGTCTCCAGACTCTCGCCCAGGCTGCGGTACACGGCGTGCTTGATGCGCGCCACGGCGAGGGGCGGAGCGGCGGCCATCTGCCGCGCCCAATCCAGGGCCTCGTCCCACAGCACGTCGACCGGCGCGACGCGCTCGACGAGCCCCAGCGCCAGCGCCTCGGTGGCCGGCACCATGCGGCCAGACCACATCAGTTCGAGAGCGCGCGCTTCGCCGACGAGCCGCGGCAGGAAGTACGTTCCGCCCCAGTCCGGGTGTAACCCGATGCGAGTGAACGTCTGGCCGATCGAGGCCGTGTCGGCCATGATCCGGAGATCGCAGGCCAATGCCAGATTGGCGCCTCCGCCGGCGGCCGGCCCGTTGATCGCCGCGATCACGGGCTGGTCGATCGTGCGAATCGCCGTGACGACGCGCTCTCCGGCCTCGAGCAGCCGGGCGAAGTCCTTGTCGTTGCCCTCGGCCACGAGCTCGTTCAGGTAATCGATGTCGGCGCCGGCGCAGAACCCGCGTCCGGTCCCCGTCACGACGACCGCTCGGACGCCGGGATCCCTGCCGAGGGTCTCGAACGCGTCGCCGATCTGGTCGCGCATGTCGCCGGCGAACGCGTTCAGCTTCTCGGGACGGTCGAGACGGACGATCCCGATCTCGCCGTCGCGCTCGACGACGACCCGTTCCGTCACGCTGCCTCGACGAGGAGCGCCGTGCCCATGCCGCCGCTGACGCAGAGGGTCGCCAGGCCCAAACGGCTCTCGCGCCGGCGCATCTCGTGCAACAGGGAGACGACGATCCGGGCGCCGGTCGCCCCGATCGGGTGGCCCAGCGCGATCGCGCCCCCGTTGACGTTGACCCGCCCCATGTTCAGCTCCAGGTCGCGCGCGACGGCCAGGACCTGGGCGGCGAACGCCTCGTTCAGCTCGACCAGGTCGATGTCATCGAGCGCGATCTCCTGCCGCTCGAGGACGGTCCGCACGGCGGGCACCGGCCCGATCCCCATGATCGCCGGGTCGACGCCGACGTTGGCCCAGTCGACGCAACGCGCGAAGGGCTCGAGGCCCAGCCGCTCGACGGCCTCCCCCGCGGCGACGAGGACGGCGGCCGCGCCGTCCGTGATCCCGCTCGCGTTCCCCGCGTGGACGGTGCCGCCCTCCCTGAACACGGGCGGCAGCTTGGCCAGCTTGTCGAGCGTCGTCCCCGGCCGCGGGTGCTCGTCGCGGGCGAGGTCCTCGAACGGAGCGATCTCGGCGTCGAAGCGCCCCGTTTCGACGGCTTCGGCGGCGCGCCGTTGGCTCTCGACGGCGTAGCGGTCCTGCTCCTTGCGCGACAGGCCATAGCGCTCGGCGAGGGTCTCGGCGGTCGCGCCCATCAGCTCGCCGCACAGCGGGCACAGGAAGCCGTCCCGGTACATGCCGTCGACGAGCTCGCCGTTCCCCAGCCGGTAGCCCCATCGCGCGCGCGGCAGGAGGTACGGCGTGTTGGACATCGACTCGGTGCCGCCCGCGAGGACGACGTCCGCGTCCCCCAGGGCGATCGCCTGCCAGGCCTGGAGGATCGCGACCAGGCTCGAGGCGCACGCCTGGTTGACGGTGTACGCCGGAATCTCGTCCGGGACGCCAGCCCGGTGGCTCACCTGGCGCGCGACGTTCGGACCCACGCCGGCCTGACGGCCGTTGCCGAACACGGTCAGGTCGACCTCGGCGGGGTCGATGGCGGCGCGCTCGAGGCACGCCCGGGCGGCGTGAGCCCCCAGGTCGGCCGCCGTCCGGTCGACGAGCGCGCCGCCGAACCTGCCGATCGGCGTCCGCGCGGGCGCGCACAGATAGGTGGGACGGCTGTAGCGGTCGGGCATGAGGCGGGAATATCGCGACGCGCGGAAGGGAGTCAAACGGAGGCCGACCGCCGCGAGC
>CAZCZH010000100.1:0-8835 GCA_964502985.1 uncultured Gemmatimonadales bacterium
CGATCGTCAAGGGCTCCAGTAGCCGTTCATTCTCAGCGGGCGAGATCCGTCGCCTGCCCGCGCAGGAACCCGGCGAAAGCCAGCTCGTCGATCCCCTCCGGGAGCGGCGCCACGGACGCCAGGAGCGTCGCCGGATCGGCGCCCAGGGCGACGGCCACGGGCAGCGGCTTCCCCAGCCGCTCGGCCGCCGCGTAATGGAACCCGCCGCCCTTCATGATCTGCCAGTGCATCCCCGTCCGCCGCGCGTCGAACACGTGCATGCGGTAGATCCCGAGGTTCCGGCCGCCCGTCTCCGGATGCCGCGTGACGACGAGCGGGAACGTCAGGAAGCGCCCGCCATCGCCGGGCCAGCAGGTGAGGATCGGAAGGTCGTCGAGCGTATCGTCGCCGACGACGTCCTGGGCTGGCGAGCGGTCGCGGGTGTGGACGGCGAAGTGGCGCAGGCGGAGGATGAGGTCACGCGACTGCCACACGGCGTGGATCGAGGGCGGCATGAGGCGCTCGGCCGTCGCCGAGAGCTCCTCGCCGATCGCGGCCGGCTCCCGGCCGAGGGCCCACGCGCAGCGGCGCGCGGCGCCCAGCACGTTGGCCGCCAGCGGGTAGCGCGAGCCGGCCACGCGCTCGAACACGAGGGCCGGGCCGTCGGCCCGGACTACCCGCGTGACGATCTCGGCGATCTCGAGGCGCGGGTCGACCTCGGCCGGCACGCGCACCAGATCGCCGTGTTCCTCGCAGTGCTTCAGGAACGACGGGAGGTCGCGGAACGGCACCCGGCTCGGTCAGCCGCGCTCGGCGGGGAGCGGGCGCTCCTCGCCGTCGAGCTCGGCCGCGCGCCAGCCGCCGGGCACCTCGACGCCCAGGAGCTGCAGGACGCGGTCGACGAACCCGCCGACCAGCTCGTCGATCGACGCCGGCCGGTCGTACCAGCCCGGGCTCACGGGCATGACGGCGACCCCGTCGCCGGCCAGCGCGGCGAGCTGGCGCAGGGTGACGGCCGCGAGCGGCGTCTCGCGCGGGCACACCACGAGCCGGCGGCCCTCCTTGAGCGTGACCGCGGCCGCGCGCGTGACGAGCGAGTCGGCGATCCCCGAGGCGATCTTCCCGATCGTCGACGTCGTGCACGGCAGGATCACCATCGCGTCCCACGCGTTGGACCCCGAGGCGAGCGGCGCCGACAGGTCGGCGTCGGAGAACAGCCGCGTGGCGGCCGCCGCGACGTCGTCCCGCCCGAGGCCCGTCTCCTCCTTGAGGACGTGCTGGCCCCAGCGCGACAGGATCGCCCAGCGCTCGCCGGGGAGGCGGCGCAGGAGCTCGATCCCGAAGGCGGCGCCGGAGGCGCCCGTGATGGCCACGACGGTGCGCACGAAACCGAACCTAGCCCGGCCCCGGAGGTGCGGCAATCGAGCGGCGCGTCTGCCCGCGACCGATATATTCGCCGTCGTGCGCGAGCTGATCGAGAGCCTTTTGTCGCCGTTCGGAGCGCGTCGCGACGTGTCGCTCGCCGAGCTGACGACGCTCGGGATCGGCGGGATCGCGAAGTGGCTCGTCGACGCGCGCGACGCGGACACGCTGGTCCAGCTCGTCGTCACGCTGGATTCGTTCCACATCCCGTTCCGCGTGATCGGCGCCGGATCCAACATCGTGGCGCCGGACGAAGGTTACGAGGGCGTCCTCGTGCGAAACGCGATCCGCGGCGTGACGATCGAGGCGCACCGCGCGTACGTCGGTGGCGGTCACGGCCTGCACGACCTGATCCGCACCGTCAACGCGGCCGGCCTGGGCGGGATCGAGAGGATGGCCGGGATTCCCGGCACCGTCGCCGGCGCGATCTACGGCAACGCCGGCGCGTACGGCCAGGAGGTCAAGGACCGCATGTCCGTGGCCCAGGCGTGGGACGGCGAGATGATCCGCGCCGTGACCAACGTCGAGACCGAGTTCGGCTATCGCACGAGCGTCTACAAGAGACGCAAGCAGTGGTTCGTCCTGTCGGCCTGCTTCGCGCTCGACGAGACCGACCCGGCACCGCTCGAGAAGACCTCGGCCGAGATCGTCCAGAAGCGGACGAGGAAATACCCGCCCGACCTGCGCTGTCCGGGCTCGTTCTTCAAGAACATCCTGCTCGAGGAGCTCTCGCGATCGGAGGCGGCGGACCTCAGGGCCCAGGTCCCGGAGGAGAAGATCATCGCCGGCAAGGTCCCGGCGGGCCACCTGCTCGAGCAGGTCGGCGCGCTCGGCATGCAGCGCGGCGGGATCCGGATCGCCGACTACCACGGCAACCTGTTCTACAACGCCGGCGGCGGGACGTGCGCCGACGTGCGGGCGCTGGCCGCCGAGCTCGCCGACCGCGTCGAGGACCGCTTCGGCTACCGGCTCGAGGAGGAGGTCCAGTACCTGTAGACTAGTACGCCGGCGGGGCGTAGACGCTGATCGTCTCCAGCGGCGCGTCGGGACCGGCCTGGATCTCGTGAGTCTCGCCGGCCTCGATCAGGAGCCAGGTGCCCGACGCGAGGACGACGACCTCGCGTCCCTCGACCGTGGCCGTCCCGTCGCCCGACACGACGTACAGCCACTGGTCCGATTCCGCATGCCGATTGTCCGGTCCGCCCGTCGATTCGCCCGGGCCCAGAGACATCGTCGCGCCTTGGGAGCGGGCCGTGGTGACATGCACGTTGAAGCCGCGGTCCATGTCGCTCGCGTCGATCCTGCGCATCGATTGCCTCCTTCGTCCCTTTCGTCAAAGACCCGCCAGGACCACCGCCAGGGCGGCGAACCCGACCCACACGTTGATGCGGAAGAACGCCAGATCTACGTCGTGGGCCCGAACCTGCTCCCAGACCAGGAGCGCGGCCACGGCGGCCAGCGGCACGGCCGCGCGTGCCGGATCCAGACGCCAGGCGGCGAGGGCCGCCAGGCAGAGCCAGCCCGTGGCCTGCAACGCGCGGCTCACTCCGAGCGCGAAGCGCCGGCCGCGGCTCGCCGGCAGCGAGTGGATCCCGGCCCGCCGGTCGTGCTCCACGTCGAGGGTCGCGTAGATCACGTCGAACCCCGACACCCATCCCAGGGTGAAACCGGCCAGGAGCAGGGCCGGGCCGACGTCGTCGAACGACAGCCGCGCCGCGTACCAGCCGCCGAGAGGCGCCATCGCGAGCCCCAGCCCGACCCCCAGGTGGCACCACGCCGTGACGCGCTTGAGGTACGGATACAGGACGAATACGGCCAGCGGTGCGGAGGCCAGGGCGAGACACGCCGGGGCGATGGCCCACGCGGAGCCCGCGTAGACCGCCGCCCCGAGCACCGTCAGGGCCCACGCCTCGGCCAGCGACATGACGCCGCTCGGCAGCTCGCGCGACGCCGTTCGCGGGTTGTGACGGTCGATCTCGCGATCGATGATGCGATTCAGTCCGAGGGCCGCCGTCCGCGCCCCGGCGCCCGCGACGAGGACCAGGACCAGGAGTCGCACCGGCGCGCCGAGCCCGGCGCCGAGCAGCACCCCGGCGTACAGCATCGGCAGCGAGAACAGCGTGTGCTCGAAGCGCACGAAGCGGCCCCACGTGCGGACGCGTCCGGCAGGACCGGCGTCGGCGCCACCCGCGCGCGGCGGCAGGGTCGCCGGCTCGCTAGCGCGTGCCGCCACGCTCCGCTCCGACGGAGTCCCCGCGCTCGGCGTGGAGCTGGCGCGCGAGGGCCGCGTCGACGACCGCCATGCGGTCGGCCAGCCGGGCCCGGCCGGACGGGCTCAGGGTGGCCACCATCCGGCGCCAGCCGTCGTCGCCGTCGAAGCCGAACTCCGTCGCCGTCTCGCTCCGGGCCTGGGCGGCGAGCCGCGGGTCGATCGCGCCGCGCGCGCGGGAGCCCTGCTCGTTGTACCCGGTGACGTAGTAGTGGCGGTACGTGCTGGCCACGGCGCCGACGTCGACGGGCTCTTCGCTCCGGCCCGGCAGGACGACGACCGTGCCGGAGGTCGTGTCGCTCGCCTCCGGGCGCACCGTGTCGGGGACCGCGCCCGCGAGGTCGGCGCGCGGGGCCCCGGCCGAGGGCGGAGAGGCCAGCCCGTCCGTGCCGCGCGCCGGGGATTCCGCGACGGGCGCCTGGGCCACGGCCTGATCGCCGCGACCACCGCCGCATCCGGCGACCAGCGCCAGGCAGCCGGCGAGCCCCAACGCGACCGCTCGCGCGGGCGCGGCGCGGCCGCTCGTCGATCCGATTCGCCCCATCAGCGCGCAACCTAACGGGCGCGCGCGAAGCGGTCGACGTGGCGCCGCGCGTGGCGAGCCCCATCTTTGGGTCCCCTATGGACGAGATCGAGATCCTCGCCGACCTCGTCGCCATTGCCTCCCCGAGCGGCGCGGAGGGCGACGTGGCGGCCTACGTCGAGACGGCCGCGCGCCGCTGGGGGCTCGACGTGGCGAACGGCGTCGACGGCGTGCGGATCGAGGTCGCGGGGGCCGGCCCCGGCCCGACCCTGGCCCTGGTCACGCACCTCGACACCGTTCCGCCCGGCGACGGCTGGACGCGCGACCCGTACGACCCGGTGATCGAGAACGGTCGCCTCTACGGCCGCGGCTCGGGCGACGCGAAGGCGTCGGTGGCGGCGATGATCACGGCCGCGCGCGACGCGGCCGGAGCGGGCCTCCCCGCCGGTCGCCTGGTCGTCCTCCTCGGCCGCGAGGAGGAGACCCCCCGGACCACGTTACCGCGCCTCCTGGCTGAATCGGAGCCCGTCGACGCGGCGATCGTCGGCGAGCCGACGAACCTCGATCTGGCGATCGCCCAGCGCGGGCTGCTGCGGCTCCGACTTACGGCGCGCGGCGACCAGCGCCACGCCGGACGGGCCGGCGAGCCCGGTTTCGTAAACGCGATCGCCGTCCTGGCCCACGACCTGGTGGCGCTCGAGGGCGTGGGGCGCGGCCGGCCGCACGCGCTCCTCGGCGACCCCACCGTCACGCCGACGATTCTGGAGGCGGGCGTCGAGGCCAACGTCACCCCGCCCGTCGCGCGCGCGACGCTCGACGTCCGCACGACGCCCCTCTGGCTCCACGACGAGCTGCGCGACCTGATCGAAGACGCCGTCCGCGCCGAGGTCGAGGTTGTCTCCGATCTCCACCCGCCGTGCGAGACACCGGCCGGATCGCGGCTCCTCGTGGCCGCCCGCGCGGCGCGCCCCGAGGCGCGCGAGCTGGGGAGCCCCACATCGTGCGACTGGGTCTGGCTGCGCGATCGCGACGCGATCAAGTGCGGACCCGGCACGAGCCCGCGCAGCCACACCCCGGACGAGTGCGTCGACGTCGCCGAGGTGACGGCCGCGCGCTCGTTCTTCGCCGCCCTCGCCGCGCGCTACCTGGCCCCCGGGCAACCGCCACCCTAGCCGCGCCGCCCGAACCGCCCACGTCGGCCACGTCGCGTCGGGCGGGCGGGAGCCGTTCGACGATTCCCGCACGCCGGAGCCGCTCCAGAGCGTACGCCGCTCCCTGTGTCGATATCCCGACGTTCAGATAGAGATCCCACGCGCGGGTCGTTGACTCGCGCTCGAACAGCTCACGAAGAGCGCGCACGGTCGCCGGCCCGACGAGCACCTGATCCAGCGGCCATCCCTCCCCGGCTCCCACGAGAGCCCCCATCGCGCCTTTCCATTCCGTCGGTTGGTCGACACTCGCTTCACCTCGGCTCGGCCAGTGGAGGGGGTTGAAACTTCCATTCACTGTTCCATTGCAATGGAACAGTGCGAGCGAGTTTCGGAGGGACTTCACCGGGAGGGACGGATTCAGGGTGCACGAGACGTGCCGGGACTAGGCCAGCTCCAACGCGAAGCGCCTGTCGCAGCGCGAGCAGGTGTCGGCCTCGATCTCGGCGAAGCCGGCCGAGCGGTACAGGCCGATGGCGGCCGTCATGGCGGCGTTCGTCTCGAGCTCGACGCGGGTCAGGCCGGCGTCTCGCGCATGGGTCAGGGCCGTGTCGAGGAGCCGGCGTCCGAGGCCGCGCCCGCGGAGGGAGTCGTCGAGATACATCTTGCGCAGCTCGCCGCGCCCCTCGTCCCCCGGGAAGACCCACATCCCGCACGTCCCGACGATCCGCCCGTGGCCGTCCTCCACGACCCAGAACTCGCCGCCCCGGACGCGGTAGGCGAGCTCGATGTCGTCCAGGTCGGCGTCGGTATCGTCCGGGTCGAGCGCAAGGCCGAACTCGCCCAGGACGCGCTCCACCAGCTCGCGCACGGCGGGCTGGTCGGCGCGCGCGGCGGGTCGGATCCAGATCGCCGACGCCAGCGGGTCGTCGGGCTGGACGTCGCCCGCCCCGAGCGAGCGGGGGTCGGGGCGGCGGATCGTCATCCGCGCCCGCCCCTCACCCGCGGCTCCCCTGGCGCTCGGCGACGGCGCGCGCCGCGATCCGCCGCACGCGCTCGTCCCGGTTCTCCTCGATCAGGGCCCGGCGCGCCTCGATCCGGCGCCCGGCCTCGCGCGAGAACTGGCGCGTGAGGTCGATCTCGGGCGCCGCGTCCGCCTCCCCGCGCTCCTCGATCGCCGCCTGGGCGCGGGAGATCGCTGCCGCCAGCCCGTACAGGTCGATCGCCGTGTCGGCGAGCCGCGCCAGCTGGAACTGCTCGTCGACGACGCGCTCGCGGTGCCGCCGCAGGACCGTCTCGGCGCCCGAGTGGAGCGCGCCCGTCAGGCGCTCGAACGCGGCCAGAGAACCGGCCAGCGGCTCGGCGACCGAGACCGACGCCTGCGGCGACCCGACGACGTCCTTGATGCGGTGGAACGCGAACCCGGCGAGGAAGCCCAGGTCCTTGAGGGGCTCGCGGAGCGCCGCGCCGACCCCCTCGAGGTATTCCCCCAGCCGCTCCATCCCGGCCAGCGCGATGAACGCGCGCATGACTTCGTTCGAGCCCTCGAAGATGCGCATGATGCGGGTGTCGCGGAGGAACCGCTCGAACGGCCGGTCCGTCATGTAGCCGCGTCCGCCCGCGACCTGCAGCGCGTCGTCGGCCGCGCGCCACGCCATCTCCGAGGCCCACACCTTGCAGATCGCCGTCTCCACGCTGTAGTCGACGTCACCGCGGTCGACGAGCGCGGCCGTCAGACAGGTCATCGACTCGGCGACGTACAGGTCGACCCGCGTGCGGGCGAGCTTTCGGCGGATCAGGTCGAACTCGGCGATCGGCCGGCCGAACTGGCGCCGCGTCGTGGCGAAGTCGACGGCCGCGTCGAGGATCGGGCGCGTCCCGCCGATGGCGCTCGCGGCGAGCCCCAGCCGGCCACCGTTCAGCACGTTCATCGCGACCTTGAAGCCGTGCCCCGGACGGTCCAGCACCTGATCGTCGGGGACCCGCACGTCGCGGTAGAACAGCTCGGCCTGGGTCGAGGAGCGGATGCCGAGCTTGTCGCCCTTCCACACGTGGCCCACTTCGATCCCCGGCTGATCCCCCTCCAGGACGAACGCCGTCACGCGGTCGACCGTCTTGCCGCCCTTCTCGACGGGCGTCTGGGCGAACGTCGTCAGGACGCCCGCCCGCTGGCCGTTGCCGATCCAGTACTTGTGGCCGTTCAGGATCCAGCCGTCGCCGTCGGGGGCGCGCTCGGCGCGGGACTCGATGTGCGCCGCGTCGGAGCCGTGCTCGGGCTCGGTCAGGGCGAACGAGGCCAGCGTCTCGCCGCGCGCCAGCGGCGGGAGCCAGCGCGCCTTCTGCTCCTCGGTGCCATACAGCAGGATCCCCTTGAGGCCGATCGACAGGTGCGACCCCATGAGGACGGCCAGGCCCGCGTCGCGGCCCGCTACGAGCTCCATCACGCGTCCCGTCTGGGCCTGGTCGAACCCCAGCCCGCCGTACTCGGTCGGGACGTACAGTCCGAGCGCGCCTCGCTCGGCCAGTCCCTGGACGACGCCCTCGGGAATGTCGGCCGCGCGGTCGAACGCCGCGCCGTCCACCTTGGCGTCGAGGAACCGGCGCAGGTCGTGGACGTAGTCGGCCAGCGCCTCGGCTCGCGCGGGCTCCATGCGCGGATACGGGAAGACGAGGTCGTCGGCGACGACCCCACTGAACAGGGACTTGCAGAACGACGGAAGCTCGCGGTCGGGGTCGGGGGCGGTCATCGAGGCCGGCGCGGCGGCCTCACGATCCCGAGGCGACGGGATAGCCGGCCTTGGTCCACGCCTTCAGGCCACCCTTCAGGACCACCGCCCTCTCGTGCCCTCCATGTTCCGCGATGCGCGCCGCCCGGACGCTCAAATCGTCGTCGGGTCAGGTGCAGTAGAAGATGAGGTACTTGTTGAGCGGCAGCGCCGGGAGGGCGTCCTCGATCTTGTCGGTGGGGACGACTCGCGCGCCCTCGATGTGCTGCTGCTCGAACGCGAACGGGTCGCGGTTGTCGATGAACACGACGTCGCCCCGGTGACCGGCGTCGATCCACGCGTGGAGCGTGCCGGCGTCGACGAACGACACGTTCCGCGCCTCCTCGCGGGTCGTCGGCAGGGGCGCGTTCGGATCGACCTGCACCCCGCCGCAGGCCGGCAACAGGAGCGCCGTCCCGAGCGCCACGAGCGCCCCGGCCGCGCGTCGTCCGGACACGGTCCGCATGGGTCTGAGTATACCGTAGGCTCCGGGCCCCCGCATGCGGCCGGCGGGCCGATTCGCGCTAGGCCGCCGCGCCGTGCGCCCGGGTCCACGGCAGCACCCCGCCGGCCATCAGGATCCCGCGCTGGCGGTCGGTGAGCTCGATCGTGGCGTCGAAGTCGAAGCCCTTGGTCTCGTCGCGCAGGGTGAGCCGTCCGCTCTCGACCCCCGCGTGGACGTCGTGGGCCTCGATCACGTCGCCCATCTCGATCCGGTCGTAGTCCGCG
>CAZCZH010000101.1:0-8800 GCA_964502985.1 uncultured Gemmatimonadales bacterium
CGCCGAGCGCGCCGCCCCGGCCGAGCTCCCGATCCACGCACCGCCGCGGCCGAGCGGCGCGGGGTTCCTCGCCGATCTCGCCGAGCTCGGTGCCGACGTCCACGTGGTGGCGGCGTACGGTGGGATCCTTCCGCCCGAGGTGCTCGATCTCCCGCGCCACGGAGCGCTCAACGTCCACGCCTCGCTCCTCCCGCGCTACCGCGGCGCGGCTCCGGTGACGCGGGCCATCCTCGACGGCCGGGCCGAGACCGGGATCACGATCATGCGCATGGACGCGGGGCTCGACACCGGGCCGATCTGCCTCCAGGCGGTGGAGTCGATCCACGCCTCCGACACGGCGGGGACCCTGACCGCGCGCCTGGCGGACCTCGGTGGACGGCTGGCCGTCGAGGCGCTCGACCGTCTCGCCGAGGCGCGCCTGGACGAAACGCTCCAGGACGACGCCCGGGCGAGCTACGCGCCCAAGGTCACGACGGCCGAGGCCGAGCTCGACTGGTCGCGGCCCGCGGCCGAGCTGGAGCGCGCCGCGCGGGCCTACGATCCGTGGCCCGGGGCGTGGACGACGTGGCGTGGCGAGCGCCTCAAGGTGTTCCGCCTGGCACCGGTCACGGGCGTGGCGTCGCTGGGGCCCGGGGCGCTGGCGCTGGCCGACGGCGACGTCCTCGTCGGGGCGGGGGACGGGGTGCTGCGCCTGGCCCGCGTCCAGCCGGCCGGTGGACGGCGCCAGGACGGGGCGCAGTGGGCCCGCGGTCGGGACGTGACGTCCGGCGAGTGCCTCGGCGAAGCCGGGTCATGACCGGGGCGCAGTCGCCGCGCCTCCCGGCGCTCGTGGCCGTGGTCGACGACGAGCGGCTGACGCGACCCGACTTCGCGACTCGCCTCGAGGCCGTCCTGGCGGGCGGCTGCCCCGCCGTGTGGCTGCGCGCGCGGCGCCTCTCCGGGCCCGAGGTCCTCGATCTCGGCCGGGATGCCGTGATGCGGGCCGCGGCGCGGGACGCGACGGTGTGGATCTCCGACCGCCCCGACGTGGCGCGCGCGGCGGGAGCCGCCGCCGTCCAGCTGCCCAGCCGGGGGATGTCCGTGGCCGACGCGCGCCGCGCCGCGGGAGACGGCCTGGCGGTGGGGCGCTCGGTGCATTCCGTCGAAGCCGCCGAGCGGGCCGCCGCCGAGGGCGCGGACTGGCTCGTCGTGGGGACGATCTACCCCACCTCGAGCCATCCCGGGCGCCCGGCCGCCGGCCCGAATCTGCTGATCCGGATCCGGGAGGCCCTCGGAGGGTCGCCGCCGCTGTGCGCGATCGGCGGCCTGACCGTCGAGCGCGTCGCCGAGGCGCGCGCCGCCGGAGCGGACGCGGTGGCCGTCCTGCGCGCCCTGTGGGACGTTCCCGATCCGACGACCGCGGCGCGCGCCTTCCGCGCGGCGTTCGATGAGATCCCCGGCACGGCGTAGATTCCACCCATGACCAAGGACGAGCGCGCCGCGACGGAATCGATCGGACGGCATCCGGACATCGAGCTGAGCGTCAACGGAGAGTCGCGCCGCGCCGCGGCGGGGGCCACGCTGGGCGAGTTCCTGGTCGACCACGCCCTCGACCCGGACCTCGTCGTCGTCGAGCGCAACGGGGAGATCGTGCCCCGCGCGCGCTTCGACGACCTGACCCTGGACGCCGGCGACACGCTCGAGATCGTGCATTTCGTGGGCGGCGGATGACCCGAACGGGATGGATGCCATGACCGACTCGACGACACCCGCGACCCGCGCCGGCGCGCCGGCCGGGAAGCAGCTCCGGATCGGCGATCGCGCGTTCGGCTCCCGGCTCATCGTCGGGACGGGCAAGTACGAGTCGCCCGAGACGATGGCCCGCTGTCTCGAGGCGAGCGGGGCCGAGATGATCACCGTCGCCGTGCGCCGGGTGAAGCTCGACGCGTCGGACGAGGAGAGTCTGCTCCACTACCTGGACCCGGAGCGCGTCCTGATCCTGCCCAACACGGCCGGCTGCGCGACGGCCGAGGAGGCCGTCCGGGTGGCGCGCCTGGCGCGCGCGGCCGGGCTCAGCGACTTCGTCAAGCTGGAGGTCATCGGTGACCAGCGCACGCTGTATCCCGACGTGCTGGAGCTGATCGAGGCCACACGGATCCTTGTCGAAGAGGGGTTCACCGTCCTGCCGTACACGTCGGACGACGTCGTCGTCGCGCGGCGACTGGAGGACGCGGGAGCCGCCGCGATCATGCCGCTGGCCTCCCCGATCGGCTCGGGCCTCGGACTCCTCAACCCCCTCAACATCCGGTTCATCATGGAGGCCGTGTCGGTCCCGGTGATCGTAGACGCGGGCGTCGGCACGGCGTCCGACGCGGCGGCGACGATGGAGCTCGGCGTGGACGGCATCCTGATGAACACGGCCATCGCCGGGGCGCGCGAACCGGTCAAGATGGCCCGCGCGATGCGGCTCGCCGTCGAGGCCGGTCGGATGGCGTTCGAGGCCGGTCGGATGGAGAAGCGGCGCTGGGCCGCGCCGTCGAGCCCGTCCGAGGGACGGGTCGGCGAGTAGCGAGGCGTCGCCGGAGCGCGAGCGGGCGCTGGCCGTCCTGCGCGACGCGCGCGCCGGCGCGCGGGCCGACGAGGCCCTGGCGCTGCGCGCGAGGGGCCTCGACCGGCGCCAGCGGGCGCTCCTGACGGAGCTGGCGTACGGCGCCATCCGCTGGCGCGGGCTCCTCGATCATCACCTGGACCGGCTCCTCGACCGCGGCGTGGAGTCGCTGCCACCCGACGTCCTTTCGATCCTCGAGCTGGGAGCCTATCAGATCCTGTTCCTGGATCGCGTGCCGGCGCGCGCCGCGGTCGACGAGAGCGTGCGCCTGGCGCGCGGCCTGTCCGGCGGCGTGGCGCGCTGGGCGCCGGCGGTGGTCAACGGGACTCTGCGCAACCTCGTACGTCGGCGGGCCGAGCTGGTCCCGCCCGACACGTCCGACCCCGTCGAGCGGCTGGCCGTCGAGCAGTCGCACCCGGCGTGGCTCGTGGCGCGCTGGCTGGAGCGGCTCGGGCCGGAACGCACCAATCGCCTCCTGGCGCGCGACAACCGGGTCCCGGCCGTGCACCTGAGGCCCAACCCGCTGCGGACGACGGCGGAGGCGCTCCGCGCGTCGCTCCGCTCCCGGGGGATCGACGCGGCGCCGCATCCGCTGGAGCCCGAGGCCCTGGTCCTCGCGCCGGGAACGCCGCCCGAGGAGCTGCCCGGCTGGGAGGATGGCGTCGCGTGGGTCCAGGACGTCGGATCGCAGTGGGTCGTCGACGCCGCCGGCCCGCTCGACGCCGGGGCGCGGATCCTCGACGCGTGCGCCGCGCCGGGCGTCAAGCTGTGTGGCCTCGTGACGCGTGTCGCGCGAGCGCGCGCCCTGGCACTGGACCTGGACACCGGGCGGCTGGAGCGGGTCCGCGAGAACCTGCGGCGACTGGTCCGCGGCGGCGCCTGGCTCGCGGCGGGCGACGCGCGACGCCCGCCGACCCGGACGGCGTACGAGCTCGTCCTCGCCGACGTCCCGTGCTCGGGGACGGGTGTCCTCGGCAGACGCGTCGACGCGCGCTGGCGGCGGCGGCCGGGCGACCCGGCTAGATTCGCCCGCGTCCAGGGCGAGATCCTGGACGGTCTGGCCGGCCATGTCGCGCCATGCGGTACGCTCCTCTACGCGACATGCTCGCTCGAGCGGGAGGAGAACGAGGACGTCGTGGCGGGCTTCCTCGAGCGGCACCCCGGCTTTCGTCTCGATCCGGTCGGCGAGCGCGTGGCGCCCGCGGCCCGCGCGGGGCCGTTCCTCGCGACGCGGCCGTGGGACGACGACGTGGACGGGCTGTTCGCCGCACGCCTGACGAGGAGATCGGAATGACGAGCGAGGAACCCGAGGCCGACAAGAACCGCCCGGGCTGGTGGGCCCGCCGGCGCGCCTTCGGCGAACGGCGGGCCGTCGTGCGACGCAAGCGCAGCGCCACGTGGCGCGTCGTCGTGGCGCTCATCGTGGCCACGGTAGGCGCGGCCGCCCTCGGCTACCTCGGGGTGCAGCTGTTCTACCTTCCGGAGACGCTCGCCGAGCAGCAGCTCAACCGCGTTCCCGACCTGGCCGGCATGCGTCCGGCGGACGCCCAGCGAAAAGCCGGCGCGCAGGGGTACGAGGTTCTCGTCGGCGCGCGTCTGCCGTCGGACGAGCTCGAGGCCGGGCGGATCGTGTACCAGCTCCCGCCGCCCGAGACGTACCGGCCGCGGGGCGACACGCTGTGGGTCCTGGTCAGCTCCGGAAAGGCCGACACGCGACTCCCCGATCTGGCCGGGCTGGCGCCGGAGCAGGCCGTGGCGATCCTCACCCAGCTCGGCGCGGACACCACGCCCCGACGCCTCGAGCGCAGCGATCTCCAGCCGCTGGGGACGGTCACCGGTACGGTCCCGCCCGCCGGAAGCGAGGTCGAGGACGGGGCCCGTGTCACGCTCGTGATCAGCGCGGGCGGTACGCTGGTCGAGATGCCGGACGTCGTGGGCCTTTCCCTCGCCGCGTCCCGCGACACCCTCGAGGCGCACGGCCTGACGGTCGGCGCCGTGACCGGCGTGGGTCGCCAGGCGGTGGGAGAGGGAGAGGTAACGGTCGCCGGGCAGGTTCCGGCGGTCGGCCAGCGGGTCCGCGCCGGTTCGGCCGTACGGTTGCGGCTGGGCGAGGCGGCACGCCGCTCGCCGACCGCCCCGCGCGGGGCCCCCGCCGGCACGCCGGCGGCGCCCCCCGACGAGGACGGAGCGTTTTGAGCGAGATCCGCATCGCGCCTTCGATCCTGGCCGCCGACCTGGGCCGGCTGGCCGAGGAGGTCGCCGCCGTCGAGGCGGGGGGCGCGGACTGGATTCACGTCGACGTGATGGACGGTCACTTCGTGCCGAACCTGACCTTCGGCGCCCCGCTGATCCGCGCCGTCCGCGCGGCCACCGACCTTCCGATCGACGCTCACCTGATGGTCGAGCGGCCGGAAACCTGCTTCGACGACTACGCCGCGGCAGGAGCCAGCGGGATCACGATCCACATCGAGGCGGCGCCCCACGTCCACCGCCACCTGCAGCGGCTGCGCGAGCTCGACGTCACGGCCGGGGTCGCGATCAATCCCGGCACGCCGATCGAGGCACTGGACGCCGTCTGGGAGCTGACCGACCTGGTTCTCGTCATGAGCGTGAACCCCGGCTGGTCGGGGCAGGCGTTCATTCCGGCTGCGCTCGACCGCCTGCGCGACGCCCGCCGTCGGATCGAGTTCCTGGCCGAGGACGAGCGGCCGCTGCTCCAGGTCGACGGCGGGATCGGTCCGGAGAACGCGCGGGCCGTCGTCGAGGCAGGAGCCGGCGTGCTGGTCAGCGCGTCGGCCGTGTTCGGCGCCGACGATCCGGCGGAAGGCGTCCGCGCGCTGCGCGCCGCCGCGGGGTGATACCCCGGCCGGTGCTCCCCGGCCCCCCCGAGACGCGCTACGCGCGCAGTGGCGGGGTCAACATCGCCTATCAGGTCGTCGGCCGGGGGCTCCTCGATCTGGTGCTCGTCCCGGGCTGGGTGTCGAACGTCGAGCGCGCATGGGAGGAGCCGTCCTACGCGCGGTTCCTCGAGCGCCTGGCCTCCTTCTCACGGTTGATCCTGTTCGACAAGCGGGGGACGGGTCTCAGCGACCGCGTGTCGGAGGACGCCTTGCCGACCCTCGAGCAGCGCATGGACGACGTGCGCGCCGTGATGGACGCCGTCGGCTCCATGCGCGCGGCCCTGTTCGGCTTCTCCGAGGGTGGCGGGATGTGCGTCCTGTTCGCCGCCACCTACCCCGAGCGCACGGAAGCCCTCGTGACGTACGGGATCTTCGCCGCCCGCCGCCGCTCGCCGGACTATCCATGGGCCCCGTCGACCGAGGAACGGGAACGCTGGCTGGCCGGCGTCGAGGCCGACTGGGGAGGCGCGGTGGACCTGGCGACACTGGCGCCAAGCCGGGCCGGCGACGAGCGCTTCTCCCGCTGGTGGGCACGCTACCTGCGAGCCAGCGCGAGCCCCGGCGCGGCCGTCGCGCTGGGCCGGATGAACACCGCCGTCGACGTGCGCTCCGTCCTGCCCGCGATCCGTGTCCCGACTCTCGTCATCCACCGCACCGGCGACCACGACGTCCGGGTCGAGGAGGGACGCTGGATCGCGAGCCGCATCCCGGGTGCCAGGTTCCTCGAGCTGCCGGGCGAGGATCACCTGCCGTGGACATCGGACCCGGACGAGGTCCCGGGGGCGATCGAGCAGTTTCTCACCGGCCAGAGCGCGGCGGTCCATGGCGACCGGCTCCTGGCGACGGTCCTGTTCACCGACATCGTCGATTCGACCCGGCGGCTCGTCTCGGCGGGCGACGCGCGCTGGCGGGAGACGCTGGAGTCGCTCGAGCGTGCCGCCCGCGAGCGGACGGAGTTCCACCGCGGGCGCTTCGTCAAGTCGACCGGCGACGGATTCCTGGCCACGTTCGACGGTCCGGCACGAGCCATCCGCTGTGCCGTCGATCTGCGCGGGGACGCGCGCGCCTCGGGCCTCGAGATCCGGGCCGGGCTCCACACCGGGGAATGCGAGGTCTCCGCGGAAGACGTGAGCGGGCTCGCGGTCCATATCGCCGCGCGGGTCCTCGCGGAGGCGGAGCCGGGTGAGATCGTCGTCTCGCGCACGGTGCGCGACCTGGTCGCGGGCTCCGGCCTGGGGCTCGATCCTCTGGGCGCCCACCGGCTGGCCGGCGTGCCCGAGGAGTGGGAGCTGTACCGAGTTGCGTGAGCCGGGCGCAGTGGGCGCGGGCGACCGCGCTTACTCCCCCTCGACGACCTCCTCCAACACGCGGATCGTCTGGCGCGTCGTCTTCTCCCAGCCGAACACCCGGGACCGCGCCAGTGCGCGCTGCGAGAGATCAGCGCGCAAGGCCGCGTCGGACGTCAGGCGGCGGATGGCGTTCTTCAGCCCTTCCACGTCGCCCGGGTGGTGCAGCAGCGCTGCGTCCCCGACCACCTCCGGATTCCCGCCGCCATCCGACGCGATGACCGGACAGCCGGTGGCGAGCGCCTCGAGCAGGGCCACGCTGCAGGATTCGAAGTACGACGGGATCACGAAGCAGGCGGCGAGGTTGTACAGCGCGACGAGGTCGTCGGGCTCCGTCCATCCCAGAAAGCGCAGGCGATCTCCCAGATCCAGCTCGTCGAGCAGTCTCCGCTCCGAGCCGGTCTTCCAGCGCATCATTCCGGCCACGACGAGATCGTGCGGAATCTCGTCGCGCAGCTCGTGGAACGCCCGCAGCAACGCGTTGAAGTTCTTCTGCGGATAGATGCCGCCAACGAACAGCAGGAACTCCCCGGGCAGGCGAAACTTCTCCCGGGCCCGTCGGAGGCGGCTCTCGTCCCGCAGCGGCACGAACGCCTCGCTCGGCGCGTTGTGGACCACTCGAAACTTGTCGGCCGGGAGCCCCGTCGCCGCGATCAGCTCGTCGGCGACGCGTTGCGATACGGAGATCACGCGGTCCGCCGCGCGCATGCACGCGTCCACCCTGGGGCGCCCCCACAGACGCTCGATGAACGGGAATACCTCGGGCATGTTGTACCACTCGCAGTTGTGCATGACGAACACCTTGCGGAACCGGCCGAAGACGGGGACCGTCACGAACGGATTGAACACGAGGTCGACGCCGTGCTTGCGGGCCAGCCGGGGCACCGCGACCTGGTCCCAGTAATGGACCAGCGGAACGGGCGACAGGCTGAGGACCTCCGTCACGTGCTCCAGGTGAGCGAACTGCCCGACGCCGCGTCGAGCCCGCTCGAACCACGGGTAGAAGAGCACGTACTCGTTGTCTCGATCCATCTCGACCATGTGTCGGACGAGCTGCTGGGTATACGTCGCGATGCCCCCCCGGTAGTTGAGGCATCGCAGCATGATGCCGATCCGCACGTGAACCACCCCTTCGATCGCGAGCCATGGTGAAGGTGGAGGAAGCGAAGGCGGGAACATACGAGGATTCCGCGAAAGGGGTAAAAGGCGCAGCGGCCGCCCCTGGTCCGATTTCATCGATCGACGTAAATTACAAGTCTATTCTCGTTCCTCCGCCCTCCGGGACGACCCGGACCGCGGGGGCGCCGCCGGCCAGTCCGGCGGTCGATCCGCACGACGCGCAGGACCCACGGCAGGACGATGTTCGACGAGCTGAGCGCCAAGCTAGACGGCGCGTTCGCGCGCTTCCGAAACCGCGGTATCCTCGACGAGGCGATGATCGCCGAGGGCATGCGCGAGGTGCGCCGCGCGCTGCTCGAGGCCGACGTCCACTACAAGGTCGCCAAGGAGTTCTGCGCCCGGGTGGAGGAGAAGGCCCGCGGCCGGGAGGTGACGCGTTCGGTCACGCCGGCACAGCAGGTCGTCAAGATCGTTCACGAGGAGCTGGTGGAACTGCTCGGCGGGGCCCACGCCGGGCTCGAGGAGTCGCGCCAGCCGCCTACAGTGATCGTCCTGGCCGGACTGCAGGGCTCGGGCAAGACGACGACCGCGGCCAAGCTGGCGCGGCGCCTCGAGAGGGCCGGCCGACGCCCGCTCCTGGTGGCGGCCGACGTCCACCGCCCGGCGGCGATCGACCAGCTCGAGACGCTGGGCAGACAGCTCGATGTTCCGGTATACGCCGACCGGGAGGAGACGCGGGTCGAGCGGCTGGCGGCGGCGGGGATCGCGCGCGCCCGCGAGCAACGGCGGAACGTGGTGATCGTCGATACCGCGGGCAGGCTCCACGTCGACGACGAGATGATGGCGGA
>CAZCZH010000102.1:0-8772 GCA_964502985.1 uncultured Gemmatimonadales bacterium
ACAACAACATGGCCCTCGCCTCGATCGACCTCGGCGAGCTCGAGCTGGCCGAGGCGCACTACCGGGAGTCGCTCGCGATCGAGCCGCAGCCCGCGGTCTACAACGACCTCGGCTTCGTGCTCGAGCGCGAGGGGATGGCCGACGAGGCCGTCGCGATGTACCGCAAGTCGCTCGAGCTGGCCCCCGGCCTGGCGTCGGCGCACTACAACCTCGGCGCGGCCCTGGCGCGCGGGGGCGACCTCGCGGCGGCCGAGAGCCACTTCCGCGCCGCCCTCGAGGCGCTCCCGGAAGCCAAGACGTACGCGGCGCTCGCGTTCGTCCTGGCCAAGAGAGGCCGCGTGGACGACGCCATCGCCAGCCTGCGCGATGCGATCGAGGTGGATCCGAAGTACGCGGCCGCCTACGACCAGCTCGGGACGATCCTGGTCGAGCAGGGGAAGCTCGAGGAGGCCGCGTCCACCTATCGCCTGCTCGCCCGCAACCTCCCCACCGCCGCCGCGTATCAGAAGCTGGCCCAGGTCCTGACGCGCCTCGGACGCGCGGACGAGGCCCAGCAGGAGATGGAGATGGCGAAGGCGCTGGAGCGGAACCCGATCGAGGCGAGGTAGCGAATCTCGGTATCGCGGCCTCCGCCTCCTGCTCGCAGCGAAACGATTCCTGGTGATTGAAGCCGGGGGGCGCCGGAGACTAGGATCGGCGCGTGGCGGCCGCAGGGAGCGAGGCGCACCTCCGGGACGCAGGTCGGGGCGGGGCCTTCCGCCGCCGCGGGCCGGGGCAAGCGTGGCTCGATCTGCTCTGCAGCCCAGAGGAGGAGATCCCGGAGCGAAAGTTCCGATGGCTGCGGAACTTCCTCGTGGTTCACGTGGCCGCCGAACGTTGGATGCACCTCGCCAGCCAGGGAGCCGTCGTCGAGAGCCTCGCTTCACAGCCGCTCTCCTCCGCACTGACACTGCTCCTGCTTCCGCTGGCGGCAGCGGTGTGGATCCCGCGCCTGGCGGAGCCCGCGGCGCGTCTCGCCGTGGCGATGGCTGCGGGCGTGAGCCTCCTCTCCTTCCCGACGGTCCCCAACCACCACCTCGTCGAACTCGTCTGCCTCGGCGTCCTCGCCATCGTCCGCCTGGCGGATGCCGGGGAGCGGCGTCTGGCCTTCGCCGCCTGTCGCTGGATGGTGCTCCTCGTGCTCGTCTACTCCGGGCTCCAGAAACTCGTCACCGGCCTCTGGATCCGCGGCGACGTCCTCGGGTACATGATTGCCACCCAGGATCGCTTCGCGACGGGCCTCGGTCCGCTGGTCCCGGCCGCGGAGCTGGAGCGGCTCCGCGCGATGGCGGATTCGTCGATCGGCGCCGGTCCCTACGCCGTGGATTCGCCGCTCGTCGTGGCCCTCTCCAACGCGGTCTGGCTGGGCGAGATGGCGCTCCCGCTCTTCCTCGTGTATCCGCGCACCCGTCCTGTCGCCGCGGCTGCGGCGGTCGCCCTCGTCGGGGCGATCGAGTTCGGTGCTCGCGAGATCTTTTTCGGCTGTCTCTTCGTGAACCTGCTGCTGTCCTTCTTCGAGCGCGACCTGCTCCGGTGGAGCGTTCCCGCGTCGGTCGTTCTGTACGCCGGCTTGCTCACGGCGCGCCTCGGTTTCCGCGTGGATTGGTGGTTCAACTGATGACCACTGCGGGCAAGCGGCACATCGTTCTCTCGCTCATGACCTTTCTCTCGTGCTGGCCGCTCGTTCACCGGCTCCTCGTCGAAACGGTCGACATCGACCCGTGGCGCTTCTTCGGCTTTGCCATGTATTCCCAGCCGCGCGTCGGGGTCTTCCTGGACGTGCTCGTGCTCGCTGGGGACCAGCGCATCGACACGGGGACGAGCGGTCTTCCCGAGGCCGTCGTTCAGGAGCGGGCTCGCGCCGCGCAGCGGCGTCTCGTGTGGGGCCGCGGGAGTCGGCCGGATCGACTGGCGCGACTCCTCTTCGATGCGTACCCGCAGGCGGACGGAGTTGTGCTTCGCTACCGGCGCCCCTTCCTCGACCGGGCGACCTCGCGCATGGCAGCGCTCGAGGAACTCTACCGGTACGGACGCACGGCGACGGGTGACGTCGTTCTCGAGATGCGCGAGTGAGCGATCGCCGCTGCCCGGGCACTTCGACGCCCGGTGCATCCGGGTCGCCGAGATGGCCGGCCGCGGTGGCGGCCATCGGCATGGCACTAGTCGTCGCGAGCTTCGCCGTGCCGAGGACCCTGGCCGAGCCGCGTCTGTCCTCCGACTCGATCGAACACCTGACGATCGCGAACAGCTGGGTACATGGGAGGGGTTGGGTCAATCCGATCCGCTGGCACTTCTACCTCCCCGAGAGCCTGCCCCTTCCCGGGTTCGCCACGCGGCCGCCCGCGGTCTCGGTGTTGCTCGCCGCTCCGCTCGGCCTCGGAGCCTCGCTGGAGCAGACGCTGCTGGTTCACGTCGCCCTGGGCTGTCTCCTCGCGGGTGCAGTCGTCCTGGTGGCGTGTCGGCATACGAGGCTCCCGGCGGCTCTCGGCACGGGGCTGCTGGTCGGCCTGTCGGCGCCCTGGGTGATCCTGTCGGCGAATCCCTTCACGGAGATGACGGGCGTCCTTGCCTTCCTCCTCGTCCTGTGCTCTGCGCGGGGGGTCCTCCGGTCGATACCGCTTGCGCTCGTGTGCAGCGCAGCGACCTGCGTCGGATGGACGGCGCGCCCGCTCGTATTCGGCATGGCCGTGTCCATCGTGGTCGCCGCAGTCTGGGAGCTTGGCCCGCGCCGCGCGGTCCGGCACGCGCCGCTTGCCGCCTACGTCCTGGGAGTCGCCGTCCTGATGGTGGCGATCGTCATCAGCGTGGAGCAGATCACCGGTCTCGCACCCTACGCCGCCTTCGGCGGGAACCTCCAGATGCTCGACATCCGCGACGAGATGCGGTTCGGCCACGAGTATCCGGGCTCCTGGAGGTTCGTCTCCACCCACCTGGGTCGAATCGTCCACCAGATCACCGCGAACTCGGTCCTGTACGTCAGGTCCCTGCTGCTCGACCCGATGTGGAACTACACCGGATGGATGCTCGTCCCGGCTCTGCTCCACGCGCTGACGCGTCGGCCGAGGGGAAGCTACGAGTATCGGATTCTCGCGTTCTCGGCGGTAGGCATGCCGCTTGTCCTGCTGGTCACCTACGCGATGTTCTCCCCCGTGCGCTTTCCCATGTTCACCGCCATTCCGACCGCGTTCTGTGGAATGATGATGATCGACGATCTGGCACACGAGCGCTCGCGGGCTTCCGGCCGCATCGCACGCTTCGCACGATCCGCGCTGCCGTTGGCGCTGGCCATCACGATGGTCTCCTGCGGGTCGCTCTCGTGGGTCTGTGACCAGGCGTCGGCGAGCTGGGCGGTGTATCGAGCCGGGCGTGGGGAAGAGGCTCGGCCACCCACGGCGATCGCGTGCTTCTGTCCCCGCATCCCGCGGGACGCCGTCGTCGCGGCGATCGATCCGTGGGCGGTCGCACTCCGGTGCGGACAGAGGTCGGTGATCCTGCCTCTGGACCTGACAACCCGTCCTCTGCAGGACCGCTTCCTCGACTCGCAGGGCGTCGGCTACCTCTGGCTGGACGGCGAGAAGTCGGGCCCCGCTCTCGAGTGGGTGGCCAGCTCGGATCGGCTCGAGCGGGTAGCCCGCACCGAGGGGCACACGCTGTTCCGGGTGCGTAATCCCGTCGCCCCGAAGATCGAGTGGCAGGCGCCTCCGGCGCTTGCTCCGGGCGCTTCCCTCAACTGTGAAGGTTTCGAGGACTCGCGAGCGGCACATCGCTGAGGCGACGCTTCCGGGGACGATCCGGGCGGACGCGTCGCATGGGCACCGACAGGTACGACCGTGCCACGCCGAAGCCCATCTCGAACGGATTCCGGTAGAGGAGGTTGAACTCCAGATATGGGCCGACGGCGCAACGCGAGCACGGTGTCTCGCGACCGATTGCGCTGCGCCAGTCCGGCCCGAGCATGTCCACGGGCTCCGACACTCCCTTGGTGTACGCGCAGGGAAACGCCTTGCCCTGGGGATCGACGTGAAGAAAGGCGCGACTGGCCCCACAGCGTGTGGTGGGGTCCTGCACCGTCGGCCTGCGGAAGTCCCGCCACGTAGCGAGCGCGCGGAGGTACGGCCGGGAGCTGGCGACGGGGCGTCCCTTCGCTTTGTCGCTCAGGAGCCCTCGCCAGAAACCTCGCAACCGCTCGTCGGGAAGATCCCCGGAGAGGTCGCCGCGAACGATCGCGGCGCCTCCGGAGCGCGGCTGGAAGTGGATCCGGAACCCCTCGTTCTCGGCGAGCGACAAAAGCGAGCCGGACGCCTCGAGATTGTGCGTGTCTACGACGCAGATGGCGATCACCGGCCGTCCTTCGGCGACGAGCTGCCGGATCGCCCGGAGCACTCCGTCATGGGATCCACGTCCCCGTGCGCTCTCGTGTGTCGCGCGGTCGCCGTCCAGGCTGGTGAAGAACAGGTCCACACCCCCGAGCGACGCGCGGCGGCTCTCGAAGAGCTGGAGATTCGAGTTCAGGGTGACGAAGAACCCCCGGTCCCTGGCGAGCCGAACGATCTCGCCGATGTCCTTGCGAAGCAGGGGTTCCCCGCCCGTCAGCCCCACGCGCTTCACGCCCAGGGCGCGGAGCCGGTCGAAGAGCCGCTCGATTGCGTCGAGGGGGAGTTCGGAGGGGTCGAGGAACGGCGTGTTGCAGTAGCTGCAGCGCAGGTTGCAACGATGCGTCACTGCGAAGCTGGTGGAGAGCGGAATTGGGACACCGTCCACGTACCAGGACAACAGACTTCGCGCAAAGGCTGCGGCGAGGTCGATCCTCCGCGTCGCGGCGACCATCAGGACCGCCCGTTCGAGCCGGATTCCCGGCGCCGCGGAGGAAGAACGGCAGTCGGGGGATCGAACCGCACTCGTGAACCCCAGAATCCCTGTGGCGGGCAGTCTACCACGGCCGACACATCGATTGGCGACGAGATCGTCACCCCCCGGGTTCACGCGCTAGCGCCTCGTAGAAGAAGCCCTGCTCCAGCTCGCCCGCCGAAGCATTGGCGAAAGTCAGAGGCAGGGAGACGAGGTCCCGCCGACTCTCGCGCAGGACCAGGTGCAGGTGCGGCGGCGCCCGCGTGCCCGTCCAGCCGACGTAGGCGATGAGGTCTCCCCGCGAGACGCGATCGCCGACCTCGGGGATCACGCCCTCGTGACGGAGGTGCGCGTAGTTCGCGACGGTGCCGTCGTCGTGCTCGATACGGACCTCGTTCGCCTGGCCATTGGCGAGGTCCACGGCGTCGTTCCAGCGCTCCCGCACCTCGATGACCACCCCGCCGCGGCTCGCGATCACCTCCGATCCGAAAGGCATCTGGAAATCGTACGAGTAGCGCTGGCGCTCTCCAACATGGCTTCCGAAGCAGTTGCCCTGGGACACGAACCGCGACGTGCCCACCGGGTACGGCAACACGTACTCGGACGTCGACGCCGGGGGATAGCCGGTGCAGACCCCTTCCTCGACGGGGATCGCATCGCTCTCTCCGCCACAACCACAGACGAGGGCGGCGATCGGCAGCGACGCGCGGAGCAGGGAACGAAGCGCTTTCGAGCCCACCGCTGTCTGCGATCCTCCGGGTGTCTGGCGCCGCGCCCCCCGGAGCGCGCGCGGCCCATTCCCCTCGCATCTTATCCCGCCACGCGGAGCAGAGTCGCCGCCCCCCAGGGGTGCGAGCCGCGCCGCGAATCGCGTTGACCTCCGTCGCATCCGCGTGGCCTAATGGCGCGAGACAGGAGCGAGGCGTGCTGCTCTCCCCGTGCTCCTCCGAGGCGCACTCGCGCGGTCGTCCTAGGCGTCGGTGGTCCCGACACGATTTCACGGTCGTGTTCGTGAACCTGCCCGTCCCCGCCCTGACCTCGTCGAGCCGCGGCAGCAACTCGCGCGAGCTCATGTCCCTGGCCGTGCTCGCCGCGATGTGTCGCCAGTACGGATTCTCCTACACGGTTCTCGATGCGGTGCTCGACCCCCGCTTGTCGAGCGTGGATGCCGTCGTTCGGGAGATCGCGCGCCACCAGCGCGTGGTGCTGTGCCTCCACGTGATGGGCCGTCAGTGGGTTGACGGGGCGCTCGCGCTCTGGGATGCGCTCGCCGAGACGGAGACCGAGATCCTGCTCACGCTGGCCGGTGGCAACTACGCCACGATCTACCGCGACGACCTCGCGCGGGACATGCCGTGGCTGGACCGCGTCGTGATCGGCGAGGGCGAGTTCCGGCTGCTCCAGGAGCTCTACCGCGTCGTCTACGGGCTGCCTCCCGGCGACCTGCCGAAGGTATCGACGTTCTCGATCGTCGACCCGACCGTGACGCCGACGCCGGAGCACTATGCGATTGATCTTCCCGATCGCAATCCGCTCGAGGTCATCTCTGCACGCGGCTGCCCGGGGCGCTGCTCCTTCTGCGAGATCGCCTGCTTCTACGGGCGAACCCGCCAGCGCTGGCGCCGGCGGAATACCTCGTCCGTGCGGCGCGAGATCCTCGCCATCCACGAGAAGACCGGACAGACGTGGTTCCCGTTCGTCGACGACGCATTCCTCGCCCTCGGAGAGGACGATCTGCCGCGGCGGCATCTGCTCAAGGCGTTCGGCTTCCTGTCGGGTCTCATTCCAGGCTTCGGGTTCAGCATCTACGCGAAGCCCGAGACCGTCGACCCCGACTACTTCCGCGCCCTGCAGGAGGTCGGGCTTCGCCGGGTCTATCTCGGCATCGAGTCGTTCCACGCCGGGTGGCTGCGCATGCTGCGGAAGGCGAATACGCCCGACCACAACGTGCGCGCGATCGAGACGGTGCTGGATCTCGGCCTCGAACTCCAATTCGGCTTCATCATGATTTCCCCGCTCTTCACCCTGGGCGACATCCGGCGGGAGCTGGCGATGCTGCGCCGGCACCTGGCTCACCCCGGCGTCGCACCGCGGAAGCTCTTCCAGGCTCCCACGAACGCGCTGCTGATCTACCGTCGGACGAAGATCTACGACGACTTCAAGCGCCGCGGTTGGCTGCGCGAGGACGTGTTCGACCCCGAGTACGAGGTGCACGGGTACACCATCGATCCGGTGGTCGGGACCTATCTCGAGACCGCTCGGAAGCTGCAGCTCGAGGTGCGCGAGGCCGAGACGCTCGACGATGCGGTGCGGTGGCTGGATGGCATGGACGAGTTGTGCGCGCAGCTGGGATCGGCGGCCGCCAGGACCGCGGTGGCCTCGTGAGCTTCGGCGATCCGGAAGCCGGCCCCCTCGTCCTCGCCCCGCCCGAATCGGCGCGCGGTCGTGCCGCGAGATGTGGTGACCTGCGGGGCCGCGGGTCCGACCCCGCGGCGATCCGCGCGGATCTTCCGTTCGCCGAGTTCGAGCGAGATGACCGAACGCTCTGTCTCGACCCGATCTCCGGGCAGTGGACCGTCTGCCTCACGGGGGGTCTCGAGTCGGCGCGGACCGAACTCGCCGCGAAGCGGGCGGCCTGGATCGAGCGTCCGCCGGCGGACGAAACGCTGGCGCCCCCCCGCTCCGTCACGGTGCCGATCAAGAACAAACGCTGCAATCTCCGTTGCGACTATTGCTTTGCGGAGTCGGAGAACGTCGGCGGCTACGCGTCCGCCGAGGAGATCGGTGCGCTGATTCGCCTGACTGAGGACCTCCACCCCGATCGCATCCGTTTCCTGGTCTTCCACGGCGGCGAACCCCTCGTCGATTGGCGAACGATCCGTGACGTCGTCCGCCGCTACCGCGAGCGGGGTGGAGCGCGTTCGGGGGAGACGCGCTTCTCCATGGTCTCGAACGGAACCCTCGTGACCCGAGAGATCGCGTCGGAGATCCGCGAGCTCGGATTCGACAGCGTCTGCATCAGCCTCGACGGCCCGGCCGAAGTTCACGACAAGGCGCGCCGCTACCTGTACGGGCGCGGCAGCTTCGACCGTGCGTTCCGCGGCTTCGAGCTCCTGCGCGATTCGGGCGTACCCACCACGACCCTCTCCACCATCGTGGATCCCGGGGACCTGCCGGGTGCGTTCGCGTTCCTGGCGGAGCTCGGCCTGTTCCAGATGTTCCTGCGGCCCCTGCGTTGGCAGGGGAGGGCGATCCCGCTGCTCCAGGAGGTTGCGGGCGCGAAGGGCGAGGACGACTACCAAACTCGTTTCGCTGCCGGATTGATGAGCGTGGCCAGCCTCGTGATCGATCACAACCGGAGGGGCGGCCCCCAGCTCATGGAGTACGGCCTCGCGATGCGCGTCAGCCACCTGATCCGGCCCGAGCGGCCCTACATGTGCATGCGCAGCCCGTGCGGGGCCGTGTCGGGCCACAAGCTGGGCCTCGACGGGAAGGGACAGATCTTCCCGTGCGACACGATGGTCGAGTTCCCGGAGCTCGCCATCGGCTCGCTACGGGACCTGGACACGGCTCCGAAGCTGCGCCGCGCGATCGAGAACTCGCCGGTGATGCGTGAGCTGCGGCGCCGCCGGGTCGAGAACATCCCGAAGTGCTCGACCTGCCACGTGCAGCGCTTCTGTGGCGGCGAGTGCACCGCGGCCTCCTACGGACGCTTCGGAGCACTCAATCGGGAGGGCGATCGCTGCGTGCTCGAGCAGACGCTGTTCGTCGAGCTCCTGTGGAAGATCGCAGAGGACGTGCGCAACATTGAATGGCTGAGTCCGGGCAGCTTCCGACGCGACGCGTTCTCCTGGTGCGCCGACGCGGGAGCGACGGGTTGAGAGG
>CAZCZH010000103.1:0-8771 GCA_964502985.1 uncultured Gemmatimonadales bacterium
GGTCGATCGACTCGCGGGAACGAAGTACCGCGCCTCGACGGACGTGCGGTCGAGGCCCACGCCGGCGTACGGGGTCATCAGGACGAACGACTTCGAGACGTCCACTCGCAGGGACGTCGCCTTGACGTCGCCCGAGAAGGTGATCTCGTCGCCACCCGGATCGCCGAAGCGCACGTCACTCGTCCACGTGCGGTAGGCGCTGAGGCTGACGGCAGGCGCCGCGAGCCCCTCGTCGAGGATCCCGACTCGCGCCCCGAGAGAGGTCAGACGCCCGACCCGGCGGAAGTCCTCGCGCTCGGTGACGAAGCCCCAGCGACCGAGGACATCGAGGGCGAGGAACCCGCCGAGCCCGGGCGCCAGATCGAGGCCGTCCGTCAGCCCGAGCGCCGCGCTCAGCGTTCCGACGGGCAGAAAGAAGTCCAGCGTCCCGGCGTCGCGGGTCGGATCCTCGATCGACAGGCGGGTCACGCCGAGCGCGGCGCCGACCTGGAAGTGACCCAGCCCGCCGAGCGCCCCGGCGGGTGCCGTGAGCGCGCTGCCGCCGGCGATCGACTGGCCGAGGCCGCGCGAGGCGTCGTCGATGGCCGCCTGGACGCGGCGCTCGGAGACGCCCTGCGCCGCCGCCGAGCCGACGCGCACGACGGACGGCGCCAGGAGGGCCGCGCAGAGGAGCGCGACTCGCGCGCTTCGACTCAGCCCCATGTCACCCCCGAGCCCTCGATCACCAGGCCGATCGGGACGGCTGGAGTGCCGGCCACCGCGCATCGAGCCGAGACGTCCTCCGCCGCCGCCGGCTCGACGATCAGGCAGAACCCGATCCCAAGGTTGAACACGCGCGCCATCTCCTCCTGGCCTACCCCACCGGCCCGGGCCAGGTGCCCGAAGATCGGTGGCGGGTCCCACGCCGAACGGTCGATCCGGGCGCCCAGCCCGGGCGGGAGGGCGCGCGGCACGTTGCCGGCGAAGCCGCCGCCCGTGACGTGTACTGCGCCGTGCAGCGCCGGCTCGTCGAGGAGCGGCCCGACGGCGTCCCGATACGAGCGGTGGACGGCGAGGAGCGCCTCGCCCCATGTCTCTCCCCCCCACGGCACCCGCTCGTCCAGCTCGCGTCCCTCGAGATCGAGGACGATGCGCCGGGCCAGCGTGTAACCGTTCGTGTGGAGGCCGCTCGAGGGCAGTCCCAGGACGACGTCGCCGGCCCGCGCGGCCCGGTTCCAGCGTTCCAGTCGCGCGTGAGGGGCGATGCCCGCGATGAACCCCGCCAGGTCGTACTCGCCGTCACGGTACAGCCCCGGCATCTCGGCCGTCTCGCCGCCGAGGAGGGCCACCGCGTTGGCCCGACAACCGCGCGCTACGCCGGTCACGAGGTCTCGCGCCACGTGCGGGTCCAGCCGCCCCGTCCCCACGTAGTCCAGGAACAGGAGCGCGCGGGCGCCCTGCGCCAGGAGGTCGTCCACGCAGTGATTGACGAGATCCTCACCGACCGTGTCGTGGCGCCCGGCCCGCTGGGCGACGAGGACCTTCGTGCCGACGCCGTCGGCCGAGACTACGAGCACCGGGTCGGCCTCCGGCAGATCGGCCAGCGAGAAGCAACCGCCGAACCCGCCGAGCTGGCCCACGACACGCGGACCGTGGGTCGCCGAGACGAGCGAGCGCAGGTCGCGCTTGAATCGGTCGGCCGTCTCCAGATCGACGCCCGCCGCCCGGTAGGCCGGCGCGTCCGCCCCACCCGGCTCGACGTCAGACATCGAAGATCGGGACGTGCTCGAATCGAGTCAGGTCGCGGAACGCCTCGAAGCGGGTTTCGATCTCGCCCGGCTCGAGCGACGCCAGGCGGTCCACGCTGAACGACTCGCAGCAGAAGGAGCCCATCGCCGAGCCGTAGATCGTGGCCCGGCGCAGGCCTTCGCCCCCGAAATCCCCGGTCGCCGCGAGGTACCCCAGGAATCCGCCGGCGAACGCATCCCCGGCTCCGGTTGGATCGACGATCGTCTCGAGGGGCAGGCCGGGCACGGCGAAGGCGTCCTCGTTGGAGAACGTCACGGCGCCGTGCTCGCCCTTCTTGACGACGAGAATCCTGGGTCCCATCGAGAGGACGTTGAGCGCGGCCCGGGCCAGATTCGGGTCCTGCGCCAGCTCGCGCGTCTCGGAGTCGTTGATGAGCACGATCTGGACCCGCTCCAGGACCCGTCGCAATTCCTCCGGCGTGCGCTCGATCCAGTAGTTCATCGTATCGAGCGCCGTCGAGCGCGGGGCCTCGATCTGCTCGAGGACTCCGAGCTGGAGCGCCGGCGCGATGTTGGCCAGGAACACGTGCGGCGTCTCGCGATACTCGACGGGGATCTCGGGATCGAAGTCGGCGAACACGTTGAGCTCGGTGAACATCGTCTCGCGTGCATTGAAGTCGTAGCCGTAGCGGCCGCCCCAGCGGAACGTGGATCCATCGACGACCTGCAATCCGGTCAGGTCGAGGCCGCGCTCATCCAGGAGATCGACGTGCTCTCGCGGAAAATCGCGGCCGACGACTGCCACCATCCGAACGTCGGTGAAGTACGAGGCGGCGAGGCCGAAGTACACGGCTGCGCCTCCCAGGGCTCCCTCGCGCCGGCCGAACGGCGTCTCGACGTCGTCCAGCGCCACAGAGCCGACGACCAGGAGGCTCACATCGCCTCCGGGGCCGAGACGCCAAGCAGGCCCAGGACCACGCGGAATGCGTGCTGGGTGGCACGGGCCAGGGCCAGCCGCGCGTGGGCCAGGTCGTCGTCGTCGACGAGGATGCGATGCTCATGATACCACAGGTGGAAGCGCCGGGCGAGGGACTCCAGCGCGTCCGTCACGCGGTGCGGCTCGAGCGCGTCCGCCGCGTCGGCCACGGTGTCGGGAAGGTCGTCGAGGGCGCGCAGGAGATCCATCTCGGCGTCCGCGTCGAGCCGCTCCAGCGTTGCCGTGGTGACGCCACGTTCGGGGTCGAGCTCGGGCCGGTCGAGCTTCGCGAAGACTCCCGCGATCCGGGCGTGGGCGTACTGGACGTAGTACACCGGGTTCTCGTCGGTCTGGCGGCGCGCCAGGTCCAGGTCGAAGGTCATGTGCGTCTCGGCCTTTCGCATCAGGAGGAACCAGCGCGTCACGTCCACGCCGATGTCGTCGAGGAGCTCGGCCAGCGTCACCATCCGGTTGCGTCGAGTCGAGAGACGCACTTCCTGGCCGTCCTCGACCAGGCTCACCTGCTGGTGGATCACGGTGCGCAGCCAATCGGGCGGGAAACCCAGCGCGGCGAGCGCCGCTTGCATGCGCACCTGATAGTCGTGATGGTCGGCCCCCCACAGGTCGATCGCCAGCTCGAACCCGCGTTGGCGCTTGTCGCGGTGGTAGGCGATGTCGGGCAGCAGGTACGTGGGCAGGCCCGTGCTCTTGACGAGGACCCGGTCCTCCGAATCCCCGTATGCGCTGGCACGGAACCACGTCGCGCCGTCCTTCTCGTACACGGCCCCCGCCTCGCGGAGAGCCTCCAGGGTCTCCTCCAGGCGACCGTCCTCGTACAGCGTCGACTCGTTGAACCAGACCTCGAAGCGCACCCGCAGGCGCTCCAGGTCGGCGCGAATGCCGGCGCTGATCCGGTCGCCGGCGAAGCGACGGAACTCGGCCAGGACCTCGGCCAGCGAGGCGCCGCGCCAGCGGTCCCCGTTCTCGGCGGCGAGCTCCTCCGCGAGGTCGGCGATGTAATCCCCCCGATATCCGTCCTCGGGGAACGGGTAATCGGGGTCCCAGCGCTGCTGGTAGCGGGCGTACAACGACGCTCCCAGGATGTCCATCTGACGGCCGGCGTCGTTGAAATAGTACTCACGCACGACCTCCGCCCCCTGGCTCGCGAGAAGCGCCGCGATCCCGTCGCCCAGGACGGCGTTGCGAGCGTGCCCCACGTGGAGCGGGCCGGTAGGGTTGGAGCTGACGAACTCGACGTCGATGCGCCGGCCGGCCAGCCGCGTGCTGCGCAGCCATCGCTGCGGGTCCTCGAGGAGGGACGCCACGACGCCCCGCAGATAGGTCGGCGCCAGGCGGAAGTTGAGGAAGCCGGGGCCGGCGATTTCGACGCCGCTCCAGCGCGCGGGGTCCAGCGCCAGGCCGTCGGCGAGCTCCTCCGCGATATCCCGCGGCGCTCGCTTCAGCGGGCGCGCCAGCCCAAGGGGAAGAGGCGACGCCCAGTCCCCGTGGCTGCGGTCGTTGGGGCGCTCGACCGGGACCTCGTGCGTCGCCCAGCCAAGCCCGGCGCAGCGCTCCGCCAGGAGCGCGCGGAGCTCGTCGCGCGGTCGCATCAACCCTTCTCGGACGACTTGCCGGGATCCTGCGGGGCTTTCTTCTTCTTGTCCGCTGCCGCATCCTTGCCCGTGTCCGCGGCAGGCTCCTTTTCGGCCTTGGCCTTGGAGCGATATTCCTGACTGCGGTAATCGGTCGTATGGAAACCCTCCCCCTTGAACAGGAATCCGGCGCCTCCCGTGATTCGGGTGCGCGCCTTGCCGCCGCAAACCGGGCACTTGCGAGCCCGGGGACGCGACGGGATCGACTTGTGGAAGATCTCGAACTCGTGGCCGCAGTCGGCGCAGCGGTAGACGTACGTGGGCATGCGTCGGGCTCCGTCGGGGGTTTCGAGAACGGGATGAATATCAGCCCCGGCCGGGGTCGCGCCACTCGCCGAACTCGTGTCGCAGGACATCCGCGATCTCTCCCACGGTGGCCCCGGCGGCGCACGCCTCGCGCAGAGGCGGGAGCAGGTTGACCTCCCCGCGCGCCGCTTCGGCGATACGCTCGAGCGACGCCCGGCACCTGTCGGCGTCACGCTCCTCGCGCCAGGCGGCCAGCCGCTCCCGCTGACGCTCGGCCAGGCGGCTCGTGTCGGGCGACTCGATGCGCGGCTCGGCCCCTGCCTCGTCGGCGAACCGGTTGACCCCGACCACGACCTCTTCTCCGCGCTCTACACGCAATTGCGCCTCGTACGCCTCACGATCGATCTCGGCGCCGAAGAAGCCCGCCTCCACCGCCGCCACGGATCCTCCCATCTCGTCGATCCGGCGGAGGTAATCGCGGGCCTCCTCCTCGAGGTCCGCCGTCAGTCGCTCCACGAACCACGATCCGCCCAGCGGGTCGACCGTATCGGCGACTCCACTCTCCCACGCCAGGATCTGCTGCGTGCGCAGCGCGAGCCGGGCCGACTCCTCGCTGGGCAGCGCCAGCGCCTCGTCGTAGCTGTTGGTGTGCAGGCTCTGGGTCCCGCCCAGGACGGCCGCCAGGGCCTGGAGCGTGACGCGAACGACGTTGTTGAGCGGCTGCTGGGCGGTGAGCGTCGCACCGTCCGTCTGGGCGTGGAACCGGAGTCGCGCCGCGGACGGGTCGTCCACCCCGAACTCCTCGCGCACGATCGACGACCACACTTTGCGGGCCGCGCGAAACTTGGCGACCTCCTCGAACAGGTTGTTATGGACTCCGAAGAAGAACGACAGCTGCCCGACGAAATCTCCCACGTCGAGACCCGCGTCGCGCGCGGCGGAGACATACGCGCGCGCGTTGGCGAAGGTGAACCCGATCTCCTGCGCCGCCGTCGCCCCCGCCTCGCGGATGTGGTAGCCCGAGATGGAGATCGGATTCCACGCCGGCGCGTTCCGCGAACACCAGGCGAACGAGTCCACGATCAGGCGCAGGCTGGCGGCCGGCGGATAGATGTAAGTCCCGCGCGCGATGTATTCCTTCAGGATGTCATTCTGGATCGTGCCTCGCAGGTCTGTCGGCGACACCCCCTGGTCCTCGGCGACGAGCGTGTACAGGGCCAGCAGCGTGGTCGCCGTGGCGTTGATGGTCATCGACGTGGACACCTCGCCCAACGGGATCCCTTCGAACAGCCGGCGCATGTCGTCGAGCGAGTCTATCGCGACGCCGACCCGTCCGACCTCGCCGGCCGCGCGCGGGTGATCCGAGTCGTAGCCCATCTGGGTCGGCAGGTCGAAGGCCGTCGACAGGCCGGTCTGCCCGTGATTCAGAAGAAAACGGAAGCGGGCGTTCGTCTCCTCGGCCGTCCCGTACCCGGCGTACTGGCGCATCGTCCACAGCCGTCCACGGTACATGTCGCGATGGATCCCGCGGGTGAACGGCGGCTCGCCGGGAGCGCCGACGTCCGTTTCGGGGTCGACGTCCGCAACGTCCCTCGCGGAGTAGACGGCCCGGACGGGCCTCCCGCTGGACGTGGTGAAACGTCCCTCGCGTGAGACGCGATCGGCGCTCATTCCGTGGTCTCCGCGCCGGCTCCGCCCGGATCGATGCGACACACCAGGGCCCCCCGCTCGACCGTCTCGCCGTCACGGACAGCGAGGTCGCGGACGATGCCCGCGACGGGGGCCGTGATCTCGTTCTCCATCTTCATCGCCTCCACGATTGCCACCCCGTCGCCGGCCTCGACGCGATCCCCTTCGGCGACCTCGACGGCCAGTACGAGGCCAGGCATGGGGGCCCGAATCTCCGTCGCCTGGAGTGGCGCTCGCGCGCCGATCCCCAGCTCGACGAGACGCTGCGCGGCGGCACCGCGTACCGTCGCGCGGTAGCCGAGCCCATCGACGAAGACGCTGGACTCGACGCCCGACACAGGGCTCCCGTCGAGCTCCACGGGTCGCGTTCCGACCCGCACCCGGTACGGCTCCGCGCCCGGCTCGAGCGGCCACGCGTGACGCTCGCCGTCACACTCCACCACGACGCGCCACGCCGTCCCCTCCTGAAACAGCTCGACACGGTATGCGCGGCCGTCGCCGTCGACCACGACGTGGTAGACGCGGCCGCTCACGCGCTCTCCGCGCGCCGGAGCGAGACGACGGTCTCGACGTGCGCGGTCTGTGGGAACACGTCGAACGCCCGGACCCGCGACAGGCGCCACGCCGGACCGAGGCGCTTGAGGTCACGGGCCAGGGTCGTGGGGTCGCAAGAGACGTATACGATGCGCGTCGCGGAGCAGCCGCCGATCCCTTTCAGGGACCTGGGATGGCATCCGGCGCGCGGCGGGTTGAGCACGACGGCCGCGGGTCGGGGCCGCCTCCAGTCGAGGCGATCGACGGGAATCTCCAGAACGTGGACGTCGCCGGCCACGCGAGCGGCGTTGGCCCGCAAATCGGCCGCCGCTCCTGAATGCGCCTCGACGGCCGTGACTCGCGCCCCCGCCGCGGAGAGGTGGCACGTGACGATCCCGATCCCGGCGTACGCGTCCACGACGTGTTCGCCGGGGCGCACGGCGAGATCCTCGAGGACTGCGTCGTACAGGGCCGACGCCGCCTCCAGATCGACCTGCAGGAAGCTGTCGAAACCAGCTCGCAGGGAGAGTCCGCGATAGTCGAACCAGCGCTCCAGGCGAGGCGCGTCCTGCGCCAGCTCGAGCCGTCCCCCGCGTTCGGGACGCCACGTCCCCCACGTGACCGGAAGATTCGCGTGCCTTTCCGCCACCCGGGCCAGTTCCCGCCCCCCGTCGGCCGTCCGGGCGAAGACGCCGGCGTGGGTCTCGCCTCCCGGGAGGACTCGGACCGCGAGCCGACCCTCCGCGCGTTTTACCCCCGATGCCGCCAGGCCGCTCTCCAGCCCGCGCCGCAATCCGGCCAGGCGCCGGTTGCCGGCCTGGGCCAGGATCGGGCAGGCGTGGATCGGGACCACCCGGTGTGGATCGCCGGCGGCGTGGAAGCCGAGCCGCGGCCCGCGCCCGGCGTCGCCCTCGTCCACTCGCCACGTCAGGACGGCGCGCTGGCGATAATGCCATGCCGCCGCGGCCGGTGCGCACGTCACCGGTGGCAGACCGTCCACGCCGCCGATCCGCGCCAGCGCGTCCGCCACGGCCCGCGCCTTGGCGCGCCGCTGGGCTTCGAGCGCCAGGTGCTGGAGCCGGCAGCCGCCGCAGTCGCCGTACACCGGGCAGCCCGGCTCGACCCGCGCGGGGCCGGGCTCGAGCACGGCCTCCAGCCGTCCCCGGACGTAGCGCTCGCGCTCTTCTACGACCCGCGCGCGGACGCGGTCGCCGGGCGCGGTCCACGGGACGAACGCCACCAGTCCGTCGACCCGGGCCACCCCGTCCCCCCCGTACGCCAGGCGCTCGACGGCGGCCTCGAACGTCGTCCCCGGGGCGAGGGCGGCGGCGCTCACCAGACCCCGGTCCAGCGCGCAGCGGCGCGCCAGGTCGAGCCGTCTTCCGCCATCGCTCGCGCGTGAGGCGCCGGGGCGGCCGCGGTCTCGACGCGCCACGCGGCGAGCGCGGCCGCCACAGGGGCGTCCGCCCGGCGACGACCGGCCATTCGCTCGAGCACCCGATCGGCGTTCCCCTCGAGCCAGGTCGTCGAGACGGCGCCGGCCCGCACGGCGGGCTCCTCCAGCAGGGCGCGCAGGAATTCGATGTTCGTCGGCACCCCGATGATTCTCGTTTCCCCCAGCGCGCGGGCCATCCGGTCCAGGGCGACCCCGCGCTCCGCGGCGTGGACCACGACCTTGGCCAGCAGCGGATCGTAGTGCGGCGTGACCGCGAGACCCGCGGCCACCCCGCTGTCGCAGCGCACGCCCGGGCCCGCCGGTTCGCGGTAGCGTCGAATCGTCCCGGTCGCCGGCAGGAACCCGGATTCCGGATCCTCGGCCGTGATCCGGCATTCGATCGCGTGTCCGCGAGGGTGGACATCCGATTGGGAGAGGGGCAACGGCTTCCCGGCGGCGATCGACAACTGGAGCCGGACCAGGTCGACGCCCATCACGAGCTCCGTCACCGG
>CAZCZH010000104.1:0-8762 GCA_964502985.1 uncultured Gemmatimonadales bacterium
CCCCCGCCAATCGGCGGGTCGCTCAGTCGGTCGTCAGACGGAGCTCCGTCAGGACCCATCGTCCGCGCTCGCTGCGCGCGCCGGCGAACACGCGGTCGACCCGCGCCGCCAGCCCCGACCCGTCCTGGTAGACCCGCTCGCCAACGGCGTACCCCGTGCCCGAGGAAGGATCGTAGCTGGCATACGCCGGAAAGCGGAACGTGACCTCGCTCGAACGCTCGAACAGCTCTTCGAGAAGGTACTGGAGCTGGCTCGCCGCCAGTCGCTCGGCGACGCCGTCGCGCTGCACCTGGACGTAGACCCGCCCATCACGCGCCAGCTGGGCGATGGCCCGGGCGTCCTCGGCTTCCCACGACGTCGCTAGCCGGCGGAAGACGTCCTGCAGCGAGGCCGGCACGGCAGCCTCGCGAGGCTGATAGGGCGCCTGGACGGTCCGTGGCCCGACGTCGGGCTGGTCGTGTCCGGTTCCGCCCTGGACGTCCTGAGCCCGGACCGGGTGTCCGCCCGTGAGCGTGGCCAGGGCCAGCGCCAGTGCGAGGAGACCGGGAGAGCGCTTCATGCCCCGTTCCATACGTCCCGCGGGGCGCTTTGTTCCGCGCCGTGTCGTTTCTCGAGCCGTCAGCCGGCCGCCTCGTCGGGTCGGCTGCCGGGCTTGGTGAGCGGTTCCCCCGCCGCGCACTGGGGGCACGCGTCCGGCGGGTGCTGGACGGTCTCCAGAGTGACCAGCGAGATGGCCGGCACGGGCCACTCGATCGCACCACCCGAGCGATCGACGAGGCTCGCCACGCCGACGACCTCGGCCCCGGCGTCGGCCGCCCGCGCGATCAGCTCACGCAGGGAGCCGCCCGTCGTCACGGCGTCCTCCACCGCCACCACCCGCTCCCCGCGGCGGAACTCGAAGCCGCGGCGGAACTCGAGGCGCCGTTCGCCGGCCGGGCGCTCGGCCCACACCGCACGGCAGCCCCACGCCCGCGCCACCTCGTGACCCAGGACGATGCCGCCAATCGCCGGCGACACGATCGACGCCGGCGCAGGATCGACGGATGGACGCAGCCGTTCGACGATCGCCACGCCGACCCGGGCCGCCTCCTCCGGATGCTGCAGCAACAGAGCGCACTGCACGTAGCGCGGGCTGTGGAGCCCGCTCGACAGGCGGAAGTGGCCTTCGAGGAGCGCCCCGTGCGCCCGCAGGCGCTCGATCCAGGTCTCGCGCGTCATCCGGCGCCCTCGATCTCGGCCAGCAGACGCTCGGCCGCCGCGCGGGGATCGGCCGCCGCCGTCACCGCGCGTCCCACGACCAGATACGAGGCGCCCGACTCGAGCGCCTCCCGGGGGGTCGCCGTGCGGGCCTGGCCGGCGTGGTCGGACGTCGACCAGGCGGGGCGAATGCCGGGCACGACGAGGAGCGGCTCGGGCCCCAGCTCACGCCGCAGCTCGGCCACCTCGCGCGGCGAGCACACGCAGCCGTCGGCGCCCGACTCGAGCGCCAGCCGCGCCAGCGCCACGACGGCTTCCGACAGTGGGCGACCGCCGGGCCCCACGACGCGCGCGAAAGCGTCCCCGCCGAGGCTCGTCAGGACGGTTACCGCGAGGAGCCGCGGAGGCGCCGGGGCGGCGTCGGCCGCACGCCGCGCCGCAGCCAGCATCTCGGGACCCCCGGCCGCGTGCAGAGTCAGGAGCTCGGCTCCCAATCCCGCCGCCGCGCCGACGGCTCCCGCCACGGTGGCCGGCGTGTCGTGGAACTTGAGGTCGAGGAACACGCCCAGCCCGCGATCGACCATCCGGCGCACCACGTCTGGACCGCCGGCGGTGAACAGGACGCTCCCCACCTTGACCCGTCGGATCCGGCCGACGAGCTCCTCGACCAGCGCTTCGGCGGACTCGGGGTCCGGCCGGTCGAGGGCCAGGATGACGCGTTCCGCGGCGGACTCCGTCATCCGGTCCACACCGGTGGAGCGGCCAGCTCGCCGTCCCGATGCGCGGCCCCGACGAGGGCCTGGATCGAGGTGTCGTGGGCGACGCAGTAGCGCTCCAGCCCGTCGACCACCGCCGGCGCCGTGCGCGGCTCGACGAAGGCCGCCGTTCCGATCTGGACGGCCTGGGCACCGGCCAACAGGTACTGCAGCGCGTCGCGCCAGTGAGCGATGCCGACGATCCCCAGAATCGGCAGGTCTGGAAGCGCCGCGCGCACGCGATACGTCCAGTGCACGCCGACCGGCAGGATGGCGGGTCCCGACAGTCCGCCCGATCCCGTCCCCAGGACGGGCCGTCGGCGCTCGACGTCGATCTGCATGCCGTACAGCGTATTGACGAGCGACACCCCGTCCGCGCCCTCCTCCGCCGCGCAGTCGGCGAACGGCACGACGTCGGCCACGTTCGGCGACAGCTTGACGAACAGCGGCAGACTCGTCTCGGCCCGCACGCCACGCACGGTCTGGCGGAACATCTGCGGATCGCAACCGATGTTCGTCCCGCCCTCCTTCACGTTGGGGCAAGACACGTTGACCTCCAGCGCGTCCAGCCCGACGCGCTCCCGGTCGGTCTGGACGCGCGCCGCCAGACGGGCGTACTCGTCGGGCGAGTTGCCGGCGATGTTGACGATCAGGCGCGCCCGGCCGCGGTCCCGGATCAACGGGACCTTCTCCTCGACGAACGCGTCCCAGCCGACATTGGCCAGTCCGATCGAGTTGAGCATCCCGGCACTCGTCTCGGCGATTCGCGGAGCCGGATTGCCGTCGGAACAGCGTCTTGGTGACGAAGCCTCCCAACGCCTCCAGCGGAAAGAAGTCCCGGAAGCGCTCGCCGTAGCCAAACGTCCCGCTGGCGGCCAGGACCGGGTTGGCCAGCGACAGCGGCCCACAGCTCGTCGGCAGCCTCCCGGCCTCCGCTACCACGCGACCTCCCTCGGGTCGACGACCGGCCCGTCGAGGCACAACAGTCGATACCGCGGCGGACCCGGGCGGTTGGGCACGATGCACGCCTGGCACGCGCCGAACCCGCATCCCATGCGCTCCTCGAGCGAAAACTGCGCGCCTGCGACGGCGTGCGCCTCGAGTCGCTGGGCGAGCGCGCGCAGCATCGGCCACGGACCGCAGGCGTACCACGCGACGTCGTCTTCGAACGCCCCGTCGAGCCCGTCCACGACCGTCCCGGCGTGACCCAGGGAGCCGTCGTCCGTGAACCGCTCGACGCGATCGAACAGGCTCGCCTCGTCGTCGTCCAGCGGAACGTGGAACGCCGCTTCACGCTCGCCGTACCACAGCTCGACGGCGGCGTCCGGGCGGAGGGCCCGCAGGCGCCGCGCGAGGAAGAAGAACGGGGCCAGCCCGATGCCCCCGGCCACCAGGCGATGGACGGCGGCCGCGGTCGGCTCGAACCCTCGCCCGAGGGGGCCCACGAGACGCATCTCCTCCCCCGCCGGGAGGCGTCGCATCCAGCGCGTGCCGCGCCCCAGCGCGCGCAGCAGGAAGCGCCACTCGCCGCGACGCACGTCGCCGATCGAGAACGGCCGCCCCAGGAACACGCGGGCCGACGGCTCGCTCGGCGAAAGCATGAAGAACTGACCCGCCTCGCAGCTCGCCCCGGCCGGCTCCGCGAAGTCGAGCCACGCCGTGTCCCGGCCGGCGTCCTCGACCGATCCGAGGACCAGCGTCCGGACCGCCGCCCCGGCGTCCGGCGGAGCGCCGCCGAGCGCTATTGGACGCCGCCCGGTCTGGGCTCCCGTGGCTCCTCGACCGCCCCCGACTGCCCGACGGAATCGGGTTGGCCGGGCTTGCCTTCGAGGTGCGGCTCGGCGGCGGCCGAACCGGGCTCGGCTGGACGTTTGGCGAAGGGCTTGTCGGGGATCGGCTCCTCCTCCAGTCGGCGCGCGTTGCGCGCCTTGGGCCGTTCGCGGTAGCGATCGAGCTGGTCGGCGATCCGGATCATCGGGTCGGAGACGGCGGGCAGGGCTCCGGCCAGCTCGGTCAGACGCGCGTCCGGAGCGTAGAAGTCCGGTCCGCGCTCGGGGACCGGCAACCCGCGCTCGCGCCGCGCCGAGTCCGCCGCGGGGTGGTCGGGATACTCCTCGACCAGTCGGTCGAGGAGGACGTTGCCCTCGGCCGTCCGGCCCTCGCGGCGGAGCAGCAGACCGGCCGAGAGCAGGGCCCGGGGGCGCCACGGCGATCCGGGGTAGTCCCGGGCGAGCTGCTGGAACAGCTCGGCGGCCCGCGCCGGATCGCCGCCCTCGGCGTCCAGCACCTCCTCGGCTTCGCGGTACAGCGCCGTCGATCGCGCCAGGGTGGCGTCGTCGATGCCCGTGACCGGCTTCTGCCCCGTGGCCAGGCGCTGGAAGTGGAGCACGCGCTCGAGGGCCCGCGCCTCGGAGCGCGCCGAGTCCGCGTAGGCCGTCAGCGGCGCGTGGAGGAAGGCGTCGAGCAGGATCTCCTGGCCCTGCTCCGGATCGCCCCGCTCGTGCCACACGATGCGTCCGCGATGGAGCGTCGCCTGGCTCGCGTCCGGCGTGCCGGGCGCCAGCTGGGCGACGCGCGCGAACGACGTCTCGGCGCGATCCCACTCGCCACGACCCTCGTACAGCCGACCGCGCTCCAGCTCGACTCGCGCGGCCAGCGAGTCCGCCACGCCGCCGTCGAGGATCTCGTCGTAGCGGGCGAGCGCCTCGTCGCCGCGTCCCTCGAGGGCCAGTGCGCGCGCCATGCGCAGCGCCAGGGCCCGCGAATGAAGGGGATCGGGATCGGCGTCCCGGGCCTCGGAGTACGCCCGCAGCGCGGCGTCATAGCGTCCGGCCGCCAGCTCGGCGTCGGCGAACTGGAGCGCTACGCGCTCCCGGCGGGCGTAGTCCGGGTGCTCGCGGAGGAGCCCGGCGAACGATTCGGCCGCGGCGTCGTACTCGCCGGCCGCCAGCTCGACCAGCGCGCGCTCGTGCGCGACCTCGGCCGGATCGACCCCTTCGCGCGGATCGTCCTCGAGGGCCCCCAGGGCCGCCTGGGCGGCGGCTACGTCCCCGGCCAGGCGCTCGCTGCGGACTCGACCCAACCGGGCCCGGGCGATCAGCTCGCTGTCCGGGAAGCGCTCCTCGAGACGGCCGAACGCCGCGCCCGCGTCGCCGTAGTCACCGAGCTCCAGCAGCGAGCGGCCGAGAAGGAGCAGCGCGTCGTCGGCGTAGCTCGACTCGGGATAGCGGGCCAGCACGACGGCGCTCTTCTCACGGGCCTTCTCGAACGCCTCCCGGGCCTCGGCCGACAGGCTGTCCGCACCGGCTCGCAGTCGCACGCCACGGTCGTACTCGCGCTCGGCGTTGTAGAACGTGTTGAGGTAGGCGCAGGACAGAGCCGTAAGGAGGAGCAGTAGGATCGCGCCGCGGAGCGCGCTACGTGGCCTGCGCTCAGCGCGCGGCGCGCGCCGGACCGACCTTCCTGCTGTAGCGCCCGAGGTAGGCGACGAGGCTCCGGGCGAGGCCGTCGACCAGCCGGCTCCGGAACTGCGAGTCATCCAGCTTCGCCTCCTCCTGCGGATTGCTGATGAAGCCCATCTCGAAAAGGATCGCCGGCATGTAGGCCCCATTGAGAACGAAAAAGCCGGCCTGCTTGACCCCCCGACTCTTGAGGGGAAGCCGCCGGTCCATTTCCTCCTGCACGGTCTCGGCCAGCGCGCTCGACTCTCGCAGGTACTCGTTCTGCGCGAGGTCCCGAAGGATGAAGTTTACGTCGTCCAGCGACTCGGGGTCAATCGAGGGATCCTCGTAGCGCAGCGCGGCGTTTTCCATGCGCGCGACGCGCCGCGCGTCCTCCGTCCTGGCGGCCGACAGGAAGTACGTCTCGAACCCCTCGGCGGCGGGACGGGGGGCGGAGTTCGCGTGGATCGAGACGAACAGGTCGGCGCCCACCCGGTTGGCCGTGCGGGTGCGCTCTCCGAGCGGCACGAACGTGTCGTCGGACCTGGTGAGGACCACGTGCACGTCCGGCGCGACCTCGGCCAGCCGGCGCCGGAGCTCGAGGGCCACGGCGAGGGTCACGTCCTTCTCGCGGGTTCCGTGGGGGCCGATCGAGCCGGGATCGGTGCCACCGTGCCCGGCGTCGAGGACGACCGTCCAGCCGCCCGCCCGAGCCGGCGGTGGATCCTCGGCGGGGACCGCCGGGAGCGTCGGGGAGGCGGCCGCGTCCGACCGGGAGCCCTCCGGCGCCGGCGCATGTGCGGTGGGCGATGGCTCCCGGGGCGCCTCCGAGCCACCGCCGTACGCTCCGGGCCCGGCGGCCACCGTCCTGAGCATCGGGCGCGGCACGACGGCGTCGCCCGTCAGGCGTGCCACGGCCTCCTCCCGCGACCCGGCGGCGAGGACGATCTCGAGCCCCACCGGGCGCGTCAGCGGAGCCACCGAATAGGCCGTTGCCCGACGATCGAGCCACAACGTCAGCACGCTCCCGTCGTCGCGCGAGGCGACGGACGCCGAGTCGACCAGGCCGACGCCCGCGAGCCCGGCCGCGACCGAGGGCGGAAGTCGCAGCCCGTCCACGGCGAGCTCGAGCGCCCCGCCTCCGGCCCGCTCGACCGACACGTCGGGGGTGCGCGCCAGGCGCAGCGTGAGCCGCGTCCGGTGCGGGCCGGCCCACACGTCGATCCGCTCCAGGTCGCTGGCCGGCCCGGCGGGCTCGCGCGCCCCGATCACGCCACTCTCGACTCCACCGGAGGGAGCCTCCTCGCCCGGTGCCCGCTGCGGCGTGGGGACCGCTCGGCGGTCACCCGGCTCGACGCGCGGGAAGCGGCCCGGCCACAGGACGGGGAGCAGGTGGTCGAGGACCGACGCCGGAACCCAGAATCCGCTGGCGTCGCGCTGCGCGGCGTCGGTCATCTGGTACCATCGCCCGCCGCGTTCGACGAACGGCAGGCGTCGGCGGACCGTCAGTCGATCGCCGTCGACCTCGAGCACGGCCCGCTCGCCGGACGACGCGACGATGCTCCCGCCCAGGACGGCCGCCACGTCGCGCAGCGCGACGAAGCGACGGCCCTGGGCCTCGAGCACGGACACCTGGCGCGGGACGCCGTCCACGGTGACGGTCGTCGACTGGGCGCGTGCCGCGGGCACCCCGCCCCATGCGAGCGCGCAGAGCCCGGCGGCCAGCGTGACGGCACGGCGCCCGCGCCCCGCCCTCATCGGCGCCCCATCTGGCGCTCGGCCTCGCGCTCCATCTCGCGCCTGCGGATCGTCTCGCGCTTGTCGTAGCGCTTCTTCCCGCGCGCCACGCCGAGCGTCACCTTCGCGTAGCCGTGGCGGAAGTGGACGTCCAGCGGAACGAGCGTCAGGCCCTTCTCCTGGACACGCGTCCGGAGGTTCCGGATCTCGGCCCGGTTCAGCAGCAGCTTTCGGCGCCGCACCGGCTCGACGTTCCACTGACTGGCCGGATCGTACGGACGGATGTGGACGCCGTGCAGGAACGCCTCGCCGCCCTCGACCGTGGCGTAGCCGTCCTGCAGGTTGACGTTCCCCTCGCGCACGGACTTCACCTCGGTCCCCTCGAGGACCAGCCCGGCTTCGACGGTCTCCAGGATCTCGTATTCGTGGCGGGCCTTGCGGTTGCGTGCGACGGTCGTGTCCCGGCTCATGGCGCACGTCGGCTTCCGAGGGGTGACGAAGGCTGCGGATGGGACCGTTCGGGGCACCGCAACGATACGGGCCGATCCCGACGAGAGCAAGACCCGGGCCGCGCGAATTGACGCCCCCCGGGCGGTCCCATATCTTCGCCCTCCCTCGGAGGCCGGTCCACAGCAGAGACGGTCCCGTCCGGCGCCCAAGTGGCGGAACTGGTAGACGCGCACGATTCAGGGTCGTGTGGGCTCACGCCCGTGGGGGTTCGACTCCCTCCTTGGGCACCGGGCGGGATCGTTGTCATTTGGCCTTACCCGCGCTAGACTGCCGCGCATGCTCAAGCTCGTCGTCATCGTCCTGGTGCTGTTCTGGATCGCCCACCGGATCGGACGACTGATTCCACGCATCGAGATCTCGCTGGAAACGGGCGGAGACGAGCTGAAGGTGTTCTCCGTCATGCGCGAGCACTTCCCCGACGAATACGACCGCTACAAGAACGGTCTGCTGAGCGAGGCCGAGGAGCGGCGGCTGTATCTCGACTGCGTCGAGATCCTGGGCGCGCGCCAGGAGATCGAGCGCCTGTAGCGTGACTGCCGAGCTCGGCCAGGAAGTCCGCCTGTTCGATCGCGAGGAGGCGGAACGCATGCTCCCGCTTATCCGCGTCATCGTGAAGGGCATGATGGACGATTACGCCGAGCGTCAGGTCCTCGTCGGACGCCTGGCGACGCTCGATCCCGAGGCTCGGCCCGCGGACCGGGATTCGGCCCGCGCCCTGCGCGCCGACGTGGAGACGCTCGACGAGAAGCTCGTCGACGCCGGCCACGAGCTGGGCGAGCTGGGTGTCGAGTTCAAGGGGATCGAGCTCGGGCTGGTCGACTTCCCGGCCCGCCGCGGGGATCAGATCGTCTACCTGTGCTGGCGCTACGACGAGGAGCGGATCGGGTACTGGCATCCCGTCGACGCCGGCTACGCCGGCCGCCGGCCGATCGAAGGGGACTGAGCGCCGGCGCGCGCCGAGGCGCTTTCTCCGGCGGCTCCGTGAGGAAGTTCGCGGAGCGGCTGTTCGACGTGCGACCATCCGAGTGGGGGCTGGCGTGGGCCCTGTTCGGCTGGTACTTCCTCCTGACCTCCCTGCACAACCTCCTCAAGCCGGCGCGCAACGCGTTCTTCCTCAGTACGG
>CAZCZH010000105.1:0-8754 GCA_964502985.1 uncultured Gemmatimonadales bacterium
GGCCGGTCCGCAGAACGTGTGCTTCCTGCACGTCACGCTGGTGCCGTACATCAAAGCCGCCGAGGAGCTCAAGACCAAGCCCACCCAGCACTCGGTCCGCGAGTTGCGCGAGATCGGCATCCAGCCGGACATCCTGCTGGCGCGCTGCGAGTACCCGCTGACGGAGGAGATGCGGCGCAAGATCGCGCTGTTCTGCAACGTGTCCATCGAATCCGTGATCCCGGGCCGCGACGTGGCGTCGATCTACCAGGTTCCGCTGGCGCTCCACGAGTTCGGTCTCGACCGACAGGTCGTCGAGCGCCTCGGCCTAGACGTGCCCGAGCCGGACCTCCACAGCTGGCGCCAGATGGTGAATCACATCTACCACTCGAGCGGCCGGGTCACGGTGGCCATCTGCGGCAAGTACGTCGATCTGCGCGACTCGTACAAGTCGATCGAGGAGGCCCTCGTCCACGGCGGGATCGAGAACGACGTCGAGGTGCGCATCCTGTGGGTCAACGCCGAGGACGTGACGCGCGAAAACGCCGCCGCGAAGCTCGGCGAGGCGGACGCGCTGCTGGTCCCCCCGGGGTTCGGCGAGCGCGGCATCGAGGGCATGGTCGAGGCGATCCGCTTCGCTCGCGTGACGGGCATGCCGTTCTTCGGCATCTGCCTCGGGATGCAGTGCGCCACGATCGAGTTCGCGCGCCACGTGTGCGGGCTGGAGGACGCCACGTCGACGGAGTTCGATCCCGACGCCGAGCATCAGGTGATCTCGCTGATGCCGGACCAGGTCGAGGTCACGGCCAAGGGCGGGACCATGCGCCTGGGAGCCTATCCGTGCGAGCTGGCCGAGGATTCCCTGGTGCGCCGGGTGTACGGGGTCGAGCGCGTGGCCGAGCGCCACCGCCACCGCTACGAGGTCAACAACGCGTACCGCGACGCGCTGGCCGACAACGGGCTCGTGTTCGGCGGAACGTCCCCCGACGGACGGCTGGTCGAGATGATCGAGCTGCCGGACCACCCGTGGTTCGTGGGCTGCCAGTTCCATCCGGACATCAAGTCGCGCCCGCTGCGTCCGCATCCCCTGTTCCGCGACTTCGTGCGCGCGGCGGTGGACCGCCAGGCCCGGCGCGGCGAGGACGTGACCCCCGTCGAGTCGGCCGCGCCGCGCGAGAGGGAAGAAGTCGCCACTTGACCGACCGCGCGCGGCAGGCGCGTCATCCGGTCCCGTGCGGCTCGGCCCTTCTGGGCGATGGCCGGCTGTTCGCCATCGCCGGCCCGGACGTCCTGGAGAGTCGCGAGACGGCCCTCGAGACGGCGCGCGCTTTGGCCCGCGTCTCGCGCCACCTGGACCTGCCGCTGGTGTTCAAGTCGAGCTATCTCAAGGCCAACCGCTCGGCTCACGGCTCGTACGCGGGTCCCGGGCTGGAGCCGGGCCTCGACATCCTGGCCGAGGTCAAGTCCGAGACAGGCCTTCCCGTCCTGACGGACATCCACTCGATCGAGGAGGTCGATCGGGCGGCCGAGGTCGCCGACGTGCTGCAGATCCCGGCCTTCCTGTCCCGGCAGACGTTCCTCATCCAGGCCGTCGCCGGGACGGGACGCGCGGTGAACCTCAAGAAGGGCCAGTTCCTGGCGCCCGACGACGTCCGGCTGGCGATCGAGAAGGTGACCGCGACGGGCAACGAGAAGGTGCTCGTCACGGAGCGCGGGACGACGTTCGGCTATCACGATCTGGTCGTCGACATGCGCTCGCTGGGACGCATGCGAGCGTATGGCCGTCCGGTCGTTTTCGACGCGACGCACTCCGTTCAGCTGCCGTCGGCGGGGGACGGCGAGTCGGGGGGCGAGCGCGAGCTGGTCCCGCTTCTGGCCCGCGCCGCGGTGGCCGCCGGCGTGGACGGCGTGTTTCTGGAGACGCATCCCGATCCGGCCACCGCCAGATGCGACGCGGCGAGCCAGTGGCCGCTGGACGCTTTCGAGGAGCTGATGCGGACACTGCTCGCCCTGCACGCGGTGGCGCGCTCCGCGCGGGACGCCGGATGAGCGACGCGCCGGCGCCGCGACCCGAGCTGGCCCGCGTGCGGGGGCTGGCGTTCGACGTGGACGGGGTCCTCTCCGACGGCGGCGTGTGGATCGGCGCCGGGGGCGAGGAGCTCAAGCGATTCTCCATTCTCGACGGCACGGCGCTGTACTGGGCCCGCCTGGCGGGCTTCCGCCTGGCGCTCCTGAGCGGCCGGTCGAGCGGCGCCACGGCGCGCCGCGCCGCGGAACTCGGCATCGAGCGGGTGTATCAAGGCGTCCGGGACAAGCTGGGCTGCCTGATCGAATGGGCCGCCGCCGAGGAGCTGTCGCTGGACGAGGTCCTGTACATGGGAGACGACCACATCGACCTGCCGGTCTTCGGCCGGGTGGGGATCAGCGTGGCCCCGGCCGACGCCGATCCCGAGATCCGGCGCGCCGCGACCCACGTGACGACGCGCGCCGGGGGCGACGGCGCGGTGCGCGAGGCGATCCGCTGGCTGCTCGAGTCGACAGGTCGGCTGGACGAGATCCTCGCCGAGTACCGCGCCGGCCTGGACGCCCCGCGTGGCTGAGCCGCGTCCCGCCGATTGGCTGGGCGCGGCGCGCCGGACACTGGTCGTCGAGGCGGGCGCCATCAGCGCGCTCGAGTCGCGCATCGGGCCGGCGTTCAGCGCGGCCGTCGACCACCTCTACGCGTGCCGCGGGCGGGTCATCGTGACGGGGATCGGGAAGAGCGGTCTGGTAGGGCGCAAGATCGCCGCCACCCTGACCTCGACCGGCACGCCGGCCGTGTTCCTGCACCCCGCCGAGGGCGTCCACGGGGACGTGGGCGTGGCTCTCAAGGGCGACGTCGTCGTGGCCCTGTCGAACAGCGGCGAAACGGGCGAGGTGCTCGAGCTGATGTCGATCTTCAAGCGCTTCGACCTGCCCGTCGTGGCGTTGGTCGGGGATCCCGCCTCGACCCTCGGGCGCCACGCCGACGTGGCGCTGGACTGCTCGGTCGACGCGGAGGCCTGCCCGCACGACCTGACGCCGACCGCCTCGACGGCCGCCATGCTGGCGATGGGCGACGCGCTGGCCATGGCGCTCCTCACGAGGCGCGACTTTCGACCCGAGGAGTTCGCCGTGTTCCATCCCGGCGGAGCGCTCGGCAAGCGCCTCCTGCTGACCGTGGCCGACGTGATGCAGACCGGTGCCGAGTGTCCCTCCGTCCCGGTCGAGGCCAAGATGCGCGAGGCGATCCTCGAGATGGCCCACAAGCGCGGCACGGTCCCCGTCGTCGACGACGAGCGGCGCGTGGTAGGGGTCGTCACGAACGGCGACCTGATGCGCCTGATGGAGGAGACCGACCGCGTGTTCGAGCTCGACGTGCGTGACGTCATGACGCGGGACCCGCAGGTCACACGCCCCGCGACCCTGGCCGCCTCGGCCGTCAACCAGATGGAGAACTTCGCGATCGTCGCCATGCCGGTCGTCGACGACGACGGCCGACTGGCGGGCATCGTCCACCTCCACGACTGCATGCGCGCGGGGGTCGTGTGACGCCGCGGGCGCGGATGCGGGCGGCGGCGATCCTCATGGTCGTCGGCCTCCTCACGGCGTGCGGTGACGAGCCGACGCGATCCGGCACGGCGCGACTGCCGGAGGGCCAGCCCGGCATGCCGACCCCCGACCAGATCGTCGAGGACGGGCGCCACATCCTGACGGCCGACGGCGTGAAGAAGGCCGTCATGCAGGCCGAGCAGCTGTACTTCTACAACGCCTCGGGGATCGTCAAGGGAGACACGATCCAGGTCAGCTTCTACGATCCCGACGGCCGGTTCGTCTCGCTCCTCACCGCGCTCCACGGCGAGATGGAGGAGAACAGCCAGCAGATGGTGGCCCGTGGACACGTCCACGTGCGCGGGACGGACGCCACGATCGACACCGAGGAGCTGCACTACGACCCGGCCCGGAACCTGGTGTGGAGCGACGTTCCCACGACCATCAACCAGCGCGGCAACATCATTCGCGGCAAGGGAGTGGAGAGCGACCCGGCGCTGCGCGACATCCGCATCAAGGGCGGCTCGGCCGTGCTCCGCTCCGAGCCGCGGCTGGGGCGTCAGCCGCGGCCCGACAGCACGGCGACGATCGACGGCCGCCGACCGCCGCCGACGGGCGCCATGCCGGGCAACCCCGCGCCGGGCAACCCCGTCCCGGCCAACCCCACTCCCACGAACCCCGAGCCGCGCCCCGGGCCGCCCGACAGCGCGGCCGCGGCGGAAGGCGACGGCGGTGCCTGAGGCGGTCCGTACGGCGCGCCTGGCGGCGGTTCTCTCGCTGGCTCTGGTCGCCACCGCGCGAGCGCAAGGGGTGGACCAGCCGGTAGTCATCGACTACGCCGACGAGATCCGGCGCATCGCGGACGCGGACTCGTTGACGTACTACCTCGAGGGGCACGTCCGCGCGCACCGCGGCGCGATCCAGATGCGCGGCCAGCGGGCCGTCATCTATCGGGCCTCGGGGATCGCCGACTTCCAGCGCGACGTCCACTTCTGGGACCGGGTGAACGAGATCTACGCCGACCACGTGATCTACTACGAGGCGTCGAACACGGCTCTGGCCACGGGCCGCGTCCAGCTCATCGATCGCCAGAGCGGATCGCAGCTGTTGGCCGATACCGTGCATTACGACCGCGACGAGAACCTGGTCATCGCACGGCCGCGGCCGCACGGCGTCATCGTATCCGCCGACACCAGCGGACAGGAGAGCCCGTTCGACGTGTATGCCGACGAGATGCGAATGGTCACCGACTCCACGGGCTCGCGGGTCGACGCGTCGCGGCGCGTGCTGATCGAGCGCGAGGACCTGACGGCGGTCGGCGACAGCCTGCATTACGACGACCGCACGGGGCGGGTCGAGCTGCGGATCGAGCCGCGCGTCGAGACCGCCGAGACGTATTTGACGGCCGACAGGATCGACGTCCTCCTCGAGCAGAACAGCGTCCGGACCTTGATCGCCCTGGAGCGCGCGCGCGCCGTCGACAAGACGGACTCGATCCCGGGGACGGTGGCCGGCGCGTTCGGCAACGTCAGCCAGACGTCGTTTCTCGAGGGGGACAGCCTGAACGTGGATTTCGCGGGCCAGGGGATCGATTGGCTGGTGGCGCAGGGCCATGCCCGCAGCCTGCACTACGAACGCGAGTCACCACCCGGCGAAGTCGAGACGTGGAGCGTGAACTATCTCCTCGGCGAGCGACTGCGGCTCGATTTTCGCGGGGACACGCTGGGGCGCGTCGTTGCCACCGGCGGCTCGCGCGGGGTGTATCGCACCGAGCAGGTGCGGATCGGCGGTCCGGAGCGCCGGCCCAGCGAGCCGATCCCGCTGCCCGCCCTGAGCTCGCTCGCCGGGCTCCCGGCCAGGCGGCCGTGGCCCAGTCGCCCACCGGCCACGCGACGCGGGGGGCGGGGATGAGCGAAGACCGTCTCCTGCCCGACGTCGAGATCCCGCGCGACTCGATCCTGCGCGCCGAGCACCTCGTCAAGCGCTATGGGAAGCGGCGCGTCGTCGACGACGTCTCGCTCGAGGTGCACCCCGGCGAGGTCGTCGGCCTGCTTGGCCCCAACGGCGCCGGCAAGACGACTACGTTCTACATGATCGTGGGTCTCATCAAGCATTCCCGCGGGCGCATCTTCCTGGACGGCGAGGAGATCACGCGCAAGGCGATGTACAAGCGCGCGCGCCAGGGGATCGGTTACCTGTCGCAGGAGCCGTCGGTGTTCCGCAAGCTGACCGTCGAGGAGAACATCCGGGCGATCCTCGAGACGTGCGACCTGTCGCGCAAGGAGCGCGGGGAGCGGCTGGAGGCGCTGCTCGACGAGCTCGGGCTGCGCCGAGTGCGGCGCAACAAGGCGTACTCACTCTCGGGCGGCGAGCAGCGGCGGCTGGAGATTACGCGGGCCCTCGTCACCCAGCCCCGGTACATGCTGCTCGACGAGCCGTTCGCCGGTGTCGACCCGATCGCCGTCGACGACATCCAGGGCATCGTGGCCTCGCTGCGCGACCGCGGGCTGGGAATCCTGATCACGGATCACAACGTCCGCGAGACCCTCGAGATCACTGACCGCGCTTACCTGCTGTACGACGGCCGGATCCTCAAGTCGGGCGTGGCCGACGACCTGATCGGCGACCCCGAGGCCCGGCGCCTGTACCTCGGGGAGGACTTCCGGCTGTAGGCCGCCGGGGCGCCGTCCGGCGCTTGAATTCCGAACCCCCTTCCTGTACACTGTGGACATCCGTGGCACGGTTCGTGCAATAGTGCGTGCCGGCATCGCTCGATCCGGGTTCCCTCGCTCTCTTCGTAAGGTCGGCGGCGGATGGCCCTGCGTCAGCAGCTGAACATCGTACAGAAGCAGGAGATGAGGATGAACCCTCGCCTGTACCAGGCGATGGACCTCCTCTACCTGCCCCTCCTCGAGCTCGAGCAGCACCTCAAACAGGAACTCACGATCAACCCGTTCCTCGAACTGCAGGAACCCGAGGAGGACTTCGCCGACCAGGAAGAGGCCGAGGAGCGCGTCGACGAGGAGGACGAGATCGACTGGGAGGAGATCCTGCTCGACGGGTTCGACTCGGGCTATCGCACGGCGGCCACGCGCGAACGTCCCAGCGAGACCTACGAGCGGGTGCCCGAGACGACCATCGACCTGTGGGACTACCTGCTGCAGCAGCTGTACCAGAACAACGGCTACGTAGAGGGAGACCTGCCGATCGGCGAGGAGATCATCGGAAACATCGACGAAGACGGATATCTGACGTGCTCGGTGGAGGAGATCGCGGTGACGCTGAACGTCCCGGTGGAGCGCGTCGAGGAGCTGCTCGAGCGGATCCAGGGATTCGACCCGGCGGGCGTCGGGGCTCGCGACTTGCGCGAGTGCCTGCTGCTGCAGATCGCCGATCGTCTGGGGAGCGACAGCCTGCCGTATCGCATCGTCGAGGAGCGCTTCGAGGAGCTCTCGACGCACAAGTACCATGAAATCGCGCGCGCCCTGGCGATCCCCGCCGTGGACGTCCAGGAGGCGGCCGATCGGGTCGCGACGTTCGACCCGAAGCCGGGGCGCAAGTACGCCGAGGTCGAGCCGAACTATGTCATCGCGGACCTCGTCGTCGACGAGATCGACGGGCAGTACGTGATCAGCCTCAACGACGGCGACCTGCCGCGGCTGCGCATCAGCAGCACGTATCAGAGGCTCGCTCAGAACGGCGAGTTCAAGGGAAAGGCCAAGGAATTCGCCCAGAGCAAGCTCAACAGCGCCAACTGGATCATCCAGGCCATCGAGCAGCGTCGCCAGACGATGCTCAAGACGATGCACGTCATCCTCGACCGCCAGCGCGAGTTCTTCGAGCACGGCATCCAGCACCTGCGCCCGCTGACCCTCAAGGAGGTCGCCGAGGAGATCGGCATGCACGAGTCGACCGTCAGCCGGGTGACGAACGAGAAGTTCGTTCAGACGCCACGCGGCGTGTTCCGGCTCAAGTTCTTCTTCTCCAGCGGATTGTCCACGGACGAGGGCGAGGACGTTTCGGCGCGCGGCGTGAGGGCCCGCATTCAGGAGCTCATCGCCGAGGAGGACAGCCACAAGCCGCTGACCGACCAGCAGATCGTGACGCGGTTGCAGGAGGAGGGCGTGCAGATCGCCCGCCGCACCGTGCAGAAGTACCGCGATCAACTGGGCATTCTCTCCTCGCGCTACCGCAAGCGGGTATAGCCCGGCCGCCGCGCCTCTGGGGCCGCGATCCCGCCTTGACCCGCGGCGCGTCGTGCGACCTATTGTCGTCTTCCGTGTATGAGCCCCCTGGCCCCGCTCTCCGATTCCCGACTCGCAGGAAGGAGCGTGCTCGATGACGATCACGCTGAGCGTCCGCCACGGCGAAGTCCCGGAACCGATCAAGCGCTATTTTCGATCCGAGGTGGAAGGCCTGGCGAAGTACTTCGATCGACTCGTCGAGGCCGACCTGTTCCTCGACCAGGAGGGGCACCGGAACATCGCCGAGGTGCGGATCCACACCTCCAACGACACGCACTTCGCCTCGAGCGAGGCGAGCGACGCGCGGACGGCCATCGACGCGACGGTCAAGAAGCTGCGCCGCCAGCTTCAACGCCGTAAGGAGAAGCTGACCGGTCGGGTCCTGCCCAAGGTCGAGCGCGAGCGGCTGTTCGGGGATCTGCCGTCACCCGGCGAGCCGTCCGGTCCCGACCCTTCCGTCGCCCCGGCCGAGTGGCCGCGCATCTCGAGCGGCGAGGCGATCGCGCGCCTGGAGAACACGGGCGAGGACGTGCTGGTCTTCGTCGACGCGGTCGACGGGACGGTCAAGATCGGGCGTCGGAACGAGGCCGGCTCCGTGAGCGTGGTCGAGGCCGAAGCGTTCGAGGTCGAGGAGGGATGAGGGCGATGGAGCGGATCCCGCGGGAAGGGCGATGCCCCGGCTGACCGTCGCCGAGCTCCTCGCTCGCAAGGCCGAGCCGCTGGCGCTCACGCTCCTGACCTCCGAGGGCACGGCGCAACGCGAGATTCCGGGCGACGAGGTGGCCAGCCCGGGCCTCGTGCTGTCGGGGTTCGTAGAACGCTTCACACACACGCGCTCGCAGGTCCTCGGAGAGACGGAGATCACCTATCTGCGCTCGCTCGACGCCGACGGGCGGGCCGCGGCGATCGAGCGCTTCCTGTCGTTCGACGTGCCGGTCGTGTTTGTCACCAAGGGGATCGA
>CAZCZH010000106.1:0-8732 GCA_964502985.1 uncultured Gemmatimonadales bacterium
GGCGAGATTCTCGACAGTAAGGTCGTGACACAGACCAAGGAGGTCGGACGCGGCACGGGCCTGGGCCTGTCCACGGTGTACGGCATCATCAAGCAGAGCGGCGGCTACATCTGGGTGCACAGCGAGCCCGAGATGGGCAGCACGTTCAAGATCTACCTCCCTCGCGCCGGCGACGGCGCCCCGTTGGAGGAAACCCTGGAAAGCGAGGAGTTGATGGAAGGTCAAGGCCAGACGATCCTGGTCGTCGAAGACCAGGACAGCGTCCGCGGACTGGCGTGCAAGGTCCTGCGGCAGAAGGGATACCGCGTCCTGGAGGCGGCCGATGGCGCGGTCGCGCTCGAGATCGCCCGTCGCGACGGGCCGATCGACCTCCTGTTCACCGACGTCGTCATGCCCGAGATGAGCGGCCGCACGCTGGCCGCGACGCTCGAAGGCGAGATGCCGGACCTGCGGGTTCTGTACAGCTCGGGCTACACCAGCGCGGAGATGATCGAGGGCGGAGTGGCGCGCGGGGTGCTCAAGGCGGGGATCGAGTTCCTGCCCAAGCCGTACACACCGTCCGAGCTGGCGCTGAAGGTGCGGCAGGTCCTCGAATCTCAGGTCGGCAATCCGAGCTGACGCGCCGCTTCGACGCCGTCGATCGCGGCGATCGCCTGGAGCGCGGCCTCCGGCACCTCGTCGTCGAGATTGATGAACGCGAGAGCCGTCTCGCCGGGGGCGCTGCGGCCCAGGCGCCACTCGGCGATGTTGACGCCCGCCTCGCCGAGGATCGTCCCGACCCGCCCGATGACTCCCGGTACGTCCCGGTTCCAGACCAGCAGCGCACGTCCGACGGGCGGCGCGTCGAGGTGGAACCCGTCGATGTCGACGGCCCGTGGTCGTCCGTGGAACAGCGTCCCGGCCACCGTCCGCGAGCCGGCGTCCGTGCGTAGCCGGGCCCCGATCAGGTTGGCGTAGTCCGCCGCCGACGCGCGGCGCGTCCGGGCCAGCGTGATCCCACGCTCGGAGGCCAGGTGCGACGCGTTGACGAAGTTGACGTCGTTTCCCAGGATCGGCGCCAGGAGCCCGGCCAGAAGCGCCACCGAGATCGGCTCGGCATGGGGCGCCACCTCGGGCCCCCGGGCCTCGACCTCGACGCGCTCCAGCCGCCCCGGAGCCAGCCCGACCAGAAGCCGCCCCAGCCGCTGCGCCAGATCGAGCCACGGGCGGATCGCCGCCAGGCCGCCGGCCGCGACGAACGGCAGGTTGACGGCGTTTCGGAAGTCGACCTGGCGCAGGGCGGCGACGACCTGCTCGGCGATCTGCACCGAGACGTCGCGCTGGGCCTCGACCGTCGAGGCCCCGAGATGCGGGGTCAGGACGACGTTCGGCGCGCCGACGAGCGGGCTTCCCTCGGGGGGCTCGGTCGCATAGACGTCGAACGCGGCGCCTGCCAGGCGGCCGTCGGCGAGCGCGGCGGCCACGGTGGCCTCGTCGATCAGGCCGCCGCGCGCGCAGTTGACGAGGCGCGCCCCGGGCTTCATCCGGGCCACCGCCGGAGCGTCGATCAGGCCGCGCGTCTCGTCGGTCAGGGGGGCGTGGAGGGTCACGACGTCGCTCTCCGCGAGGAGCCGGCCGAGGTCGACGAGCTCGACCCCCAGCTCCTCGGCCGCGTCCGTCGCCAGGTACGGATCCGAGCCTACGACGCGCATGCCGAAGGCGCGGCCCCGGCGGGCCACGATTCGTCCCACCCGCCCGAGCCCGACGACGCCGAGCGTCTTGCCGTGAAGCTGGACCCCGACCAGCCGCTTGCGCTCCCATTCGCCGCGCCGCAGCCCGGCGTCGGCCTCCGGCACGCGCCGACACAGCGCGAGGATCAAGGCCCACGTGTGCTCGGCCGTGGCCAGCGCGTTGGCGCCCGGCGTGTTCATCACCAGTACGCCCCGCGACGTAGCCGCGCCGACGTCGACGTTGTCCAGACCGACGCCGGCGCGCCCGACCACCGTCAGCCCGGGTGCCCGCGCGAGGAGCTCGGCGTCGACCCTGGTCGCGCTGCGGACGAGGAGCGCGTCGTGACCCGCGACGAGCTCCAGCAGCGCGGCCCGATCGAGCGCGCCGGGAGCCGTCACCTCGATGTCGGGCTGGGCACGCAGCAGATCGAGGCCGGCCTCGGAGACGGGCTCGGCGACGAGCACGCGGAACGGGCCCCGCTCGTCGCTCACGCGCCGCTGAGCCGGGTCACGCCTGGTCGAGGAATTCGTCGATGGCCGCGGTCAGGGCGCGCATGTCGTCCAGCGTATGGTCGCCCATGTGGCCGATCCGGAAGGTGGCGTCCCTGAGCTTCCCGTATCCGTTGGACACGACCATGTCGCGCTCGGCGAGGAAGCGGTTCATGGCACCGATGTCGATCTCGCGCGTGTTCCTGACAGCTGTCACCGAGTCGCTGCGGTACCCGTCGCGGGCCAGGACATCGAACCGGTCGAGGGCCCACGCGCGGACGTGCTCGGCCATGGCGCGGTGCCGGGCGAAGCGCGCCTCGAGCCCCTCGGCGAGGATCCGGTCGAGCTGCACGTCGAGGGCGTAGATCAGCGTGATCGCCGGCGTGGTGGGGGTCTGGCGCCGCTCGAGGTAGCGCTCGAACACGAGAAAATCGAAATACCAGCCGCGGTCCTCGACGCCGCGGGCCCGTTTGAGGGCCCGGTCGGACACCGCGGCGAACGCCAGGCCGGGTGGCAGGGCGAGGCACTTCTGACCGCCGGTCAGGCACACGTCGAGACCCCACTCGTCGACCCGCACGTCGATCCCGCCCAGGGACGACACCGTGTCGACGAGGAGCAGGGCGTCCGGCGCTCGATCGCGGATCGTGGCGGCGATCTCTGCCGCGGGACTCGTGACGGCGGTCGACGTCTCATTGTGCACGAGGGTGACCGCGTCGTAGTCGGCACGGCCGAGGGAGTCGGCCACGGCGTCGGGCAGGATCGGCTCGCCCCATTCGACTTCCAGCCGGTCGCACGGCTTGCCGTTGGCCTCCACGACCTCGGCCCAGCGCTGGCTGAACGCGCCGTTGACGCAACACAGCGCGCGGCGGCCGATCGAATTCCGCGCGGCGGCCTCGAACAGGCCCGTCGCCGACGATGTCGACAGGTACACCCGATGGCCGGTCTGGAACACGCGCCGGAGGCGCGGCTGGATCGAGCCCAGCAGGTCCTCGATCTCGGGGGAGCGGTGGCCGATCAGGCGCTGGTCCTGGGCCGCCAGGACAGGTTCCGACACCTCGGTCGGGCCGGGCAGGAACAGGCGCGGGGGAAGCCGGTGATCGGTCACGCGGGCGAGTCTAGGAGGCGCGGGGCGAGCGGGTCAACCGCTGTCCGGCGCTCCCGGGCAGCCGCCGCTCGCCCGGCCGGCCGCGACGAGCGCCGCGCCGCGCGCCCACGTCGCGGCGTGCGGCGTGCTGGCCAGCGCCCGCCCGCCCTCGGGGCCGAGGACGAGCGGCAGAACCGGCGCCAGGCTCGGACAGCCGATCCACGCGGCGGCGGCGCGGCGCATCGAGTCTTGCGCCACGACCCCGCCGTACCCCACGAGGCACGACACGACGTCGGCGCAGGCCAGGTCGCTGGCTCCGTCGCCGACCAGGACCGGCGGTCCGCCGCTGGCCGCGGCCTCGGCCAGCGCGCCGCGCTTTCCGCGCGTCGTCGCCAGCGGGTGGGCGGCCGCGCACGCCCAGGGGTCGTCCGCCGACCAGTCGAGGGGCACCGCGCGCACGCGCATGGGCGCAACCCCGAGCGTCTCAGCGAACGGGGCCACGGCGGGCAGGAGCCCGCCGCTCACGACCCACACCTCCCAGCCCAGGGCGTCCAGCGCGGCGATCGTCGCGGCGGCGTCCTCGGTGGTGTGCGCGGCGTACGCCTCGGCGAGGGCGGCGAGATCCTCGGGGCCGGGCTGCACCTCGCGCAGCCGCGACTCGTAGACCTCCTCGAGCGGAACTTCGCCGGACATCGCGCGGCGCGTCACGGCGGCGATCTCCCGGCCCACGCCGGCCCGCTCGGCGAGCCAATCGATCCCCTCGAGCCCGGTCAGCGTGGCGTCGCAGTCGAACGCGACGACGTTCACGTCACGCGCCCGACGCTCGCTCAGGTGTCGACCTTCGCTCGGTCGCTCTCGACCGTCCGGTGGTAGAAGTCGTCCGAGCGGTACGTCGCCGTCGTTCCGCAGCGGTGGCACGTGATGCGGCGCTCGCCGGGGGGATCCTCGGCGAGGCCGGGCTCCGTCCGGCGGATCCCGGTCGCCGCCTCCCAACCGCACTCGCGGCACGTCACGAACAGCTCCTCGTCGATGATCGGCACGCGCGCAGTATACCCGGCGCCGACACGTGGCGCCCGGTTGCGGCTCCCGGCCCGCTCCCGATATTGCGATCGCATGTTCCGCCGACCGGACCGCGAGCGAATCGAGGCCCTCGCCCCGTACCTGGGTCTCGTCCTGTTCACCGTGGCCCTGGTCGTCCTGTTCCACGAGATCCGCACGATCCACCCGCGCGACGTCGTCGCCGAGCTCGAACGGCTGGCCGCGTGGAAGATCGCCGTCGCGCTCGGACTGACGGCCCTCAACTACGCCGTGCTGACGGGCTACGACGCGATCGGACTGCGCTGGCTCGGGCGGACCGTCGGCTACGGTCGCGTGGCCGTGGCCGCGATCACCGGCTACGGGCTGAGCGCGAGCATCGGCATGCCGATCCTCAGCGGCGGGTCCGTCCGCTTTCGTCTGTATACGACGTGGGGCCTGTCGGCGGGCGACGTCAGCCGGCTCGTCGTGTTCCTCGGCTCGACGTACTTCCTCGGCTTGTTCGCCGTCGGCGGGGTCGTGTTCCTCGCCGAGCCGCTGGCGACGCCGGCGCTGCTCCACCTGCCGTTCCACTCGCTGCGCCCGCTGGGCGTCGTCTGCGTGGCCCTGGCCGGGGGGTACCTGGCGTGGACCGGCAGCGGCAAGCCCGAGCCGCGGATCGGCCGCTGGTCCGTGCCCCGACCGTCGCGACGCATGGCCGCCGCCCAGCTCGGGCTGGCGTCGGCCGACTGGCTCCTGTCGGCGACGATCCTGTTCGTCCTGCTGCCGCCCGGGGCCCCCGGGATCCTGACCTTCCTGTCGGCCTTCCTGATGGCCCAGATCGCGGGCCTCGTGAGCCAGGTACCGGGTGGCCTGGGCGTGTTCGACACGGTGCTGGTGGCGATCCTGACCCCGCCGCTGACGGCGCCGGCAGTCCTCGGCGCGCTGATCGCCTACCGCGCGATCTACTACCTCTTGCCGCTGCTCGTCGCGCTGGGTCTCCTGGCGGGGGTCGAGTTCGAGCAGAAGGGCTGGGCGCCGGGCAGCCCGGCATGGTCGAGTGGCGCCTGGCGCGACCTGGTCCCCGAGGCGCTGGCCCTGGGCACCTTCCTGTGGGGCGCGTTCCTCGTCGTCAGCGGCTCGCTGCCGGGGGGTGGCTGGCTGGGCTGGATGACGCGCCTCGTGCCTCCCGGCGTGGTCGAGGTGTCGCGCTTCCTGGCGAGCGTCGCCGGGACGGGGCTGCTTGTCCTCGCGTGGGGGCTCCGCCGGCGGCTCGTCGTCGCCCGACGATTGACGCTCCTGGTCCTCGGCGCGGGCATCGTGCTCGCCGTCCTGCGCGGCGTGAGCCCGCTGTCGCTCGCCGCCCCGGGTGTTGTTCTCGCCGGCGTGTGGCTGGCGCGGCCGATGTTCGACCACCGTTCGGCGCTGCTCGCGGAGCCGCTGACGCCGGCCTGGTGGTCGGCGGTCGGCATCGTTCTCGTCTCGGCCCTGTGGCTGGCGGTGTTCGCCAACCGGCTGTCTCCGTACGCCGGGGAGACGTGGTGGCGCTTCGCTCTGAGCCCCGATGCCCCGCGCTTCCTGCGCGCCGCCGTGGCCGCGCTCGGCACGGCCATTCTGTTCGGGCTGGCGCGGCTCTTGCGGCCGCATCGCAGGCAGGCGGATCCAGGCAGCGACGAAGTCCCCGGGGATTGAACTCGCGCATCGTGGGCGCAGTCGCGCGTAGACCGCCGGGACGGAGGCGGGTGCCGATTCCAGGACCCGGAGCCACTCGGCGTCACCGCACCGGATGTCCTCACGGGCCGCGAGGACTGACGGCGTCGAGAACGTAGCCCATATTGTTCCGCCTGACGGCCGATGCCGCCAGCCGATCCGGAAACGATCCCGCCCGATCCGAGGAGCCGCGATGACCCGCTTCGCCATGATCTCGCTCACGGCCACCTTCTGCGTGGTCGCCCCGCTGGCCGCACAGGAGCCCGGAGCCGTGTCGCGACTCGAGCTGTCCCCCGACACGCTGCGCCTCGTCGTCGGCGAGACGGCCCGCATCGAGGCCCGTGCGATGGACGCCTCCGGACGCCCCGTGGCGACGCCGGCCCTGACGTGGTTCGCCGGCTGGGAGAACGCCCGCGTCGACGACACGGGGACGCTGGAAGCCATCAATCCCGGCACGACGGTCGCCGGTGCGGCGGTACCCGGCGCCGTGGACTCGGCCGGACGACCGGTCGTCGCGCGGATCGCGGTCGTCGTCACGGCGGCCGATCCGGCCTCCGTCCGGGTCGCCCTCCCCGACCGCTCGCCGCTGCCAGACGGGCCGCTTCCGGCGGGCTCGTTCCTGCGCCTGGCGCCCGTTGCCCTCGACTCGCTCGGAAACGAGCTGTGGGACGAGCCGGTGCGGCTTTCGTCCAGCGACCCCGCCTTGGTGCGGGTCGTCGGACACGCCGTGACGCTCCTCGCGCCCGGGACGGCGACGCTCGAGGCCCGCGTCGGGGAAACGGCGACACGCGTGCCGCTGACCGTCGTGCCCGCTCCCGCCGGCCCCCTGCGCCTCGCCGCCGACAAGGCCCGGGTCGCCACCGGCGAGGCGGTCGCCCTGACGTTGACGGCCGGCGACCGGAAGGTCGCCTGGCCCCAGTGGTGGATCAGTCCGGGCGGCTCGGCGAGCGTCGAGGCCGACGATTACTTCGTGGCCGAGGAGCCAGGAGAGTACGAGGTCGCGGCGACCTTCGGCGATCGGCGCGCCGCGGTGACGATCCACGTGGAGCCGCGCGACGAGCCCGGCGGTTGGCTCGTGATCGGACAGATCGCCTCTCCGGCCCGGACCAGCGACCTGTGGGTGTTCACCGGCAAGGACGGCCGCGACTACGCCTACTTCGGCACGTTCGCGGCCCAGATGCGGGCGTACGACGTCACGGACCCGACGCATCCCGTGTTCACCGACTCGGTGCTCGTCGACGGCCGGCGGGTGAACGACGTCAAGGTGAACGCGGACGCCTCCCTGGCCGTGATCACGCTGGAAAACGACCCCGCACGCCACAACGGGATCGTGATCCTCGATCTGGACGATCCCGCGCACCCGAGGATCGTGACGCACTACTTCGAGGGCCTGACGGGCGGGATCCACAACACGTACATCGTCGGCGATCTGGTGTACGCGGTGAACGACGGGACGCGCGACCTGCACATCGTCGACATCTCCGATCCGCGCGCCCCCCGGGAGGTCGGCCGGTGGGGTCTCGACACCGAGCGCAAGGCGCTCCATGACGTGTGGATCACCGACGGGCTGGCGTACCTGTCGTACTGGGACGACGGTCTCGTCATCCTGGACGTCGGCAAGGGAATCGCCGGCGGCACGCCGACTTCACCGCGGCTCGTCAGCCGGATCGACTACCCGAACGGCAACACGCACGCCGCCTGGCCGTGGAAGAACTATGTGCTGGTGGGGGACGAGATCTTCCCCCAGCGCTACAGCCCGGACGCGATCAGCGACCCGCGCGGGTACCTGCACGTGATCGACGTCGCCGATCCGTTCCACCCGCGGGAAGTCGGCAAGTACGAGGTGCCCGAGGGCGGGACGCACAACATGTGGGTCCACGACGACGTGCTGTTTCAAGGCTACTACCAGCGCGGCTTGCGAGCCGTCGACCTTTCGGGCGGCCCGCTGCGCGGCGACCTGTACCGGCAGGGCCGCGAGATCGACTACTTCCTGACCGAGACGAGCGAGGCCGCCAAGGCCGCCGCGCCGGACCAGGTCAATCGAACCAACGTGTGGGGCGCGATCTGGTTCAAGGGCTACGTGTACGTGATCGACACCAACTCCGGGCTGTGGATCATGAAGCTCGACAGGCCAGCGAAGGACAAGGAGGTCGCGCTCGGTTATCATCTGCGGGCCACGACGCCCCGCAGGTCCTCGAAAGGAGCCCGATGATTTCCCCCGAGCGAGCCGACTTCCGCGACACCCTGGAGGTCGGGGAGCGCAGCTACGCGTTCCACAGCCTGCGGCGCTTCGCGGCGGCCCGTCACGACGTCCAGCGCCTGCCGTATTCGCTCATGATCCTGCTCGAGAACCTGCTGCGGAACCTGGACGGTGTTGCGGTCACGGCCGACGACGTCGAGGCGCTGGCGAACTGGGACCCCGGCGCGGAGCCGTCCCACGAGATCGCGTTCACGCCATCGCGCGTCCTGCTCCAGGATTTCACCGGGGTTCCGGCAGTGGTCGACCTGGCGGCCATGCGCGACGCGATGGCCGACCTGGGAGGCGACCCGAGCCGCATCGATCCGCAAGTTCCGGCCGAGCTGGTGATCGACCACTCGGTACAGGTCGACGCGTACGGGCGCGAGGCGGCGTTTTTGATCAACGCCGAGCGCGAGTTCGAGCGCAACCGCGAGCGCTACGCCTTCCTGCGCTGGGGCCAGACGGCGTTCGACGGCTTCAAGGTCGT
>CAZCZH010000107.1:0-8681 GCA_964502985.1 uncultured Gemmatimonadales bacterium
TCACTCTCCGAGACGTAGGAGCCGGCATCGGGCGCGAGCTTCCGGATCTCGTTCCAGGCGCGGCCGATCTCCTCGGCCGCGCGACGCCCCTCCGCGACGTCCGGCTCGTGGCCCGGGACGCCGGGGAACGCGGGGGGGCCCTCGCCGGCGACGATGGCGAGGGCGAACGCGTCGAGGACATCCGGGTTCGTCGCCGTGTCACGTGCCGCCGTGAGCGCCTCGGCGGGCGCGCCGGCGAGCCCCTTGTTGAAGTGCAGCGACGCCGACCAGCGGCGGCTGGCGCCGAACAGCGCGTCGGTAAGGCCGTCCAGCCGCTTCGCCTCGAGGAGCGCCGCGGGGAGCCACGCCGAGTGGTAGGCGTGAAGCACCTGCCCCGCCTCGCCGCGATTGCCGGCCCAGTAGACGTTGTCGGCCGGGGCGCCCGGGCGATCGTCGGACAGGATGAACTGCGGGGCGACCTGCTTCAGGAACGCGGGATCCCAGAAGTGGCGCGCGGGAAGCGCGGCGACCATCGGGGGAGACGTCCACGCGTAGTCGTCCGGTGCCGCCGCCACCCAGTCGAAGAACGGCTGCCAGACGGCCTCGGCCTCGGCCTTGGTCAGCCCCTGGAAGACCATCGACAGCTCGAGGGTGTCGTCTCCGTGGAAGCGGATCTGCTCACCCCAGTGAGGATTCATGAGCCGATCCCGGTAGAATCCGAGGACGCGCGCGATCAGCCGCCGGTAGGACGCCTCCGAGCGCGCCTGGATCGTGCCGAAGACGACGCCGAAGAACTCGGGCAGGTCGTGCGTCCGGAGGGTCAGCCGCGTGACGACGCCCAGGCTCCCGCCGCCGCCTCCCTTGAGCCCCCAGAACAGCTCCGGGTTGGTGCACGCGTTCGCGATTCGCGCCACGCCGTCGGCCGTCACGACCTCGGCCTCGAGGAGGTTCGCCGCGGCGAGACCGAAGTTCTTCGAGAAGCTGCCGAAGCCGCCGCTCTGGACGAGGCCCGCCACGCCGACCGTCCCGCAGCCGCCGCCCTGGACGTAGCGCCCGCCGTCCGTCGTCACCGCGTCGTAGACGTGCATCCAGATCGCGCCCGACCCGACGCTGACGGCGGGGGCGGGATCGATCCGCCCGGCGCACCCCTGGGGGACGAACGCGTCGTGGAGCCGCACGTCGTGCATGGCGCGCGTCCAGACGAGGAGCGAGTCGGGCGCGCACGACGTTCCCTGGTAGCTGTGCCCGCCGCCTTTGACGACGAGGCGCAGGTCGTGCTCGCGGGCGAAGTCCACGGCCGCGGCGACGTCGGTCGTCCCCTCGGCGGCGACGGCGTAGACGCTGGGTGCCGACGTCCAGGCGTCGGTCCAGCCCGAGGTCTGGGTCAGCGCCGGATGATCGCCGATGTAGTACGGGTTCTTGAACTCCTTGAAGACCTCCGCGCACGCCGCACCGTCGGGATCGGCGCGGCACGCGTCGAGTGGCGACTCGACCCGGATCAGGCGATCGTGGACGGCCGCGTTCAGGGCCCGCCAGTCCGACTCGGACGGCCAGCCGGGATCGCTCGGCCGGACCCGCCGGAAGGGAGTCGGGGCGCCGCCCGCCGAGGGTCGAGCTGCCGGCGCGCAGGCCAGGGGCACCAGCGGCAGCGCCGCCACGGCCTTCAGGAAGTCTCTTCTCTTCAACGCCCGAAGGATCGGGACCGGGAAGATCGAGGTCAAGCCGACGCTCCGGCCCTACCCGATCCGGCCGGTCACGGCTAGGCTCGGCGGGACGACGAAGGATACAATCCCAGACGGAGGAGCCGATGAGCGAGATCGAGATCAAGGCGATCGACGAGGTCGCGCCGTACAGCGGGCCTGAAGTGCGCGAGGGGATCCGCTTCAGGCCACTGGCCAGCGCGCTCGGAGTGAAGGCGTGGGGGATGAACGTGCTCGAGCTCGAGCCGGGCACGGAGACCTACCCCGAGCACGACCACGCGAAGGACGGGCAGGAGGAGGTCTTTTTCGTGGTGGAGGGGGCGGCCATGTTGAAGGCGGACGGAAAGGATCATCGGGTCGCGGCCGGCTCCTTCGTCCGCATCCCGCCGGACGTCACGCGCAAGTGGAGGGCGGGCCAGGACGGCGTGACGATCCTCGCGATCGGCGCCACTCCGGGGAAAGCCTACGAGCCGCGGCATTAGGCTCGGGGCCGCCCTCGCGTTCTCGCTGGTGCTGGGAGTCGGATCGATCAGCGCTCAGGAGACGCCACCCGTCCCGGCAACCGTCTATCGCGACGGATACGGCGTTCCGCACGTCTTCGGCCCCACCGACGCGAGCGTCCTGTTCGCCGCCGCCTGGGTGCAGGCCGAGGAGGACTGGCCGATGGTCGAGCGGAACTTCGCCCGCGCCACCGGGCGTGGCGCGGAGCTCCTCGGCGAGCCGTCGCTGTCCGACGACTACATCGTCCGCGCGCTCGAGATCCCGCGGCTATCCCGCGAGGAGTACGCCCGCTCGTCGCCCCGGATGCGGGGGCTGCTGGACGCCTATGCGGAAGGCTTCAACGCGTACCTCGCGGCGCATCCGTCGGAGCGGAACCTGCTGGAGCGCGTCGAGCCCTGGTACACGCTCGCCTTGATCCGTTTCAAGTACGATCAGCTGGAGTTCCTCGCGTACGCGGGGTTCAGGAAGGAGCACGTCGACAGGCTCCTCGGGGACGGCTGGCCGGCGGGCACGGCCGTGACGCCCGCCTCGGCGCGCGGTGATCTCGGCTCGGGCTCGGTCATGCGCTTCGCCGAGACCCTCCGCGGACCGATGGGCGACATGCCGTTGGGATCGAACGAGTGGGCGCTCGGGCCGTCGCGTACGGCCGACGGAACGGCGATGCTCCTCGTCAACCCGCACCAGTCGTTCTTCGGCGTCGAGCGATACCTGGAGATCCACCTGCACAGCGACGAGGGGCTCGTCTTCAGCGGCCTCACCCGGTTCGGATTCCTGCTGCCCTACATGGGGAACAACCCGCGGCTCGGCTGGACCTATACGGACAACTACGGGGACATCAGCGACCTGTACGTCGAGCTATTCGAGGACCCCGCGGCGTCGCTGGACTATCGCTACGGAGAAGGGACTCGGACGGCCGGGACGTGGACCGAGAGCGTGAAGGTCCGGGTCGACGGCCGTCTTCAGGAGCGGACGCTGCGCTTCTGGAAGACCCATCACGGTCCGGTCGTCGGGCTCGACGCGGACGGGCGCCCACTGACGGCGAAGATCGCCAGGTTCGAGGAAGGAGGATGGTTCGCGCAGCTAGACGCGATGATCCGTGCCCGGACCCTGCCCGAGTTTCGCGCCGCGGTCTCCCGTCTCGCGATCCCCTACATGAACCTCATGTACGCGGACGCCGACGGGAACATCTGGTATCTGTACGGCTCGGCCGTCCCCGTGCGGGACCCTTCCTTCGACTGGCGGAGTCCGGTCGACGGCAGCGATCCTCGGACCGAGTGGGGCGGCATCCATCCGCTCGAGGACCTTCCGCAGGTCCTGAATCCGCCGTCCGGCTGGCTCCTCAACACGAACTCGTCTCCCTTCGTGGCGACCGACGACGTCCCGTTCTCTCCCGGGGACTTCCCGCCGTACATGATCGGAAGCGAGGGGAACAACGCCCGCGCGGTGAGCTCGCGGCGGGTCCTCGAGGGGCTTCACGACGCGACGCTCGACGACTTCGCCCGCGCGGCCTGGGACACGCGCCTCTCGCTGGCCGACAGCCTGCTGCCGATTCTGGGCGACGAGTGGCGGCTGGTCCGGAGCGCCGACCCTTCGGAGCTGTCGCCCCGGCTGGCTGCCGGGTTCCAGCGCGGAACGATCGCCGAGGCGGTCCGCCGGCTGCTCGACTGGGATCGGCGGGCCGCCATCGAGTCCGTCGAGACGACGTGGTTCATCCTGTCGACCGAGCGCTGGTTCCTCGACCGCCAGGAGCGAGGGGCCGCGGGTCGATTCTCCCACGTGGAGGCGCTGGCCGACATCCTGGAGGGCCTCGAGAAGACGTGGGGCCGCAGCGCGGTGGCGTGGGGTGACGTGAACCGTCTTCAGCGGGTCCCGACCCAGGATCCGGACGACTTCGTGGACTCCCTGCCCAGCCTCCCGGTCGCCGGGGCCCCCGGCGGGGCCGGATCGGTCTTCACGTTCCACACCGTCCCGACGGGCTCGACGGGCGTTCGGTACGGCGTCCACGGCAACTCGTTCGTCAAGGTGATCGAGTTCGGGCGGGAGGCCAGCGGGCGCTCCGTGCTCGTGTTCGGCCAGAGCGGTGACCCGGAATCGCCCCATTTCTTCGACCAGGCGCCGCTCTACTCGAGGCGCGCGTTCAAGCCCGCCTGGTTCACCCGCGAGGAGGTGGAGGCCGACGCGGTGGAGTCGTACGTGCCCGGGAGGCCCGAACGAGGGACGACATCCGCTCAGGATCCTGATCGCCGCGTCCTGCCGAATCGAGGCGCCAGTCGCCAGCGACCGTAGGCGACGAACGCCGCCAGGATCCCCGTCACCAGCGGCAGCACCGCCGGACCGAACCCCATGAACCTCAGTGTGATGGTCGTGGCGCCGATCATGATGATCACGAGACCGGCGGCGGCCAGCGGCGTCAGGCCCGGCCGGATTCCCGTGACCCCGGGCAGGATCAGACCGATCGCGCCGAGCACCTCGGCCACGCCGAGGAACCGCAGAAAGAGCCCCGGCAGGGCCAGCGGCATCTGCGCCGTCATCTCCTCGAGCGGCAGGATCAGCTTCAAGCCGCCCGTGAAGAGGAACAGGAGCGCCAGCAGGCACTGAACGATCCACAGGGCGGCGCTCACGATCGCTTCGCGGGCATCGTCGCGTCTCCTCGGGGCTGGCGTTCGGCCATTGAGCGAAAGCGCTTGCGCACGGGGCGCCCGGTCGCGGAATTGGAAGGGTGAAGACGATCTGGATCGCGCTTCGCGCGGCCGTATGGGGAAGCGGGTTCGTCCTGTTGTGGGGCTGGATCGCGTATCAGGTGTACCTCCGCCCGCCGCCGTTCGGCGTCGAGCTTCCGGCATGGGTCCGACCGGCTGGGCTCGTCTTCATGCCGCTCGGTGGAGCGCTCGCCGTGTGGTGTATCGCCTCGTTCGTCGTCCGCGGCCACGGCACGGCCGCGCCGTTCGACCCGCCGCGCGAGTTCGTCGCGACGGGGCCCTACGGCATCATCCGCAACCCGATGTACGTCGGCGGCTTCCTGTGCCTCGCCGGATGGGCGCTGTACGTCGGATCCTTCGGCGCGCTTCTCGTGGCCGTCGGCATGCTCGTCGCCGCGCACCTGTTCGTCGTCTTGTACGAGGAGCCGTCCCTCGAGAGTCGCTTCGGCGACGAGTACCGCGACTACCGGCGCCGGACGCCGCGCTGGATCCCCGACGCCAGCGGCTGACGCGCTTTCCCGACCGCAGCTCAAGACGCCTCCTCCAAGAACGCCTCGAGCTTGTCGAGCGTCTGCTTCCAGCCCTCGATCGCCCCGATCTGCCGGGCCAGCGCCTCGGGCACCGACTGGTGCACCGTGAGCCGCGTCTTCCCGCCCGCCAGCTCCTCGAAGGTCACGGTGACCAGCATCTCGGACGGCCAGCTCTCGGGCAGCCCGTGGTCCGTCGGCTCGATCTTCTCGCCCTCGGCATTGGAGAAGTAATCTGTCGTGACGATCCGTTCGGGCGGTACGATCTCCCGGTATACGCCCTTCGACCAGTAGTCCTTGCCGTCGGGTCCGCGCATGCAGGCGTGCCACGCGCCCCCCGGGCGCAGATCGATCGTGCAATGGGGCGCCGTGAAGCACTCGGGCCCCCACCAGCGGACGAAATGCTCGGGATCCGTCCAGGCGCGGAACACGAGCTCCCGCGGCGCGTCGAAGATCCGCGTCACGACGAGCTCCTTCTCGGTCGTGGCTGCCATGGTGGTTCCTCCTTCAGCGTCTTCAGGTATTCGTCCAGCCGGTCGAGCCGCCGCTCCCACAACACGCGGTAGTCCTCGACCCAATCGGCGACCTCCCTGAGCGGCTCGGCGTCGAGCCGACACGGGCGCCACTGGGCCTCGCGCCCGCGCTCGATGAGCCCGGCGCGCTCCAGCACCTTGAGGTGCCGGGAGACGGCCGGCAGGCTGACCTCGTATGGCTCGGCGAGCTCGGTGACCGTCGCCTCGCCGTCCGCCAACCGCGCCAGGATCCCCCGGCGGACGGGATGGGCCAGGGCGGAGAAGGTCTCGGTCAGGGTGTCGGTCGACATCGGCTCCTCGGTGTATTTAACGAAGACGTTAAATATACGATACCCCACATTCTGTCAACCTCGCCTCCTTCAGGTTGCCCATCGACGACGCATTCACTACGGTGACCGAACACCCCAAGGAGGTCCTCGATGTCCCGGACAGCCATCTGGATCAGCATGACCATTGCCATGATGTTGCCCGTCTCGCGCGTGTTCGCGCAGGGGGGCGAGCAGGAGAGCGAGATCACGGGCGTCTCCACTCGCGTGGCGTTCCTGCGGCTCGACGACGCCGTGCTGCACGTCGGCGTCGTCTTTCACAATACTACGGATAGCCCGGTGCAGTCGTCGTCGGCACTCGCGTTCGGCGCGCTGTCGATCGTGGACGCGAAGTCCGGCAGCAAGTCGTTCGCGCTGCGTGATGCGGCGGGTCACTTCCTGGCGGGTCCCATCTCCGACTGGAATAATGGCGGCCGGTGGTTCCCGGATATCGCCGCCGGCAGCGAGGTGCTCGTCTGGGCCATGTTCGAGCCGGTCGGCAGCGATCACGTCGATCTGAGCGTGCCGTTGTCGCAGCCGTTCGACGCCGTCCCCGTCACGATGGGCCCGCCTCCGACCGCGAAGGACGTCGGCGCTGCGCAGGGTCACATCCGCGCGGCGCTGGTGTCGGCCACGCGCGCCGATGGCCAGTTGAAAGTACGGATCAAGCTCACGAATCCCGGCGTAGCGGATGCGAGCGGCCCGGCCGTGAAGTACGCCGACGCGTACGTCCTCGATCCCGCAAGTCACAAGAAGTACGGGCTGGTCAAGGACGCGGACGGAAACTTCCTGGCACAGCCGATCTCCGACGGAAACGACGGCGGCCGGCTCTTTCTGTCGGAGGTCCCACCCGGCGGCCAGAAATTCCTGGCGCTGACGTTCACGGCACCCCCTGACGCGGTGCGCAGCGTCGACATCGTCGTGCCGTGGATCGATCCGATCGAGCATGTCGAAGTCGCCGGCGCGGGAGGAGCAGCTGATGCCGGCACGGCGGCGGCCGGCCGGACGATTGGGCTCCAGCGCGCGCTCCAGGATCTTCACGCCGACGTGACGCCCGCGAAGGTGACGATCGACCTGTCAGGCGACGTTCTGTTCGACTTCGGCAAGACCGATCTCAAGCCGGCCGCGCTGACCGAGCTGGGCGAGCTGGCGACGGTGGTCGAGGCGTACCCCGGGTCGACGATCGACGTCGACGGGTACACGGACTCGAAAGGCGGCGACGTCTACAACCTGACGCTGTCGAAGCAGCGCGCGGCATCGGTCGCGACCTGGCTGACGACTACGGGTGGCATTCCCGCGGCGCGGGTACGCACGCACGGCCACGGCAGTGCCAATCCCATCGCGCCGAACACGAACGCCGACGGTTCGGACAATCCGGACGGGCGGGCGAAGAATCGGCGCGTCGAAGTGACGATCGCCCGCTGAGCGGGTTCCGGGGGCGTCCCGGTTGGACGTGCCGCCGCTTCCCGGGTACTCTCGACGCGGACATTACAGCAGGAGTGGCGAACCATGAGCGATCCACGGGAGCAGCCCCGGATCTCGGCCGAGGAGATCCGCATCTCGCCCGAGGAGTACCGGCGGATCGAGTCCCAGATCGCGAGCGACGACAGTCCGGTCGGGATCGACGCCAAGAAGACCCACGTCCTGATCCTCCACCGGCTGGACGAGCTGGCGCGCCGGCTGGAGCGGATCGAGCGCGGGCTGGAGGACCGCACGGCGTGACGTGAGACGCGTCCTGCGGATCCTGGCGTGGGTGGCCGCGGCCCTCGTCGTGGCGGCCGTCGCGCTGATCTGGTGGAAGCGCCCTCATACGCCGCCGGTCCGGGACGATCGTGGCGACGAGGTCCCCGGCGCGGTCGCGTCGCTGGAGCGCGTCGACCTGGGCGGCGCTCCGCAGTGGATCCTCGTGCGCGGCGATCCGCGCCAGCCGATCGTCCTGTTCCTGCACGGCGGACCCGGCATGACGATGATGTGGATGGCGCACCGCATCCAGCGTCCGCTGGAGGACGAGTTCCTGCTGGTCCAGTGGGATCAGCGGGGAGCCGGCAAGTCGTTCGCCGAGCCGCCGCCCGTCGCGTCGATGACCGACGAGCGGATCCTGTCCGACGCGCTCGAGCTGGTGAACCTGTTGCGAGCGCGCTACCACCAGGAGCGTGTGATCCTCGTCGGGCACTCGTGGGGCACGTACATCGGAACCCTGTTCGCCGAGCGCCACCCGCAACTGGTCTCGGCGTACGTCGGGATCGGCCAGGTCACGGGAGGCGAGGAGGCCCACCGCGCCACGGAGGCCTGGCTGCGGCGACGGGCGCGCGAGCTGGATCGCCCGGAGGCGATCGCCGACCTCGACGCGCGCGGCCAATCGGCGCACGAGAAGTGGCTGTTCGAGTTCGGCGGCGAGCTTCACGACGAGACGAGCTTCGTGCCCTTCATCCTGACT
>CAZCZH010000108.1:0-8673 GCA_964502985.1 uncultured Gemmatimonadales bacterium
GTGTTTCGTCCTCTCCGGTCACTACCGGGAGCGGATCGAGGGGTCGTGGGTGGAGCGCGCGGGTTCGGACCTCGTCTTCTATCCGCCCGGCGTGACCCACCAGGAGGCGCATCGCGCCCCTGGACGGCACCTCCTTCTCGAGATCGCCCCCTTCCCCGAGGACGCCTTCGCGCTCCCTGGCGACGTGGTCAGCTCCCGGTCGCCCCGTTCGGCACAGATCGCGCGCCGGATCCGTGGCGAGGCGCTGTCCGGCGATCCGCTCGGTGGGCTCGTTTTGGACGAGCTCGCCCGCGAGCTCCTGGCGGAGGTCGCACGAGTGTCGGAGTGCGGCCCTCGAGGCGCGGGGGGCGTGGAGCGGGTCCTCGATCTCCTCCACGACGATCCCGAGAGCCCCCTCACCCTGGACGATCTGGGCCGCGAAGCGGGCGTTCATCCGACACACCTGGCCCGAGCCTTCCGCCGGCGGACCGGCTGCTCGGTGGGCGAATACCGGCGCCGTCTCCTGCTCGAACGCGCCTGTCGACTGCTCGAGGAGACCGATCGTCCGCTGGCGGAGGTCGCCGTGCAGGCCGGGTTCTGCGATCAGAGCCACCTGACGCGGGTCCTCAAGCGCTACGTCGGCGCGACCCCGGGGCGCTTCCGCAGCGATCGGACGGAACGCTAGAACCGTCCAATACAGCCCGGTCGGGTTCGAGTATTCTCGGACCATGGCGCTCCGACGGCGACCCCGGACTTGGCCAGCGGCCCTCCTCGTGGCCGCACTCGGCTGCGGGACGTCGATTCCAGAGCCCGATACGACGCGGATTTCCGACGACTCGCTGCCGGTTCCCGTTCAGGAGATCCTCACTCCGCTGCTCGCGGAGTATCCCGGTATCGCGTACGCGATCGGTCGCCACGGCGATGTCGTCCATGCCGGCGGCCTCGGATGGGCGGACGTCGAAAGCCGTGAGCCGGTCGAAGCCGGGACACGGTTCCGGCTCTACAGCGTGATCAAGCCCGTCACGGCCGCGAGCGCGCTCGTCCTCGCCGAGCGCGGCGCCCTCGCCCTCGACCGGCCCGTGTCGACTTGGTTGGACGGCCTCCACGGTCCGATCGCGTCGGCCACACCGCGCATGCTGATCGGTCATCTGGCCGGAATCCGGGACTACCGGGACGGCGAGTGGATGGAAGTGAGCCGCAAGCATTGCCGGTCGGCGGCCGACGCGCTGGAATTCTTCGCCTCCGATCCGCTCGCCTCCCCGCCCGGCGAGCGGTACGCCTACACGACATTCGGCTACGTCTTGCTGAGCGCCGCGATCGAGAGCGCGACCCGGCGCCCGCTCGACGCCGTTCTGCGCGAGACCGTCCTCGAGCCCTCGGGGGCGACCGGGATCGAGGCCGAAGAGGCTTCCCCCGCCAAGGCGCACGCGACACCCTACGAGGCGGCCCACTTCGGCCGCGTGCGGCCGGCGCGCGCCGTGGACAACTCGTGTCGCGCCGGGGCCGGCGGCTACGTCGGCTCGGCGCCGGACCTGGTGCGATTCGCACTCGGATTCGCGGGAGGTTCGTTCCTGGGCGCCGAGGAACGCGATCTCGCGCTCTCGTCGATGCGGACGAGCGCGGGGGACACGACCGGCTATGGCTTCGGCTGGGGTGTGGAGCGGGACGCGGCCGGGCGCCGCATGGCGATCCACAGCGGGTCGGGGATCGGCGGCCGCTCGGCGATCGTCCTCCTCCCGGACGAGGGGATCGCCGTGGCCATCCTGGGGAACCTCGAGGGCGAGTCCCTGGTGGACGAGGCGCGGGCGATCGCGGAGATCGTCGTCGAGGGCGAACGGGCGCGAGCGAGGGGAGCGAGGTCGCCTCGAGTGTCGGCCGAAGGACAAGGAACACCCGCCAAAAGACCGACGAAGGCAGCGGTGATCGTCGGATAGCCGGCGGCGGCCAGTCCCCATCCGTCGAGAGCCTGAAAGGACGCCCGGGGCGGACGCCACCGCCGAGCGCTTGATCCTTCCTCGGTCCACGGCTTGCATTCGGCCCGAGCCGTGCTCGCGCGCATCGCGACAGCGGCCCTGTCGGGCCTGACTGCGACTTCCGTGACGGTCGAGGTCGACCTGGCCCGGGGGCTGCCCGCGTTCCACCTGGTGGGATTGCCCGACGGGGCGGTGCGCGAAAGCCGCGAGCGGATCACCGCGGCGTTGGCGAACAGCGGGTTCGAACTACCCCTCCGTCGAATCACCGTCAATCTGGCCCCGGCGGACGAACCCAAGAGCGGGACGGGGTTCGATCTGCCGATCGCCCTCGCGATTCTGTGGGCCGCCGGAATCGTCGAGCCGGCGACGCCGGGCGATCTGGCGGCGATCGGGGAGCTGGGACTCGACGGTCGAGTTCGGCCGACGCGCGGCGCGCTGCCGATCGCCGACGCCCTGGCCCGGACGGGTATGGCCGAGCTCCTGGCCCCGCCGGAATGCGCCGCGGAAGCTTCGCTGGCCGGTCGGCTGGCCGTCTTCGCGGTGGCGACCCTGCGCGACGCGGTGGACCACCTGTCCGGACTTCGTCGCTTGCCGCGCGTGTCCACGAACGGATGGCGTCCCCGACCCGGATCGCATGGTGATTGGGGGGAAGTGCGAGGACAGCCGGCGGTGCGGCGCGCATTGGAGGTCGCTGCCGCGGGGGGACACAACGTGCTCCTCGTCGGCCCTCCGGGGTCCGGCAAGACGTTTCTGGCTCGACGCTTTCCATCAGTCCTGCCGCCTCTGACGAGAGGCCAGGCGCTGGAGGTCACGGCGATCCACAGCGCGTGGGGTCGAATCGCACCGGGCCGCCCGTTGATCTGCGAACCCCCTTTCCGTGCGCCACACCACACGATCTCGACGAGTGCGTTGTTGGGTGGCGGATCTCCACTCAAGCCCGGCGAGATCAGCCTGGCGAACCACGGAGTGCTGTTCCTCGACGAGCTGCCGGAATTCCGTCGTGACGCCCTGGAGGGGTTGCGCCAGCCGATCGAGGATGGGGAGGTGACCATCGGCCGCACGCGCGAGAGGGCGCGCTTCCCGTCTCGCTTCCAGCTCCTGGCCGCCATGAATCCCTGTCCGTGCGGCTGGTGGGGAGAGCCACAGCGGGCGTGTCGGTGTCGCCCTGGGGAACGAAAGCGATATCGCGCGCGGATCTCGGGGCCGCTGCTGGATCGGATCGACCTGCATGTCCGCGTCCGTCCAGTGCGGTTCGCTGATCTCGCGAGTCGCGCCGAGGCGGAGAGCTCGTCCGAGGTCCGATCACGCGTGGCACGCGCTCGTCACCATCAGCGAAAGAGGTCGCACGAGGCTCCGTCGAATGCCCGCATGTCGGCCGAGGAAGCGGCGGAATTCTGCCGGCTGGACACAGGCTGCCGTGGACTCCTGGCGCGGGCCTTCGATCGTCTCGGCCTGTCCGCGCGAGGACACCAGCGCGTGCTGCGAGTCGCGCGAACCATCGCCGACCTCGCGGGGCGCGAAACGATCGAGCTGTCGGATCTGGCCGAAGCGATCCAGTACCGCGAACCGGCGCACGACATCGAGAGCGAGCGGTGATCCGTACGCACGCCGACCCGGGTCTGGATCCCTGGCAGGCAGAGGTGGTCGCCTGCAGGAAGTCACCGATCCGGCTGGTCGCGCCGGCCGGGTCCGGGAAAACCCGCACGCTGGTGGCGCGAGCCATCGATCGCCTCCAGCGCGGCCTCCCACCGGAGCGATTGCTTCTTCTCACGTTCGACAGGGCCGCGGCGCACGCGCTGCGACGAACGCTCGAGAAAACGAGTCTTAGGAGCGGGCTGGTTGTCGAAAAGGTGATCGTCTCGACCCTGAACGCGTTCGGATTCTCGCTGCTCCGCGAGCATGCCCCGGAAGAATACGCCACCATTCTCGACGGCGACGCGGCGCGTCACCTGGCGGCCGAGGGCCTGGCGTCCCTCGAAGTTTCGAGTTTCTCGCATCGTCAGGCCCTGCCGGCCGACGTCGACGAGGACGCGGTGCTTCTCGTCTGGTCCGTTCTCAAGAACGCCCTGGTGGAACCGTACGGGGCGCCGCAACGCGCGGCCGAGGCTCTGGCGACGTGGAGCGGCGCCCCCGGCGTCCTGCCACTGGACGCGACAGTGGAACGTCTGCGCCAGGCGCTTGAGGCGTGGGCCTGGCTCTACGCCTGGTCCGAGCGAGAGCTTCGCCAGACGGGGCGAATGGACTTCGACGATCAGAAGCTCCGAGCGTATCGCCTCCTGACCAGGGATCTCCCTCTTCGACGCGCGCTGCAGGAGCGTTTCGAGGAGGTCATGGTCGATGAATTCCAGGATGTCAATCGGCTGGACTTCGAGCTCGTGCGACTCGTCGCCGGTCGAGGATCTCTGGTCGTGGCCGGGGACGACGACCAGGCGATCTACGGTTTCCGGGGTTGCTCCCCGCGGTTCATCATCGAGCTCGAGCAGCGGCTCGGCCGTTCGATCACTTCGCTCGAGCTCCGGGCCAACTACCGCAACCCCGAGAACCTGCTGGGACACGCCACGCGGTTGATCCGTCGGAACCGGGAGCGGATTCGCAAGCGTCCCGTCGCGCGAAACCGGGCCCACGCGGTCATCATCACGGCGCCGGCGGACTCGAGCGAGGAAGAGGCGGCCGGGATCGTGCGCTTCCTGCGAACCGCGCGAAGCCTGGATCCCTGCCTGAAGTGGAACGACTGCGCAATCCTGTTTCGAATCAACGCCCAGGCGGGCTGTCTGCTGACCAGACTGCGGGCCGCCGGAATCCCATACGACGTGCGAGAGGAAGAGGGATCGGCAGCGGGCCCCGCGGGAACTCCTGGAGAAGGCGTGGCGATGCGTACCTACTTCCGGGCGAAAGGCCTTCAATGGAGGGTGGTCGTGCTTCCAGGATGCAACGCGGGTCTCGTCCCCCATCGACGCGCGCCGCTGGAGGACGAGCGGCGGTTGTTCTACGTCGCACTGACCCGGGCGTCGGAAACCGTGCGCGTTTCGTGGGTAATCGGCGAAGGTGCGCCGCCGCCGAGTCCGTTCCTTCGCGAGGCGGGCCTCGCGAGCCGGAAATTCCGCGCGCAGTCGATCGAGTGAGCGAACGGGCGCGCGAAGAGCTACCGCCCCCGCCCGGAGGTCGTGGTGTTCCGTCCATCGATCTCGAGGTGCTCGCGTTCCCGCGCCCACCTCGACGGAGGCGGAGGTTGGCTGGCCGACCGGGCCTGTTCGGCTACTGGGCGCTCGCCCTGCTGCTGCTCTCTCTGGCGATTTGCTGGGGCTAGGGATCGATCGAGCCGAAGCCGTCCTGGCTTCCGCTTGACCTGACGTCGGCGGCCGGTACGTTGACCGCCCATGTCCGACGTCCTGCGCCTTCAGGCACTCACGCTTCCGGTCGGCGACCTCGACGCCGTGGACCGCTTCTATCGCTGGGCGCTGCAGGCGAAATCGGCGGCCGACGAGGAGGTGCCTGGCGCGCGATGGCTGGGATGGGGTCGGGAGGACCGCCTGCGGATCGTCGACGGCGGGGCGGGATCGGACGCGCCCGAGGCCGTCACCCTGCGGCTCGCCGCGCGGTCGTGGGAGGAGCTGGTCACGTGGTGCGCGGAGAAGGAGTTGGCGCCGGTCGAGGTCCGCGTGCCGCCCGCGGACGGGGGGCCGGCGGAATCGGCCTGGCCCGAGGCCCGGATCGTCGAGCTGGAGGACCAGGCGGAGGGGAACCGGCGGATCCTCGTCATCCGCGGCCCGGTCGAGCCGCGAATCGAGCTCTTCGTCCCGATCCCCAAGGAGGAGCTCGCCCCGCGCAGGGCGATGGGTCCGTTCTACTGGAAGAGCGCCGACTGGAGGGGTCTCGAGGTGCCCGGCCTGCTCGGCGTGACGACGGGCGCCGGCGAGCCGCTGGTCCTGCGCGACTTCCTCGGCGCGCTGGGAATCGAGCCCATGGAGGGCGACGGCTCGCCGCTGGCGCTCGGCGACCATCAGTGGATCGTGGAGCGGCGCGAGCCGGCGGGGATCTACGGCTTCGCCATCGTCGTGCGGGACGCCCGGATTCCGGATCTCGTGCGGACGCTGGACCATCTGGAGGCCGAGTACCGCCACGAGAAGAACCGCATCCTGACGGCCGACCCGGCCGGCCGCCTGATCCTGATCCACGGGGTGGTGGGAGGCTGACCGGACCCGGATCCGCGGCGGCAGCGGCGCGTTGCGCCCCCCGGCGGGCGCTCCTACCTTCGCGGCCCATGCCACAGCCCGTGCCCTCCGCCGCGCCGCCCGCCGACCTGGACGCCCGGGAGAGGCTGCTGGACGAGATCCTGGCGCGCTGTGAGTCCGTCGTCCTGGGGTACTCAGGCGGCGTCGATTCAACCCTGCTCCTGAGGAAATCGTTGGACATACTGGGAGCGGACAACGTGCTCGCGGTGACTGCCGCCAGCGCGACGTACGATCCCGACGAGGTCGACGAGGCGACGCGGCTGGCCGAGGAGCTGGGAGCGCCACACGAGCGCGTCGTCTCGGCGGAGCTCGAGGTCGAGGGATTCCTCGAGAACCCGCCCGAGCGGTGCTACTACTGCAAGGCCGACCTGTACGGCGACCTCCAGGCGATGGCCAGGCAACGCGGCTTCCGAACGGTGATCGACGGATCGCACGCCGAGGACGCGCTCGACTACCGGCCGGGCCTCAAGGCGCTCGACGAACGGGGGATCGTCAGCCCGCTCAAGGAAGCCGGCTTCACCAAGGAGGACATACGCGCCCTGTCGCGACGCCTCGGACTTTCGACCTGGGACAAGCCGGCCAACGCGTGCCTCGCCTCGCGGCTGCCGTACGGCGAGTCGATCACGACCGCCAAGCTGGAGCGCGTGGGCCGCGCCGAGCGCGTCCTGCGCGAAGCGGGCTTCGGCGTGGTCCGGGTCCGGCACCACGGCGACGTGGCGCGGATCGAGGTCCCGCCCGCCGACCGGGAGCGGCTCCTGGCGTCCGCCGGGAGGATCGTCCCGACGCTCAAGGCGCTGGGCTTCGTGTGGGTGTCGCTGGACCTCGAGGGCTATCGCAGCGGCAGCATGAACGAGGCGCTCTGAGCATCAAGCCGGATCGCTGGATCGCGCGAATGGCGCGCGAGCACGCGATGATCGAGCCGTTCGAGGAGGGGCAGGTCCGGGAGGGCGTCATCAGCTACGGCCTGTCGTCCTTCGGCTACGACCTGCGCGTCTCCGACGAGTTCAAGATCTTCACCAACGTCTACGCCGCGACCGTCGACCCCAAGAACTTCGACCCGCGGTCGTTCGTCGACTTCACGGGCGAGGTGTGCATCGTGCCGCCGAACTCGTTCGCCCTGGCGCGATCGGTCGAATACTTCCGCATTCCGCGCTCCGTGCTCACGATCTGCGTCGGAAAATCGACGTACGCGCGTTGCGGGATCATCGTCAACGTAACGCCGTTCGAGCCGGAATGGGAGGGTCATGTGACACTAGAGATATCAAACACAACTCCACTTCCGGCAAAGATCTATGCCAACGAGGGGCTCGCGCAGGTCCTGTTCTTCGAGTCCGACGAGGAGTGCGGCGTATCGTACGCCGAGCGCCAGGGGAAGTACCAGGCGCAGCGCGGCGTGACGCTGCCCCGGCTGTGAGCGTGGCGCGGACCGGCCGTGCCGGGGCCGCCGTGCTGGCGGTGCTCTTGGCCCTGACCCTGGCGAGCTGCCTGTACCACCCGCCAGGCCAGTTGCCGTCCTCGGTGCGCATCCTGTATTCGAAGGCCACCAAGGACTCGCTGGGCTCCAACACGGACATCTACTTCATCGTCGCGCGGGACGAGAACGAGCTCCGGCTGACGGGAGGAGAGGGCGTCGACACTCAGCCCGAGTTCGTGCCCAACGCCCTGAAGGTCGTATTCACGCGCCGCTCGGGCGCGCACGACGAGATCTGGGTCATGGACTTCGACGGTTCGAACGAAGAGCGGGCCGTCGCGGCGGACGACGCCGACGTGCGCGATCCGGCGGTAAGCCCGGACGGCACCTTGCTGGCCTATACGCGCGTCCAGGGGGGCGTTTCGGAGATCGTCGTATCGGCGCTCGACGGGTCCGACGAGCGGGTGATCCTGTCGGAGGGCGGACCCTGGAGCCGGGCGGACTGGTCACCGGACGGATCGACCCTGGCCGTCGTCGGGAAGCGCGGGGACGTGCCGCGGATGTTCACCGTGCCGGTGTCGGGTGGCACTCCGCGCGAGGTCGCGCCGGGCGACGCGGGGTCCCAGTCGGATCCCGACTGGAGCCCGGACGGAAAACGGATCGCCTACACCCACGGGACGGGCGGAAAGGCCGAGATCGCCGTCGTCGAGGTGGCCTCCGGGACGGTCCATGTCCTCACCGACAACGACTCCGAGGACCGCGATCCGAGCTGGAGCCCGGACGGTTCGCGCATCGCGTTCATCAGCCATCGGCCGAAGAACCACTACAACGTGTGGTACATGGGGTCGGACGGCAGCGACGTGAAGTCGCTCACGGAAGGCGAGAAGTCGGACGCCGCCGACCCGGAGTGGATCTGATCAGTCCCGGTCGCCGTTGCGGGCCGCCGCGGCGGCCATCTTCGACTCGAGATGATCCTGAGCCTCCTGATACGAAAGGTCCTCGATCAGCGCGATCTCGCTGACCAGCAGGTCGCGGCTCTTCTCGAACATGCGCTGGTCCGAGCTGGACAGGGAATTAT
>CAZCZH010000109.1:0-8669 GCA_964502985.1 uncultured Gemmatimonadales bacterium
GTGCATCTCCTCCTGCAGGAGGAGCCGGGTCAGCGCGTCCAGCGCGCCGAACGGCTCGTCCATCAGGAGCACCGGGACGCCGCTGACGAACGCCCGCGCGATCCCCACCCGCTGGCGCATCCCGACGGACAGCTCGTGGGGGTGGCGCTCGCCGAACTCGAGCAGGCCCACCCGGGCGAGGAACGCCCGCGCCCGGTCCCTGCGCTGCGCCGCTCCCACGCCCTGCATCTCGAGGCCGAACGCGACGTTGTCGACCACCGTCAGCCAGGGGAAGATGCCGTGCTCCTGGAAGACGAGCGCGTTCCACGGGCCGCGGCGCCCGTCGCGGGCACGGACGTCCGCGCGGCGGATCTCGCCGCGGGTCGGCGTCAGCAGTCCCGCGAGGAGCTTGAGGAGGGTCGTCTTGCCGCAGCCGCTGGGACCGACCACGCTGACGATCTCGTGCCCACCGGCGGCGAAGGTGACCCCGTCGAGGGCGGCGATCGTCCCGTCGCGCGTCGGGTAGGCGTAGGCCAGGTCGCGGCACTCGAAGCCGCTCACGGGTCGTCCGCCGGTGTGGCGTCGGTCGCGCTGCGGGTGAACCCCGCGTCCAGCCAGGCGTCCGGGGGGACGACGCGGTCGATGAGGCCGCGCTGGACGCCCCACCTCTGGTACGCCTGGAGCGGCTCCAAATCGATGGCGCCGTCGGGGGGCGCCGTGGCCCAGCAGGCGCGCTCGAGCGTGGCCCGGTCGAGCCCCGTCGCCCGGGCCACGATGTCCAGGTTGCGCGGCTTCTTGCCCTGCATGTACTGGCGCACGCCGCGCAGGTAGGCGGCGACAAAGCGCCGGCCCGCGTCGCGCTCCGGCCCGAGCAGCCGGCGGCCAAAGTACAGGCCGACGTAGTCCAGGCCCGGGACGATCTCGTTGGCCGCCGCCTGCACCTGGTGGCCGTCGGCCAGGATCCGGCTGAGCCACGGCTCGGAGATCGCCGTCAGGTCGATGCTGCCACGGTTCATTGCATCCTGGCGCGAGGCCAGCGGGACCTCCGCCACCTCGACGTCGGCCAGCGACAGCCCGCCGCGCCGGAGGTACAGGTCGACGAAGTACCCCTCGGTGATGACCGGATTGACGTCGATGCGCCTCCCGCGCAGGGCGGCCGGCCCGGGAAGCGCGTGGCGCCGCGCCAGGTCGCGCTGGGCGACGAGAGCCCACGGGCTGCACGTGTCGGGCGCGAACGTCGCCACGCCGGCCACCAGGCGGAAGCGCGAGCCGCGCTCGGCGGAGGTGAACAGGCCGAGGCTCGTCCCCGCCACCAGGGCGTCGATCTCGCCGTGGTCCAGCGCGAGGAACGAGGTCGTCGAGTGGCCCGCCAGCATGTGCACGTGGACGTCGAGCCCGGCGTCGGCGAAGAACCCCTCCGCGAGGGCGATGTCCAGCGGGGCGTCGTACAGGAACGGACGCAGCCCGATGTCGACGCGCGTCGGAGCCCCCTGTGACGCGCGGGGCGCCTCGCCCTTGCCGCCGCAGGCGAGCGACGCGGCGCACAGGCCGGTCATGGCCAAAGCGAGGAGGCGCGTCCTCATCCGCGGCGCACGACGAGGGTCGGGAACTTGCCGCTCCCCGTCCAGTCCGGGGTCCGGCGCTCGATCCGCAGCGAGCCCGCCGCCTGCCAGAAGCCGCGCGCGAAGTCACCCATCGCGTCGCTCCTGCCGAGCGTCTCGAGGACCGCCCGGCGGACGGCCTCCTCGTCGGGCAGCGCGACCCGTGGGTCGACGACCAGGATCAGGCGCGTGAACCCGCCGTCGTCCTCGCGCTCGTGGAGCTGGTAGTCGTGGGGGTCGCCGCCGAAGCGCGCCGGGAGGACCTCCTCGAGAACGCGGATCATGTCGCTGCCGACGAGCGTCACCCCCTCGCCCGTGAGCTTCCGCCAGCTGCGCACGCCGCGCAGGTGCAGGTCGTATCCGGCGGCCTCCAGCGGGCAGCCGCAGGAGCGGCGCTCGACCGCGCCGTAGTCGTCGATCTCCACGTTGAGCAGGATTCGCGGCGCGGTCGGCTCGAGCGAGGTGAAGCAGAACGCGTCCACCTCGCGGTCCGCGCCGGGGACGGGCCGCGGATGCTGGATCAGGGCCAGCATGTCGGCCAGGAAGTGGACGTCGCCCTCGAACGCCGGCCGCGCGCAGCCCATCCCCACCGAGCCCCCCTCGCTGAACGAGTAGGTCGGCACGTAGCGCGCGCCGGAGGCCTCGATGGCGCCCACCTTGGCGGCGGTGACCGGCTCGCCGCCACCCATCAGCGTGACGCCGTCGAGGTCGATTCCGCATTCGCGCGCGGCGAGGGCCACGCGGAGCGACATCGACACCGAGGCCCGCACCAGGCACCTGCCTTCGGCCCGCGCTGTGTCGGCGGCCCACCGCCCGACGACGTCGGCGCGCTCCAGCGGGACGCGCTCGGGCAGCGGGATCGGCTGGCCGAGCAACCGGCTCGTGCGCACGACGAACGCCGTCGCCAGACGGAACCGGGCCGCCGGCCGCAGCTCGTCGGCGCGCTCCGGCGTGAACCAGCGCCGGATCGGGTTGCCCATCACGACCGAGCGCAGCGCGTTGTGGATCCCGACGATCGACGGCAGGCCGAAGCGCCACAGGCCGCACGGCGCGTCGAGCACGTCGTGCGCGTCGTATCCCACCATGAACGAGGGCAGGCGCGCGACGAGCGCGTCCAGGTCGTAAGGGATGCGCGTCGCGGGCCCCGTCGAGCCGCTGGTCCGGCCCTCGTACTGGCGCGCCAGGAACGGGTTGTCGAAGGCGTGCCGCCCGGTCGGGATCTCGCGGCCGCCGCGCACGATCGGCAGGCGTCCCTTGAACTCCTCGAAGTCGACGTACACCCCGGCCCGCCGCAGCTCGCGCAACGCGTCCTCGAGGCCGCGCGCGCGGACGAGCGCGCTCAGGTCGCCGAGCTCGCAGCCGGCGTGCTCGAGCAGGGCGCGGTACGGGCTCCCGGGCACGCCGTACACCCCGCGCTCGACGATCCTGAGAAAGCGCCCCTCGCGGTCGTCGAGCCGGCGCCGGATCGTGTCGCGCGCCTTCTCCAGCGTCGTGCGATGGCGATAGAACGCCGGCAGGCCGGCGGCGAAGCGCGCGTACATCCCCACGTCGCGGAGCCATTCCGGAGGCCTCACGGCACGTTCGGGTTGGTGTCGATCTCGGTGGCGCCTATGGGGAAGCACGTGTCGCGGCCCGTCATGTCCTCCCTCGTCCCGGGGGTCCCTTCGGCCAGCCAGCGTCGCAAATCCCCCAGCCGGCGCCCCTCGAGCCACAGCTCGATCCCGCGCTCGCGTTCGAGCGCCGTCCAGGCGGCCTCCAGGTCGTTCGCCACGACCGGGTCGACGCCGGCCGAGGCGCGCAGCTCGTCGACGATCGACATCGCGCCCTCGACGTCGCCGTCCCGCAGCCGGGCCTCGGCGACGATCAGGCGCATCTCGCGCCCGTCGACCAGGTCGATGGGGTCGCCCCGCGCGGTGTACTTCTCCTGGATGTAGAACGGAACGCCGGGCTCGGCCTCCGGGTGGTCGGGGTCGGTGGTCCACGGCGTGCGGGGATCGCCCGTCTCCCGGTAGTACTCCTCGTACGCCGTGCTCCACACCGACAGCGAGCGGAACGGCATGCCGGCCGTGGCCCACTGGATCCGGTTGTACTGCGCGAGCTCGCGGTCGGAGTACCGCGCCCGCCAGGCGAACGCCTCGGGGACGCCCTCGGCGTCGGCCCGCGCGCCGGCCCAGTCGCCGAGGTCGACGCGCGCCGAGGCGCGGCCGGCGCGGGCCGCCAGGGCGAGCTCCAGTCGGCCCGCCCGCTGGGCCACGTCGAGCGCCTCGTCGAACTCCGCATCGGCCCGCTGGAGCGCGGCGCTCGACGGCTGCGACGGCCCGCCGTCCACGACGGTCGAGCACATGTTCTCCCCGAGCAGGCGGTTGGCGAAGCCGGCGTCGAGGAGCGCCCGGGCGGCCAGCTCGGACCCCGCGAAGTCCTCCCCCAGGAGGTCCCGCATCCGGCGCACCCCGTCCTCCGCCGTCCAGCGCGCGGACTGGGCCAGGTTCCAGTGATCGTCGTTCTCCAGCGGGTCGAGGAACCCGGCGCGCTGGGACAGCGTGGCGCCGTACTCCGTCGTCTGGGACCCCGCCCCGATCACCTCACGCGTCACCACGGCTCCCGTCAGGGCGAGGAGGCCGACGGCCCGCGACAGCTCGCGGTCCATCCCGGCCACCAGCGCCGGAAGCGCGCCCCGGTCGTCGAGCGACGCGTCGTCCGTGGCGCCGACGTCCGTGATCGCCTTCTGGCAGCCGGCCCCGAGCCACGCCGCCAGGGCGAGCGCCGCCAGGCGAGCGACGCGCGGTCCCGCGGCCCTCATCGAGTCATCCGCAGGGACACGCCGAACGTCGCCGGGGAGGGGATCTCGGCGTCGACCATGCGCGCCCGGGCGTGGGTTCCCTCGCGGCCCGACATCTCGGGGTCGAACACGAGGAAGTCGTCGTTCTTCCAGGTCCAGAAGTTGCGCGCCGAGACGACGACCACGGAGCGCGCGCCGGCCGGGAACCCCGCCGGCAGGGGCACGCTGAGCGTCAGCTCGCGCAGGCGCAGGAAATCGGCCGGGTAGATCGGTCCCTGGTTGCGCGGCACGTTGGCCGCGACGCACCACACCCGCTCCCACGCCGTCAGCCGCTCCGGGTGCCCCTCCGCGCGCAGGGCGTACGCGCCGGCGCACGGCGCGTAGCGATCGCGGCGCGCCAGGTGGTTGCCGACGTTGTCGTACAGGTAGTGCCCGCCCTCGTACTCGCCGCGCGCCGACACCTCGATCCCGCGCGGCAGGCGCACGTCGAGGCTCAGCCCGACGGTGCGCGTCGGCAGGTTGGGCCCGTACACGTGGTCCAGCTCGAGCACCGGGTCGGCCACCTCGTCGGCGTTCTTGACCAGCGCTCCCCGCAGGACGGGAGCCGGCTCGCCCTCGAGGATCCACGCCCCGTCGTCGACGTTCAGCGGGGCCGCTCCCCCCAGGCTCGTCACCTCGGAGTGGTTGGTGTACAGGTAGACGCCGGCGTCCAGGCCGATCGACCGGCGCTCCAGGACCGTGCCCCGCAGCGACAGCTCCAGGCCGTCGTTGCGCAACGCGCCGACGTTGGCCAGCTGGCTCCCGGAGAACCCCTCGGAGGGGATCTGCGCCACGGGGAACAAGGCGTCGGTCGTCCGCTGGCGGTACACGCTGAACGCCGCCACCAGGCGGTCCCCGAGGAAGCTCCCGTCGAGGCCGACCTCCAGCTCGGAGGTCCGCTCGGGGGCCAGCGAGTCGTTCCCCACGGCGCCCGGCACGAACGCCGAGTCGCCGGCGAAGTCCGTCACCTGCCACGTCCGGAGGCTGGACACGACGTCCGGCGCGCGCCCGGCGTAGCCGTAGCTCGCGCGGAGCTTGACCCGGCCCAGGGCGGGGGACCAGAAGGGCTCCTCCGAGATCACGTACGAGGCGCCGATCCGCGGGTAGGCCTGGAGCCCCAGGCGGTCGCCGAACGCGGTGCTGCCGTCGACGCGAAACCCGGCCGTCAGGTAGTACCGCTCGCGCAGGCCTACGACGTCCTGGACGAACGCCCCGCTCTCGCGGATTCGCGTGCGGGAGTGCGTCTCGAGCGACAGGTCGCCGTTCTCGACGGTCGCCGGCTCGCCCTCCTCGAACCCCTCCGCGTAGCCCGTCTGGCTGCGCACGTCCGTGGTCACGCTCTGCGCGCCCCACGCCAGGCTGTTCGTCAGCTCGCGCGGCAACTCCAGGCTCAGGTCGCCGACGTACTCCGCGGTCAGGATCCGGCTCGTCCAGCGCTCGTCCGACAGGACGCCGCCCGGCGCCAGCACGTAGCCCACCGGCCGCAGGTTCAGGAACCGGCTCGCGGCGCGGTCGTAGCCCAGCCCGACACGGTTGGTCCACGCCGACGTCGTCGAGTGGGTCGCGTTCAGCGCGACCAGCGTGTGGCCGATGTCGGTCTCCAGGTCGTAGTCCAGCAGACGGTCGATCGCCATGCGCGTCGTGTCGCCGATGTAGTTGGTCGGTCCGCGCAGGACGTTTACGATCAGGCTCGACTGGTTGATCCCCGCGGGCGTGCTCTCGATGTCGTGCCAGGCGTGGAACGCGCTCAGGCGCACGGCCAGCCCGCGCGCCGGCTCGGCGTCCAAATTGAGCCGGGCCGTCGTCCGCCGCTCGCCGTCGTTGGGCAGGATGCCGCCGTCGTGGTCATAGGAGCCGGAGGCGTAGTAGCGCACCGCGCCGCCCCCGCCGACGGACACCGAGTAGCGCTGGCGCCAGGCGTCGTCGAGCCATGGCGACAGCCCCAGGTACGGGTCGCCGTCGGTGCCGAACTTCTGGACCCGTGCCGCCTCCTGATCGACCCGGGCGCGCCACTCCGGCGGGCCGGCCCGTCCCCGGCGGGTGAAGATCTGGACCACACCGCTGGCCGCCTCGGCCCCGTACAGCGTCGTCGCGGCCGGTCCCTTTACGACCTCCACCCGCTCGATGTCGGCCGGGTCGAGGTCGTTGAGCGGGCTAGCCGAGTCGTTGGGACCCGGCAGCGGGTCGCCGAAGGCGGGCGCGTTCCTGGGGTAGCCCTCGCTGCGCACGCGCACCCCGTCGACGTAGACCAGGGGCTCGTTGTCGAGCGCGACGCTGACGTTGCCGCGCAGCCGGATCTGCGAGCCCGACCCGGCCAGGCCGCTCCCCTGCTGGACGGTGACGCCGGGCAGGCGCCCCGTCAGGAGCTGGTCGACGGTCGCCACCGGCTCGGCGATCTGGTCGGGATCGATCGTGGCCACGCTGTGCGCCACCTCGCGGGCCCGCGCGCCGTACGGCGTCCCCGTGACGACGATCCGGTCGAGCCGCAGGTAGTCGCGCTCGAGCGTCACGTCGAGCGCCGTCGAGCGTCCCGCTTCGACCACGACGGGCCGGTCGACGGTGCGATAGCCGAGGAGCTCGACGCGCAGCGTCAGGCGACCGCCGGAAAGGCCCGGGATGCGGAACCGGCCGTCTGAGTCGGTCACCTGGCCGACGCCCGTTCCCGGGACGTAGACCTGGGCCCCCGGGAGGGGCGCTCCGCTGCCCGCCTCGCGGACCTCGCCGACGATCGCCCCCGCGCCCTGGGCGCGCGCGGCGCGCGGTCCGACCGCGAGGGCCGCGACGCCGAGGAGGACGGCCAGGCGGGAGGGCAACGGATGGGTGCGGATGCGCACAACGTTACGGTGGATCCGCGGCGAGGCAAGCGCGCGCGCCTTCCTTGCGGTGGGACTCGAACGGTGATATCAATGGCTCCACATACGGCGAACGGGGCCCACCGGAAGTCGGTGTGAAACCGACGCGGCCCCGCCACTGTGAGAGGCCCCTCCCGGCATCGCCGGGAGCGGAAACGGCCCGCTCGAACGCCACTGGGGCGAACGCCCTGGGAAGGCGAGCGACGCCGCCTCGAGCCAGGAGACCGGTCCCGTTCCCGCCCGCTCGGCACCCCCTTCGAGGGAAGGGACGGGATCCCACACGGCTCGCGCTTCCGGCGGGCCACGACCCGTGCCCCCTCGAGTCCTCGAGGAAGGACGGGTTTTCTTGTCGATCCCTCGCTCGCTCCTGGCCGTCGCCCTCTTGCTCGCGCCCGCGTCGGCGCATGCCCAGTGGCCGGCCGAGATCGAGGGCATCGTCGTCGACGGGGCGACGGGCGAGCCCGTGGGCGGCGCCTCGGTCGCCCTGGTCGGGACCGGACGGGTCGTCGAGTCCGACGCCGCGGGGACGTTCCGCGCGACGGGGCTCGAGCCCGGCCGGCAGCCGATCCACATCCGGCGGCTGGGCTACGCCGAGGCATGGCGCACCGTGGAGCTCGTCAACGGTCGCACGGCGCGCACGCGCGTGGCGCTCGAGCGGGCGCCCCTCTCCGCCACCCCCGTGGTCGCCCGCGCGCCGGCCGAGGCGGGTCTCGATGGCTGGCGCATCGATCGCGCGCGGATCGCCGCCTCCGGCGCGCGGACGGCGGCCGACGTCGTGGCCCTGGCGCCGGGGGTCGTCGTGCGCTCCGACGGCCCCGCCGGCCCGGCCCGGGTCCACGTCCGCGGCTCCGACCCCGCCTCCGTCCTCGTGCTCCTCGACGGCGCCCCGCTCGACGACCCGCTGACCGGCGAGGCCGACCTGTCGACCGTCCCCGCCGACGCGCTGGAGAGCGCGACCGTCCTGCCTGGCGCGCGGTCGGCACGCTGGGGGCCGCGGGCGTCGGGGGGCGTCGTGCTCCTCGAGACGCGCGGCCCGGCGGCGCCCGACGAGCTCGAGGTGGGCTTCGGCTCGCTGGGACACAGGTCGGCGCGCGCAGCGCTCGGCGACCGGGTGGGCGGCGCGGCGTTCGGCGGCGGCATCGGCGTCCGATCCGACGACGGGGCGTTCGACTTCGAGCGCCCGCCCGAGGCGGGCGGCGGCCGGGGCCGGCGGCGGAACGCCGACCTGGCGGGCCTCGACGCCTTCGCCGCGCTCGACGCGCCCGTCGCGGGGGGCGGTCTGCGGGCGCGGCTCGCCCTGGCGCGCGAGGAGCGCGGCCTTCCCGGGCGCTCGTTCGCCCCCTCGCCGAACGCACGGCGCTCCCTGTCCCGCGTGACGGCGAGCGTCGCGTGGAGCCGGGCCGACGCCGGCTCGACGCT
>CAZCZH010000110.1:0-8516 GCA_964502985.1 uncultured Gemmatimonadales bacterium
TGGCATCTGCCGGTCGCGCGCTTCGTGCATCCCGACGAGTTCGCCGAGCTGGCGCGGATCGGCGAGGCGATGGGCTTCGCCCACGTCGAGGCCGGCCCGCTCGTGCGGAGCTCGTATCGCGCCGACCGTCAGCTTCTCAAGAGCCGACTGGCGCAGGGGACCGTTTCGCTGGACACGCCGCGAGCCTCGTAGCGCGAGCCCGCACTGCCTGGAACTCCACCGAGGAACCGCATGCCGCAGAAGCAGAAGGAACGCAAGGCGAAAGCCCGGCCCGAGTCGTCCGCCGACGAGAGCCCCGGCGAGGACCACCGTACGACGGGGGAAGGCGCCGAGCCCGCGGAGGCCGACGAGAAGAAGGCCTTCATCGAGCAGCAGCGCGCGCGCGAGGAGCGGGCCACCGACCTCGACCGGCCGTTCCCCGACAAGTACCGGCTGTCGGGGTCGATGGAGGGGCTCGACGACGAAGGCCGCCTCGAGCTGCTCGAGCGCCTCGTCCGGACGCGCGAGTTCGACGCTCGCATGCGCAAGCTGTTCCGCCAGGGCCGCTTCGAGGGGACGTACTACTCGCAGATCGGCCAGGAGGCGTGCGACGTCGTCATCGCGTTCCAGCTCAAGAAGGACGACCTGGTCGGGCCGTCGCATCGCGACCTCGGCGCCTCGACCGGCAAGGGCGTCCCGCTCGAGGCCCTCACCGCGCAGGTCTACAATCGGGTGGACTCACCGGACGGCGGGCGCTATACGGCGTGCCACTACTGGCATCCCGAGTACTGGGTGATGAACCCGTCGACGTGCATCGCGATGAACTGGATCGCAGCGACAGGCGCGGCGTTCGGCTACAAGATGCTCAAGAAGGACAACGTCGCGGTCGCGTTCTGCGGTGACGGCGCGACGGCCCACGGCGATTTCCACGAGGCATGCAACTTCGCCGGCGTGCATCGCCTGCCGATCGTGTACGTCGTGCAGAACAACCTTTGGGCCGAGTCGCTTCCGGTGTCCTTGACGACGGCCCTCACCGACCTGTCGCACCGCGCCGACGCGTTCGGCTTCCCCGGGATCTCGATCGACGGCAACGACGTGGTGACGGTGTGGAACACGACCCGCGAGGCGCTGACCCGGGCCCGCTCCGGCGAGGGGCCGACCCTCATCGAGATGAAGACCTACCGCTGGTTCGGCCACTCCGACATCGACCCGGCGGACTACCGCACGGACGACGAGGTCGAGGCGTGGATGGAGCGCGACCCGCTGCCGCGCTACGTGGCATACCTGATCGACGAGGGGGTCCTCGACGCCGACGGCCTGGCCGAGATCCAGCGGCGAGTGCGGGCCGAGATCGAGGAAGCGGTCGACTTCGCCGAGAACAGCCCGCGGCCGGAGCCGGAAGACTTCCTGTCCGAGGTGTACGCCGAGGAGTACCCCGGCTTCCGCTACGCCGGTCCGACCGCGTGGGGCGCCGACTGATGGCCCGGATCACGTACATCGACGCCATCAATCGCACGCTCCACGAGGAGATCGCCCGCGACGAGACGACGTTCCTGATCGGCGAGGACACGGGGATCTACGGCGGCGTGTTCAAGGCCACGCGCGGGCTGCTCGAGGAGTTCGGTCCGGAGCGCATCATCGACAGCCCGATCTCGGAGTCGATGATCGCCGGGATGGCCGTCGGCGCGGCGATGGTCGGCTGCCGGCCGTTGCCGGAGATCCAGTTCGCCGACTTCATCAGCCCCGGGTTCGACCAGATCGTCCAGCAGGTCGCCAAGTACCGCTGGCGGACGCGGGGCGCATGGGACATGCCGATCACCATCCGCTGCCCGTGGGGCGGCGGCGTCGGCGGGGGCGTGTTCCACTCGCAGTCGAACGAGGCATGGTTTCTCAACACGCCGGGGCTGGTGATGGTGGCGCCCTCGACCGTTCGTGACGCGGCGGGGCTGCTCCGCTCGGCGATCCGCAGCGCCGACCCGGTCCTGTACTGGGAGCACAAGAAGCTGTACCGCTCGCTGAAGGACGAGCTGCCGGAGGGCGAGGAGGTCGTCACGCCGATCGGCGAGGCGCATGTCGCCCGCGAGGGCACGGACGTCACGGCGATCTCGTTCGGCCAGATGTTCCAGTACTGCATGCAGGCCGCCGAGCGGCTCGCGGCGGACGAGGGGATCTCGGTCGAGGTGATCGACCTGCGTACCCTCCTGCCGATGGACCAGGACACGCTCGTCGCTTCGGTTTCCAAGACGGGGAAGGCGGTCGTCGTCTACGAGGCTCCCAAGACGGGCGGGATCGGCGGCGAGATCGTGGCCCTCCTGACCGAGCGCTGCTTCTGGGATCTCGATGCGCCGATCGCCCGCGTGGCCGGCTACAACACTCCATTCCCGGCTGCGGCGACGATGGAGCGCGCCTACCTGCCGACGGTCGATACGATCGCCGACGCCCTGCGCGACACGGCGCGCACGTGATCACGAGCCGTTCCCCCATCCCGGAGCGCTAGACGATGGCCCTCGAGATCAAGGTCCCGTCGCTCGGCCAGAGCGTCCCCGAGGCTACGGTGTCGAAGTGGCTCAAGCAGGTCGGCGACGAGGTCCAGGCGGACGAGGCGGTCGTCGAGCTGGAGACGGACAAGATCACGATGGAGGTGACGGCCTTCCGCGGCGGCACGCTGGCCTCGATCGACAAGCCGGCCGGCGCGACCGTCGCCGTGGGCGAGGTGCTCGGGACGATCGCCGGCGAGGGCGAGGAGGTGGCGGCGCCCGAGCCGGAGGAAGAGGCGCCGGAACAGGAAGAGCCGCGGAAGGAAGCGCCCCTCGAGCCCAGCGCGCGGCCCGCCGAGGAGGAGCCCGCCGCACCTCCGGCCACCGGCGGCGGGGTGGTCATCCCCGAGGACATGAAGACCTCGCCCGCAGTGCGCCGCCTGGCTCGCGAGCACGGCCTCGACCTGACGCGGATCGAGGGCAGCGGGCGCGGTGGACGCGTGACGCGCGACGACGTCGAGACGTACCTGGAGGGCGCGCCCGCCGCCGCCCCGGCGCGCGAGGCCACGCCTCCCGCGGCGGCCGCCCCCGCCGGCCCGGCCCGCGAGTATGGCCTCGACGAGCCGGTCGAGCGCGTCCCGATGACCCCGATCCGCAAGACGATCGCCCGCCGGATGAGCGAGTCCAAGCGGACCGCGGCGCACGTCACGACGGTCGACGAGGCCGACATGAGCGCCATCGTCGAGCTCCGCGAGCGGATCAAGGACGACTTCCGCGAGGCGCACGGAGTCAAGCTGACGTACATGCCGTTCATCGCGAAGGCGGCCATCGCCGCGCTCAAGGAGTACCCCGACGTCAACGCGTCGATCGAGGGCGAGGAGATCGTGTACCACCGCTTCTATCACCTCGGCGTCGCCGTCCACACGGAGGCCGGGCTCGTCGTCCCGGTGATCAAGCACGCCGACCGCAAGTCGATGTCCGAGATCGCCGCCGAGATCGACGACCTGGCGACCCGCGCCCGCGAGCGGAGGCTCGAGATGGACGACATCCAGGGCGGGACGTTCACGCTGACCAACGCGGGTGGCTTCGGCGCGATCCTCACGACGCCGATCATCAGCTACCCCGAGGTCGCCGTGCTCGGGATCCACAAGATCCAGGAGCGGCCGGTGGCGGTCGACGGTCGGGTCGAGATCCGGCCCATGATGTACCTCGCCCTGTCGTACGACCATCGCCTCGTCGACGGCACGCCGGCCGTCCTGTTCCTGCGCCGGGTGTGCGAGCTCCTCGAGAGCCCCGAGCGCCTGCTGGTGGAGGCCTGATGGCCGAGAAGTCGTACGACGTCGTCGTCCTGGGCTCCGGGCCGGCGGGCTACGTGGCGGCGATCCGCGCCGCGCAGCTCGGGCTCGGCGTGGCGTGCGTCGAGCGCGAGTCCCTCGGCGGCACGTGCCTGAACGTGGGGTGCATACCGTCCAAGGCGCTCCTCGACGCGACCGAGCATCTGGCGTGGATCCGCGAGGGAGCGGCCAGGATCGGGATCCAGGTCGGGTCGGTCGATGTTGACTGGCCGACGATGCAGAAGCACCGTCAGAAGGTCGTCGACGCCAGCACGAAGGGCGTCGCCTACCTGTTCAAGAAGAACGGCATCGAGCACCTCGAGGGCGAAGGCGGGTTCGTCGAGCCGGGCGTCCTCGACGTCACCGGCACCGACTCGACGACGCGCGTGCGCTACGGCGCGGCGATCGTGGCCACCGGCTCGGCCCCGATCGCGCTGCCCGGAACGCCGTTCGACGGCCGGCGCGTGATCTCATCGACCGAGGGCCTCGCCCGCGACGCGATCCCCGAGCGGCTGGTCGTCGTCGGCGGGGGCTACATCGGCCTCGAGATGGGCTCGGTATACCGCCGGGTCGGCACGGAGGTCACGATCGTCGAGGCGCTGGACACGATCCTGCCGGGCATGGACGCCGACCTGGCCAAGGAGGGCATGAAGACGTTCCGCAAGCAGGGGCTCGACATCCGCGTCTCGACGAAGGTCACGGGCGCCGAGGTGGGCGAATCCGGCGTCGAGGTCGCTCTGGAAGGTCCCGACGGCGGGGACACGCTCCGGGTCGACGCCATGCTGGTCGCGATCGGGCGCCGCCCGGTGACCAACGGCCTGGCCCTGGACCGGGTCGGCGTCGAGACCGACGAGCGTGGCTTCGTCGAGGTCGACGACGGGTTCACGGCCGCCGAGGGAATCTACGCAGTGGGCGACGTGATCGGCGGGAAGATGCTCGCCCACAAAGGGATGGAGGAGGGCGTCGTGGCCGCCGAGCGGATCGCCGGCCGGAACAGCGAGATGGACTACTTCCCGATCCCGGGCGTCGTCTACACGCATCCCGAGATCGCCACCGTCGGCCTCTCCGAGGAGGAGGCCCGCGAGGCGGGCCACGAGATCGTCGTCGGTCGCTTCCCGTTCAGCGCCAACGGCCGCGCCCGCTGCATGAACGAGACGACAGGCTTCGTCAAGATGGTCGCCGACGCGAAGACCGACCGCATGCTGGGCTGCCACGTGTTCGGCGCGCGGGCCGGCGACCTGATCGCCGAGCTCGTCGCCGTGGCCGCGTTCCGCGGCTCGGCCGAGGACGTCGCCCTGACCGTCCACGCCCACCCGACCCTCGCCGAGGCGGTCAAGGAGGCCGCCCTCGACGTCCACGGCGAGACGATCCACATCTAAGGTTCTTGCGGTGCACAACGTTTCGATTCGAACCGTCCATCCATCGGACATCGCCGCTTTTACGGCTGCCGTCCGAGAATCCCATCCGGACCTCGCACCTTGGATGGTCCTCCCAGAGCTCTCCCGTCGACCGGACCGGGCTCGAACTGGGAGCTGGCCCTCGACGTGGCGGCTCCGGCCGGCAAGTGAGCCGCGCCGGGCGTCAGCCCGAGGAGCTCTCGCCCGCTTTGCCCGACTCCTGGGCGCTCTGGTAGACGCGCACGTTCATGTCGCGGATGATCCCGGTCAGGTTCTGGAACAGGTCCTCGACGAGGCTGAAGTTGTCGGCCAGGATCTGGCCCATGTCGGCCCGGTGGAGAGCCAGCGTGCGGGACTTCACGACGGCCATCGCGCTGGCCGAGCGCGGGCGCCGGTCGAGGACGGCGAACGTGCCGATCGACTGGCCGGGCTGGTAGGTGTCCACTTCCTGCCCGTCGATCTCGATCCGGATCGAGCCGTCCAGAACGACGTACAGGTAGTCCCCCTCCTCGCCCTGGTAGAACAGGTACTCGTCGGCCTCGAACTCGCGCTCCTCGGCGACGGCCGCGAGCTGGAGCAGGTCTTCGGCCCCGAGATCCCGTAGGATGTCGGCGTGCCGCAGCGCGGCCGCCTTCTCGACCGGGGACAGCGACATGTCGTCGGTCCCTCCTCCGTTCTCCACGTAACGCCGCGCGAGCGGGCGGACCAGCGGCGACCCGGTCGCCGACAGTCGCTCGAGGGACGCCGCCAGGCGCTCGGGGAACGCCGTCCCGGCGAGGCCCACGGCGTACGCCTGGAGCCACGGCTCGCCGCGCTCGAGCATCGACTCGAGATCTTCGATCGGGTCGCGCTCCTCGAGATCATACCATCTGGCCCCGATGTTGGCCCGCCTCTGGGGGTCGAGGTCGGGATCGAACAGGGGCACCATGCGCCCGGCGTCCTTGCGGTCGAGCGCCAGCTCGAGGAGCTCGAGCGCGTGCGCCCCGCGGTGCGAGTCGCTGGCGTGCAGGCCGGCATAGGCGTAGTAGATCGTCTGCGGCGAGTACAGGAGCCCCTGCAGCCGGAAGGCGCGCTCCAAATGGCTCTCCGCGCGGTAGCTCAGCGCGCCGCGGTACGCCTCGAGCGGCTCTCCGGGGACCTCCATGTCGAGACGCAGCCGGTCCAGCCCGGCCTCCTGGCGCTCGAGGTCGTAGGCCGTCGACAGCTCGCGGTCGATCTCGGAGCGGACCATGTCGGGTACCGCCTCCCAGGACGGATGACGCCGACGCATCTTGTTGAGCGCCTTCAGGACGTACAGCCGATGCCTGCCCTCCTCGAGCGACGGGAGGGCCTCCAGCAGGGCGCGGTACGCGGACCGCGTGCCGATCCCGACCAGGGCCCCGGGGATCCAGCGCCGGACCTCGATCGAGAGGTCGGGGTCGCGCATCGCCGCCGACAGGGACGGGATCCCGTCCTCGCCGGACGCGGCCAGAGCCCGGCGCGCGGCGGAGCGCGTGTCGCGGGCCTCGAGGTGCGGCAGGACGGCCGCCATGAGATCCCGCCTCGGGACCCGCGCCGTGGCCTCGAGCGCGGCCTGGACGACGTCCGTCCGGCCGTCGGCGAGGAGCGTCTCGAGGTGCCGCTGCAGGGGGTGCGGCTCGCCCAGACGGCCGAGGGCGCGGGCGCACGCCAGCCGAGCCGGGGCGCCCGACTCTCCGGCGCTCCGCACGAGGCCCCCGATCGCGCGGCCGGCGACGTCGGTCCGGTCCTCCCCCCCGTAGATCAAGAGGCACGCCATGCCCGCCTCGAGCAGCTCCGGGTCGTCGGAGTCCAGGAGCTCCTCCGCGCGCGGCAGCCAGACGTCGGGCTCGAAGCCGCACAGCAGGCGCACGGCGGCCCCCCGGACACGTGTGTCGGGGTCGTCGAGGAGCGGCCGCGCCAGGTCGGCGTCCTCGCCCGTGGCGACGGCCGCCAGCAGGTCCACGGCGCGGGCCCGTATCGGCGCGTCGGGGTGCTTCAGCAGGCGCCGCGCCGGTTCGCGCAGGGCGGCGGACGGCAGGTCCGCCAAGAGGTCCAGCGCGAAGCGGGTCTGCTCGGCGTCGGCGTCGGCCTGGATCGAATCCAGCAGCTCGCGCACGGCGTCGGAGTCGACGCTCGTCTCGACCGCCGCCTCGAGATCGACGTCGCGTACAGCGAGGAGCTTCTCCAGGGCCTGGCGATAGCTCTTCCGGACGCCCCACACGGCGACCAGCCAGAGCCCGATCAGCCCCGCCGTCAGGAGCGTGAAGCCGCGCCCGGCGAACGCCGCCATGCCGCTGCCCAGCAAGATCAGCACCCCCGCCACGCCGTCCGCGCCGCGCGTCACGACCGTGTCGATGAACGGCTTGGCCCGCGCTTTGAGGACCGACGGCACGGGAAGGTACAGGATCTCCCGCGCCGACTGGTCGATCGAGTTGCGCAGCGACATGTCGGCGCCCTTGGCCAGCGAGGCGGCCCACAGGCCGGGGGCCACGATCATCGCCGTCACGCCGAGCCCCATCCCGAGCGGCAGGAGGAGCAGCGCGCCGGCCAGGCCGAGCGTCCGCAGGAGGACGCTCGTGAGGAAGATCTGCAGCAGGAACGCGCCCCCGTTGAACAGCGCGAACACGCGGCCGAAGAACACCGTCTGCGCGGCCTGATCGGGGATCGCCGACTCGACGGCGGCATTGAACATCCAGTCCACGAACGTGCTCACGAGGATCGCCGAGAACAGCAGGTACGCGATGCGCCGCAGATGGGTCACCCGCCGCAGGACCGCGAGCCCCCCGCTGACGCCCTGCCGACGGCCGCGGTCGCCGGGCTCCACGGCGCGCCCCGTGCGGCGGAACTCGCCGATCCGCATCACGTACACGGCGAGGGCGCCGCAGGCCACCAACAGGAGGGTCGCCACCCACAGCAGGGAGGCGCTTCCGAGCGGCTTGGCGAGTGTCCCCGCGGCCAGGCCTCCGACGACTCCGCCCGCCAGCCCGCCGGCCCCCACGAAGCCCAGGATGCGCTTGGCCTGCCGCGGGTCGAACAGGTCGTTGCCGAGGAGGAAGAACTGGCTCACCAGGAACAGCGTGAACACGTTGAGCCAGGCGTAGAACGCGCCGGCCGTCCAGGCGGTCGGTCGCTGCAGGATGAGCCAGAACAAGATCAGGGACCCGGCAACGAAGGCCTGCGTTCCGAGGATCTGGCGACGCCGTGGGAGCGGAGCCACCCAGCGCCCGTAGGCAAGCGACGCCCCCGCCGAGACGAACGCCGTCGCGATGTACGCCCACGGCAGGTTGGCCGCGCCGGCCGTACTGAGGAAGAACGCGTTGCGCGCCGGC
>CAZCZH010000111.1:0-8494 GCA_964502985.1 uncultured Gemmatimonadales bacterium
CCCGGACCGTACGAGACGGAGGTCCGCACGGGCTTCTATTTCATCCAGCCCGTGCTGGAGGAGTGGGATCCGGAGGTGGCCGAGGAGTTTCTGACACACAACAACCGATGGACGATCCTCAACACGAGCGGGCACGAGGCGTACCCCGGCCACTACCACCACTTCACCCACCTCCGGCGGGCTCCGACGCGGACCCAGCGGCTCCTCGGGGCGTACGTGACGTACGAGGGATGGGCTCATTACGGTGAGGAGATGGCCTGGCGGGAGGGTCTGGCGGGGGACGACCCGCGGCTCGGTCTGGCCGTCGTCCAGGACGCCCTTTTGCGGGTGGTGCGCTTCCTGGCCTCGATCGGCCTCCACACCCGCGGCATGACGGTCGAGGAGGCCGAGGGGATGTTCCGCGAGGTGGCGCACCAGGACTCGATCAACGCCCGCCAGCAGGCCCTGCGGGGGACGTACGATCCGGAGTACCTGAACTACACGCTGGGCAAGCTGATGCTGGTCGAGTTGCGGGAGGATGCCGAGCGCGCCGCGCGGGAGCGCGGCCAGCCGTTCGACCTGGGCACATTCCACGACGCCTTCATGGCGGCCGGCGCGCCGCCCGTGCCATGGATCGCGCGACGTATGCTCGACGATCCCGACTGGGCGCCCTTCTCGCGGGCCGAGGGCGCTCGCGCCTGATGCGCGCGGCCTTGATCCGGCGTCACGGCGGCCCCGAGGTCGTCGAGGTGGGCGAGGTCCCGCCTCCCGAGCCGGGACCGGGCGAGGTGCGGGTGCGGGTCGTCACGGCGGCCCTCAACCACCTCGACCTGTGGGTCCGCGGCGGGATCCCGGGGATCGAGCTCGACATGCCCCACGTCATGGGCGCCGACGGCGCCGGCGTGGTGGACGCCGTCGGTCCCGGCGTCGAGCGGCCAGCGGTCGGCGACGAGGTGCTCCTCCAGCCGGGCCTGTCGTGCGGCCGGTGCGAGTTCTGCGGGATCGGCGAGGAGTCTCTGTGCATCCGCTACCGGCTGCTCGGCGAGCACGTTGCAGGGACCCTCGCCGAATTCGTCGTCGTGCCGGCGGAGAACGCCATGCGCAAGCCGCGCGGGCTGTCGTGGGAAGCGGCGGCCGCGTTCCCGCTGGCCTACCAGACGGCGTGGCGCCTCGTGATCCATGCCGGCGGGCTGCGGGCCGGCGAGAGCGTCCTGATCCACGGCGTCGGCGGTGGGGTGGCGAGCGCGGCCCTGCAGGTCGCACGTTACGCCGGAGCGTACGTCTACGTGACCTCGTCGTCCCAGGCCAAGCTCGATCGCGCGATCGTCCTCGGAGCGGATGTCGCCATCGACTATACGCTCGAAGACGTCGCGAGCCGGATTCGCGAGCTGACGGACAAGCGCGGCGTCGACCTGGTGATCGACAACGTCGGGCAGGCCACCTGGCGCACGTCGATCGAATGCGCGCGTCGCGGCGGGCGGATCGCGACGTGCGGAGCGACGACGGGCAACGACGCCGTGACACCGATCAACCGGGTGTACTGGAAGCAGATCTCGATCCATGGCTCGACGATGGCCAATCGCCGCCAGTTCGATACCGTGCGTCGGCTGGTCGTGGGCGGCCGCATCGAGCCCTTCGTCGACGCCGTGTTCGATCTCGAGGACGCACCGGCCGCGCTCGCCCGCCTGGACACCGCCGACCAGTTCGGCAAGATCGTCATTCGCGTCTCCGAGCCGCCCGACGGGGAGCGCGGGACCTGACGGCGGCGTCGCCAGCGCGTACAATCTCCCCGTCCGTCCGCAACGATCCGCTTCGGAGGTCCGATGCCTGATTCCTCATTCGACATCGTGTCGAAGGTCGACCATCAGGAGGTCAAGAACGCCGTCCAGATGGCGCTCAAGGAGGTCCGCACGCGATTCGACTTCAAGGGCTCGAAGGCGACGATCGAGGAGTCCGGCGAGGCGCTCGTCCTGAGCGCCGAGGACGAGGGCCGGCTGCGCTCGCTGCGCCAGATCCTCGAGGAGAAGCTCGCCCGGCGCGGCGTCCCGCTGAAGGCGCTCGAGGCCGGCACGGTCGAGGAGGCCCTCGGCGGCACGGCGCGGCAGCGGATCGAGATCCAGTCCGGCCTGTCGCACGAGCGCGCCAAGGACGTAGTCAAGCGGATCCGGGCCACGGGGCTCAAGGTCCAGGCCTCGATCCAGGGCGATCAGATCCGCGTCAGCGGGAAGAAGAAGGACGACCTGCAGGCCGCCATCCGCACGCTCGAGGAGGCCGACCTGCCGTTCGCCTGGCAGGCCGCGAACTACCGCTGAGGTTGCCCACCCTGTTTCGTCTTCCCTGGTACCGAGTGGCGCTGTCCGTGGCTCTCGTCGCCGGCCTCGCGATCGGCTGCAAGCGGAGCCAGGAGTCGAGCCAGGCGCCGGCCGACTCGCTTCGTCCCGACACGCTGAGCGCCGCCGAGCAGGAGAGCTTCCACCCGAATCCGCAGCGTTATCCCGAGATGCAGGAGGGCCGCCTCGATTCGGTCGACTTGATCGGGCGAGCGAGTGACGCGGCGTGGCACGTGCAGGACGTCAATTACGCCCCGAAGTACGTGGCGATGACGTATGCCGCGTGGTATACGGGGCCGCGCGACGCGGTGCGCTTCGCCGCCGACGGCCAGCCGTATCTGAAGGACGAGAACGGCCACGTCTACGAGGGGATCCTCGTGCCCTCCAACCCGCGCGTCGAGGTCGCCTCCGGGACGACAGCGGTGGGGAGCTTCGTCTTCATGCCGGGTCTGGAGCAGGACGCCGACTCGTTGACCCTGTTCGTCAACGACTCCACGGCCCCCGTGATCCGCATCGGCCCGTGGGCTGTGCCGGCCGACGCGCCGCGTGGAGCGGTCCCCGGGACGGGGCCGAACGCCGTGACAGGGCCGCCGCGCCCCACCACCCGGCACCCCGATACGACCCGCGCCGGCCGGCCCTAGACCCGCTCAGGCTCCCGGACTCTCGTCCACGATTCCGGGGAACGCCTCGGCGTCGCCTGCGCGCACGGCGTCGGCCGGGCCCCACACCCCCTCCAGTCGCGACACGACGCAGGTCGCGGTCAGGTCTCCCGCCACGTTGACCGTCGTCCGGCTCATGTCGAGGATCCGGTCGACGCCGAGGATCAGGGCGATCCCCTCTCCGGGCACACCGACCGACGTGGCCATCACCATCAGGAGCGGGATCGAGCCGCCGGGGACTCCGGCCGCGCCGACGGCCGTCAGGATCGACAGCACGACGACGACCACCTGCTGGGGCATGGACAGGTGCACGCCGAACACCTGAGCGACGAACAGCACGGTGACGCCCTCGAACAGGGCCGTGCCGTTCATGTTCAGGGTGGCCCCGAGCGGGAGCACGAAACCGGCCATCTGCTTCGGCAGACCCAATGACCGTTCGGCCACGAGGATCGAGGTAGGAAGCGTGGCGTTGCTTGAAGAGGTCGAGAAGGCGGTGACGAGGACCTCGCGGATCCGTGACCAGAACAGCCGCGGCGACAAACCGGCCGCCCCGCGCACGACGAGCGACAGCGTCACCAGCGCGTGGATCGCCAGGCCCAGCAGGACGACGATCACGTAGCGCGCGAGCGGAACCAGCAGATCGAACCCGAAGCGGCTCGTGGTGACGAATATCAGGCCGAACACGCCGTACGGCGCGAGCCGCATGGCGAGATCGATCAGCTTGGTGACCACGTCGGCCAGGGCCTCGACGACGTCCAGCATGGGCGCCGCGCGCTCGGTCGGTATCAAGGTCAGGGCCGCGCCGAAGGCGATCGAGAAGAAGATCAGCCCCAGCATGTCCATGTCGACGGCCGCGGCGAGCGGATTGCGCGGCACGATCGAGACGAAGGTGTCGATGCCGAACTCGCGCGCTCCGCTGGACGCCAGACGATCGGCCGCCGCGCCGCGGAACGACTCCACGATGCGCGCCGACGTGGCGGGGTCGATGCCGCCGCCCGGGCGGAACAGGTCGACGAGGGCGATTCCCAGAATCACCGCCAGGCCCGTCGTCACGACGAAGTAGCCCAGCGTGCGAGCCCCGACCCGTCCCAGGCTCCCCAGATCGCCGAGCCGCGCCACGCCGAGCGACAGGGTGGCGAAGACGAGCGGCACGACGACCATGAACAGGAGCCGCAGGAAGACCTGCCCCACGGGGCCGGCGACGTAGGTGTCGATCCAGTCGATCCACGGTGCGCCCGGAGCCGAGAGGTTGGCCGACGTCCCGGCGATGGCGCCCAGCGCCAGACCGAGGAGGATCTTGGTATGGAGCTTCACACGCCGGCGGCTCCGATGGAGGGAGGGGACGGGCCGCCTGGTCTGGCGGCGGAACGGATCCTAATTTGAGAAGTTTCGAGAACGGCCGACAGAGGCCCGGTCCCGCGACCGGATGGCCGCCGACCGCATGCCCTCCTCAGGAGACCGAATGGCGAAGAAGCCCCGCAAGACTCCTCGACCGAAGGCGCCCGAGCCCGCCATGGCCCCCGAGCCCGAGCCCGCCACCGAGCCCCGCGATAGCCGCGGCAAGACGATCTTTCAGTTCGGCGTCGTCTTCTTCTGGTTCATCGGCCTGCCGATCCTCGTCTCCTTGATCCTCAAGGCGATCCACTACATCCCCTGACGCTGGGCGGGAGCGGCGTGCCCCCGGGGACGTCGGGCGCCGGCTCGGGAACGCCGGGCCGCAGCGCGAGCGGCACGACCCCGGCCCACACCGGGAGCTCGAGGTCGGCGGGATCGTCGATCGGGGGGCCGGTCCGCGACTTGGCCGAAACCTCGTCCAGCGGGAACGACAGCACCGTCGTCACGGCGAGCTCCTTCGGGCTCGGCCCGCGCGCCTCGGCGGAGCGTCCCGGCACGAGGCCTTCGGACAGCGTGACCAGAGCCGCCTCGCGCTCGGCCTCGTCGGCGATCGCCGCCGCCGTGCCGAGGGCGACGACCGAGCGATAGTTCATCGAGCTGTGGAACAGGCTTCGCGCCAGGACCAGGCCGTCCAGCAGCGTCACCGTGACGCAGGCCGGAACGCCTTCGGCGAGGCGCTTGGCCAGTCGGCTCGACACGGAGCCGTGAAGGAGGAGACGGTCCCCGTCGCGGGCATAGGCCATCGGGATGACGAACGGCTGGCCGTCGTCGACCAGGCCCACGTGCGCCACGAGCCCCTCGTCGAGGATGGCGTCGATGGTCGCGCGATCGTAGGCGCCGCGCTTCGGCTGCCGTCGGACGGAGGTGCGCCCCGATGTCGCTCCCGCGGCGCGCCGGCGGCGGCTCACCCGGGCCCCGCCTCCTCGGCGTACTCGCGGTAGAACCAGGCCGCGGCGAGGGTCCCGCCATGGAGGTTCTCGAGGTCAAGGTTCTCGTCGGGCGCGTGGGCGTTCTCGTCGGGCAGGCCGAATCCCATCAGGATCGACGTCAGCCCCAGACGCTCCTGGAACGTCACCGTCACAGGAATCGATCCTCCCTCGCGGGTGAACACGGCCTCGGCGTCGAAGCCCCTGGACAGGGCCCGGCGTGCGGCGCGGTTGGCGGGATGGTCGAGGGGCGCGAGATACGCCCGCGCGCCGTGCAGCTCCTCGACCTGGACCGTGACGCCCGGCGGCGTCGCGCGCTCGACGTGGCGTTGGAACAGCTCGGCGATCTCGTCGGGATCCTGGTCGGGGACGAGGCGCATCGAGACCTTGGCCATGGCCTCCCCGGGGAGCACCGTCTTGGCCCCCGCTCCGGTGAACCCCGAAAGCAGCCCGTTGACATCCAGCGTCGGTCGCGCCCAGACGCGCTCCAGCGTCGTGAACCCGGCCTCGCCGACGAGCTCCGGCACGCCGAGCTGCTGGCGGTACTCGATCTCGTTGAAGGGAAGCTTCCTGAACTCGGCGCGCTCGCGCTCGGACAGCGGGCGCACGTGGTCGTAGAATCCCTCGATCGCGACGTGGTCCTCGTGGTCCTTGAGGCTCGCCAGCACGCGCGCCAGGGCCATCGCCGGATTGGCCACGGCGCCGCCGAACGAGCCCGAATGGAGGTCGGACCGGGCGCCCCGCACGCGCAGCTCCATGTAACACAGCCCGCGCAGTCCGTAGCACAGCGACGGCACGCCGCGCGCGAACATCGGGCTGTCGGAGATCATCACGACGTCGGCCGCGAGGCGCTCATGATGGTCGCGTATGAACGGCTCGAGGTTCTCGCTGCCGATCTCCTCCTCGCCCTCCAGCAGAACCTTGACGTTGCACGGCAGGCGGCCCTCCTCCGCCAGCCACGCCTCCCACGCCTTGATGTGGGCGAACACCTGACCCTTGTCGTCGGCCGAGCCGCGGGCGTAGATCCGCCCGTCCCGCACGGAAGCCTCGAACGGCGGGGTCGTCCACAGGTCGAGCGGATCGACCGGCTGGACGTCGTAATGGCCGTAGAACAGGACGGTGGGCGCGTCCGGGGCGCCGGTCCACTCGGCGTAGACCACGGGATGACCCGCCGTGTCGATCACCTCGGCGGCGTCGAACCCCGCCTCGTCGAGTGCGTCGCGGCACCACTCGGCGCAGCGCCGCACGTCGGCGGCGTGCGCCGGATCGGTCGACACGCTGGGGATGGCGAGGAACTCCTTGAGCTCCTCGACGCGGGCCTCGCGCGTTCCCTCTATGCGCTGGACGACGGCTTCCATGCCGGCGTCAAACTGCTCGCCGGGGGTCGCGCCGGCAAGCCGCGGTCCCCGCGCGGGCCTACATTCGGCGGCCGCGATGTCGTGCCGCTCCGATCCCGACCTCCCCGGCCCGCGAGCCGGCGTCACCGGCCCCTGGCGGGGAGAGCCGCCGCGCCGCCCAGCGGGGGGCGAGCGGACCGACGCGGGCCGCGCGGTCCTCGCCCCCCGGCTCGAGCGGGTCGACCGGTTCCACGCGTGGTGGTACGGCGCCCGTGTCCTGGAGCCCGAGGTCATGGCCGGCGAGGACGAGGCCGCGGCGTACGTCGACGCCGCCGCCCAGGCCCACCTGGCACGGCTCGACGCGTCGTGGGTGGAATACGTTCTGGCGAGCGGACCTCGTGGGACGGCCCGCGTCCTCGATGTCGGCACTGGCGGTGGTCAGATCCCCACCGCGCTGGCCCGGAGGCGGCCCGGCTGGCGGGTGTGGGCCGTCGACCGATCGCAGGCCATGCTGGCGGGCGGGGCGGGCGAACGGCGAGCGGCCGTATTCGCCGCCGCGCGGGCCGGCGTTCCGCTCCACCTGACGGTGGCCCGGGCGGAGGCGCGCGCGCTGCCGTTCCGCGACGCGACCTTCGACCTCGTCCTCTCCAACTCCCTGCTCCACCACCTCGGAGACCCGAGTCCCGTCCTGGACGAGGTCGCGCGCGTCGTGCGCCCCGACGGACGGGTCGTGCTGCGCGATCTGGCGCGTCCGCCCGGCTGGCGCTTCGCCCTGCACGTCGCCTGGCACGGGCGACACTATCGCGGCACGATGCGCCGATTGTACGAGGACTCCGTGGCCGCCGCGTTTACCGCGCGCGAGCTCGAGATCGTCCTGTCTCACGGGGCGCTGCGCGGAGCGCGGGTGAACCGCCGCGGCGCCTACCTGCGCGTCGAGCGCTGAGCGCGCCGTGATCAACCCTCGCCCAGGGTCCGTCGCAGGAACGTCTGGAGGCGTCGCCACGCGTCGGCGGCGGGAGCCAGGCGATGGTCGGGGTCCCGGTCGACCCACAGCCAGAAGCCGTGGCCCACACCATCGTAGACGTGGACGTCGTTCTCGATCCCCGCGGCGCGCAACGCGTCGACGAAGCGCGCCACCTCGTCGGGCGGGATGCCCGAGTCGAGCTCGCCGAACGTGCCGTAGATCGGGTGATGGATGCGCTCCAGTTCGGCGGGATCCGTGACCAGCGAGCCATAGAAGATCGCCGTCCCCTCGTGGGCCCGGCCGCCGATGGCGTAGCTCAAGGCGATCCCGCCGCCGAAGCACCAGCCGATCGTCGCCACGCGGCCCGTCGCGTCGGGGCGTGCGCGCAACAGCTCCTGGGCCGCGTCCAGGTTCGCGACGACCGTCTCGGGATGGGCGTGTGTCTCCTGGACGAGGGCCATGTTCTCGTCCCGATCGGATCCGGTTCGCCCCGAGTACAGGTCCGCCGCCAGGGCCACGTAGCCGTGATCCGCCAGCGCGTCGGCGACCTGCCGCACGCGGTCGTCGAGGCCGTTCCACTCGTGGATCAGGATGACGGCGGAATGCGGCCCCGAGTCGGCGGGCACAACGAGATAGCCCGTCGTCGCCGAGTCCCGCGGGAAGTAGTGGAGCGCCGTGCCGCGCGGCGGCGGCGCCTGGCCGACGATGGCGGCGGGAACGCTGTCCGACGCCACGGGCCGGCCCTGCGCGGGCAGCGAGTCGTCGGCCTCCCGATCCGCTCCGTCGGACGCGGCGCTGAAGGAGGGCAAACACCTCGCGCTCGTTGCGGAGCCGGACCTCGCGCTTCGTCGGGTGGACGTTGACGTCGACCTCGTCCGGCGGAAGGCGGATGTCGACGATTGCC
>CAZCZH010000112.1:0-8389 GCA_964502985.1 uncultured Gemmatimonadales bacterium
CCACGACGTGAGCCCTCTCTGCGGGATCCGCGGCGCGACGCAGGCCGAGGCCGACACGGGGTCGGCGATCGGCGCGGCGACCCGCGAGCTCCTGCTCGAGATGGTCGCGCGGAACGGCGTCGACCCGGACGCCGTGACGGCGATCTGGTTCACCCAGACGCCGGACCTGACGGCCGCGTATCCGGCGGCCACGGCGCGGGCCCTGGGCTGGGACCACGTGCCGCTGATGTGCGCCCAGGAGGCGCGCGTGGCGGGATCGCTGCCGCGGATCGTGCGCGTCCTGATGCTGGCTCCGCTCGACGCGCGGCCGGCCGACGTGCGGCACGTGTACCTCGGCGCCGCGCGCGCCCTGCGCCAGGACCTGGACCCCGAGGAGGGCCCGTGATCGTCATCCTCAAGCCCGGCGTGTCGCTGGCTCAGATGGGCGAGCTGGTGCGCTTCATCGAGGGGCAGGGGCTGCGCGTCGGACGCATCGTCCGCGGCGAGGAGCGCACCGTGATCGGGTTGATCGGCGAGGAGCGCGGCGTGCCCGTCGACCGGCTGCGGGCGTTCGACGGGGTCGAGGACGTGGTCCCCGTCCAGAAGCCGTTCAAGCTGGTGAACCGCGAGCTCCAGCCCGAGGACACGGTCGTCCGCGGCCGCGGTTTCTCGTTCGGCGACGGGTCGTTCACCGTGATCGCCGGGCCGTGCGCGGTCGAGTCCGAGGCCCAGATCCTGGAGACGGCCCGCTTCCTCAAGGAACACGGCGCGAGCCTGTTGAGGGGCGGCGCCTACAAGCCGCGAACGTCGCCATACACCTTCCAGGGAATGGCCGGCGAGGGGCTCGAGCTCCTGGCGCGGGCCCGCGAGGAGACCGGGCTGGCGATCATCACCGAGGTCGTCTCGGCGGAGGACGTGACGGCCGTCGCCGAGGTGGCCGACGTGCTCCAGGTCGGCGCGCGCAACATGCACAACGTGCGCCTGCTGCAGCACGTCGGGCGGAGCGAGCGACCGGTGTTCCTCAAGCGCGGCCAGAGCGCCACGCTGGAGGAGTTCCTGCTGGCCGCCGAGCACGTCGCGGCCGAGGGCAACCCGAACGTCGTCCTGTGCGAGCGCGGCATCCGTACGTTCGAGCGCTACACGCGAAACACGCTGGACATCGCCGCCGTGCCACTGCTCAAGGGGCTGTCGCACCTGCCGGTGGTCGTCGACCCGAGCCACGCCACGGGGCGCCGCGAGCTGGTCCCACCGCTGTCCGCGGCCGCGCTGGTGGCGGGGGCCGACGGGATCATGGTCGAGGTCCACCCGGATCCCGAGAACGCGCTCTCCGACGGGCCGCAGAGCCTGACCTTCCGACAGTTCGCCGAGATGATGGAGCGCCTGACGCGGATCCGCGGCGCGCTGCGCGCCGAGACGGCCGGCGTATGAGCCCCTCCGGGGCCGGATCTCCGGCGCCCGGGAGCGGGGCCGGGCACGTCGTACTCGTGGGTCCGGTGGACGGGTTCGACGCGCGAATGCGGGTCCCGGGCGACAAGTCGATCTCGCATCGCGCGCTCATGTTCAACGCGCTGGCCGATGGCCACGCCGAGGTGCAGGGGCTGGCGCCCGGCGCCGACGTCGGCTCGACGATGGCCGCGCTGCGCGCCCTGGGCGTGGACGTCGAGCCCACGGGCCCCCAGGATGCTCGGATATGCGGCGGCGCGCCGTGGGCCGCGGACGATCCCGTGGACTGCCGCAACGCGGGAACGACGGCGCGGCTCCTCCTGGGGGCGCTGGCGCCGCGCGCCGCGGGGCCCGTGACGCTGACCGGCGATGGCTCGCTGTCCGGCCGCCCGATGGGCCGGGTCGTGGCGCCCCTCCGGGCGATGGGCGCCCGGATCGAGGGCGGGGACCAGCTGCCGCTGACCGTCGAGGGGCGGCGGCTGGTGGGCCGCGAGCACCGGCTCGGCGTGGCCAGCGCCCAGGTGTCGACGGCGCTCCTCCTGGCGGGGCTCGCCGCCGACGGGCCGACCACGGTCGTCGAGCCGGCGCGCAGCCGCGACCATACCGAGCGGCTCCTGGCGGCGATGGGCGCCGACGTCGAGCGGGACGGCCTGGCGCTCTCGGTCCGGCCCGGACGGCTCCACGCCGTGGACGTCGACGTTCCGGGGGATCTTTCGGCGGCGGCTCCGTTCCTGGCTCTCGCCGCGGCGATTCCCGGCGCGCTGATCGTCGTCGAGGACGTCGGGCTCAACCCGACCCGCACGGGGTTCCTGGACATCCTGGAAGCGTTCGGCGCCGACGTGCGGGCGACGGTCGTGAGGACGGACCCCGAACCTCGCGGCACGCTGGCCGTGGCCGGCCGGCCGCTGCGCGCGGTGAGCCTCGGCGGGGAGCTCGTCCCGCGGGCGATCGACGAGCTCCCGCTGGTCGCCGTTCTGGCGACCCGCGCCCGGGGGACGACCCGCGTCGCGGGCGCCGCCGAGCTGCGGGTCAAGGAGAGCGATCGGGTGGCGACGATCGCGGCCGGGCTGGGCGCCCTGGGAGCCGCGATCCGGCCGCGGTCCGACGGCTTCGAGGTCGATGGCCCGCGACGCCTGACAGGGAGCCGGCTGGACGCCGCCGGCGACCACCGGATCGGCATGGCGCTGGCCGTCGCCGCACTCCTCGCCAAAGGCGACAGCGAGCTGGCCGGCGCGCAATGGATCGACGTCTCGTTCCCGGGCTTTTTGGAGCGCCTCCTTGCGCTGGTCGGCGCGGAGGCGCCGGCGTGACACGGCGCCGCTGGCGACTGGGGCTCGCCGGTTGGCCCGTGGCTCACTCGCTGAGCCCGGAGCTGTGGGAGGCGGTGGGCGCGCGGCGCGGGATCGACGTCGAGTACGCCCGGATCCCCGTCCGTCCCGACGACGAGGACGCGTGGGAGTCCCTGTGGGCCTCCGATCTGGCGGCGTTCAACGTCACCGCGCCTTACAAGGATCGCGCGGCGGGCCGCTGCGAGACGCTCGATCCGGCGGCCCGGCGGATCGGGGCGGCGAACACGATCGTGCGCAGGGCGGGGGCCTGGGTCGGCCACTCGACCGACGGCTACGGCTTCGCGCGGAGCGTCCTGGCCGTTCAGGAGCCGCTCCGCGATCGGCGCGTCGTGGTTCTCGGGACGGGGGGCGGGGGGCGCGCGGTGGCGGTGGCTTCGGCCGCGGCCGGAGCCGACGTCGCGCTCGTCAGCCGGGACCCTTCCCGCGAGCCGCAGGGCTGCGCCGACCTCCCGCGTGGCGAGTGGGGATCGATCGAGGAGCTGGCGCCGCTCGATATCCTGGTCAATGCGACGCCGGTCGGTCGCGGGGCGCAGAGCGGGGCGCCGCCCGTACCCTACGGGCGCGTCTGCGCCGGGGCGCTGGCGGTGGACCTCAACTACGCCCCGCCCGTGACGCCTTTCCTGCGCGCGGCGCGGGCCGCGGGCGCGCGGATTCTCAACGGGCTCGGGATGCTCGTCTACCAGGCGTGCCTGGCGGCGGCGCTCGTTTTCGACGGCGACTCGGCGGCGGCCGAATCGTACGAGGAGGACTTCTGGGCCGCGGCCCGGGAGATCGCCCCCGAGGTCCTGTCGTGAGCCGCCTGCGCTGGTCGACGGCCGGGGAATCCCACGGCGCGAAGCTGGTCGGCATCCTCGAGGGGATGCCGGCCGGCCTCCCGCTGGAGGCGGACGACATCGACGGCTGTTTGTGGCGTCGCCAGGGCGGTGTGGGGCGCGGCGCGCGGATGAAGATCGAGCGCGATCGGGCGACGATCGTGGCCGGCACGTGGAACGGGCGGACCAGCGGGGCGCCGATCGCCGTCGAGATCGAGAACCGGGGCCGGATCCCCGAGGAGCGCCAGCCCGCGCGCACGGTGCCCCGGCCGGGACATGCCGATCTGACGGGTATCCTCAAGTACGGCTTCGACGACGCCAACCCGGCGATCGAGCGCTCGAGCGCGCGCGAGACGGCGATGCGCGTCGCGCTGGGGGCCGTCGCCCAGCGCTTCCTCCGGGAACTCGGAGTGGCCGTCCTCGGTCATGTCGTCGCGGTGGGCGGGGTCGAAGCCCGGCCCGGGCGCGAGGACTGGGGCGAGCTGGTCGCCGCGCGCGACGCCTCGCCCCTGTTCTGCGCCGATCCGGCCGCCGTAGAGGCCATGCTCGAGCGGATCGCCGAGGCGAAGGAGAGACAGGAGACTCTCGGCGGAGTGACCGAGGTGGTGGTTCTCGGCGTGCCACCCGGCCTCGGCTCGTACAGTCAGTGGGACACGCGGCTCGAGGGGCGGCTGGCGCAGGCCCTGTTGTCGATCCAGTCGGTCAAGGCGATGGCCATCGGGGACGGCGTCGAGACCCCAGCCGAGCTCGGCCGGGGAGCCCAGGACGAGATCTACTGGAAGGACGGCGTGCGGCGCCGGACGAACCGTGCCGGCGGGATCGAGGGCGGCATCTCGAATGGTGAGCCGATCGTCGTCCGGGCATGGTTCAAGCCGATCTCGACCCAGCGCCGGCCGTTGCGCTCGGTCGACCTCGCTACCCGCGAGGAGGTCGAGAGTCGCTACGTGCGCTCGGACACGCTGATCGTCCCGGCGGGGAGCGTCGTGGCCGAGGCGATGGTGGCCCTCGTCGTGGCTGACGCCGTCCGCGAGACGTTCGGCGGCGACCGAATGGAGGACGTCGAAGCTGCGTGGAAGCGGCACCTCGAGCGGATCCCATGGCGCCGGCCGGCCGTGCCGCCGGCGGCGCTGGCGCGTCCCGCTCCGCCGCCCCCGGCCGTCGAGGCACCGGCCGAGGAGACGTGAGCGGGCCGCGGCTCTACCTGGCCGGCCTGTCGGGAGCCGGGAAGTCGACCGTCGCCGGGCTCGCCGCGGGCTGGCTGGGCATCGAGGCGGTCGACGTCGACCTCGAGGTCGAGCGGGCCGCGGGGCGCTCGGTCGCCGAGCTGTGGGCCGAGGAAGGCGAGGCCGCGTTCCGCGCCGCCGAGCGGGCCGTCGTCGAGCGACTGACGGAGCGCCCGGGCGCGGCGGTCGTGGCCCTCGGCGGCGGCACGCTGGAGGACGCCGACAGTCGGGAGCGACTGGCCCGCTGGGGGCGGGGGGTGCTCCTCGACGCGCCGGTCGACACGCTGGCCGTCCGGGCCGCGGAGCGGCCCGGTCTCCGGCCGCTCCTGGACGGTGCCGATCCGGCGCACGTCCTGGCGCGGCTCGCGGACGAGCGGCGGTCGGCTTTCGCCGCGCTGCCCTGTCGGGTCGAGGTCGACGGGCGCCCGGCGGCGGCCGTCGCCGTCGCCGCGCTCCGCGCCGCGACTTCCACCGCGCTCGAGACGATCGTCGACGATCCCGCGACGGGCCGGGTGGCGCTCGGCCGCAACGCGCTCGCCGCGGCCGGCGGGACGATCGAGGCTCTCGGCCTCGCGGCCGCCCCGCGGGTCGTGGTGACGGACGCGACGGTATGGGCGCTCCACGGCGCCGCGCTCGAGGCCGGCCTCGAGCCGGGCCGCGCCCTGCCATGTGTCCTGCCGCCGGGCGAGGCCGCCAAGGACCCGGACGGGCTGGCCGTGGTGTGGCGGGCGCTCCTCGCGGCCGGCGCCGACCGTGACGCGACGCTGTCGGCCTTGGGCGGCGGCGCGATCGGCGACCTGGCGGGGCTCGCGGCGGCGACGTGGAAGCGCGGCGTCCCGCTGGCGCTCTTCCCGACGACGCTCCTGGCTCAGGTCGACGCGGCGATCGGCGGGAAGAACGCCATCGACCTGGGCGGGATCAAGAACGCGGTCGGCACGTTCCACGCCCCGGCGCTCGTCCTCGTAGACCCGCTGTGCCTGCCGACCCTGCCGCCGCGCGAGGCGCGCGCCGGGTGGGCCGAGGTGGTCAAGGCGGGCCTGATCGGCGATCCGGAGCTGTTCGACCTGTGTCGCGCGCGGGCCGCGGAGCTTCTCGCGTGGCGGCTGGACGTAGTCGAGGAGGCGATCGCGCGGGCGATCCGCGTCAAGGCCGACGTCGTACGCGCCGATCCGCACGAAGCAGGGCGGCGCCGCGTCCTCAACCTGGGGCACACGCTGGGGCACGCCGCGGAGAGCGCGGCCGGCGGAGCGCTGCTGCACGGCGAGGCGGTGGCGATCGGGCTGGCCGCGGCGGCGCGCCTGGCCGAATCCCACGGCACGGCCGATCGCGGGGTCGCCGACGCGGTCGTTGAGACGCTCGCCGCGCTGGGCCTTCCGACCCGGCTCGGGGAGGGCCTCCGCGCCGACGATTTGGCGGCCCGCGCGCGCCACGACAAGAAGCGGTCCAGCGGGACCTTCCACGCCGTCCTGCCACGACGCCCGGGCGACGTGCGGGTCGCCGCCCTGACCGACGACGAGCTCGCGGGTTGGATCGAGAGGGAGGTCGCGCGATGAACGTCCTGGTCCTGAACGGCCCCAACCTGAACCGCCTCGGCGCGCGCGACCCCGCGCACTACGGCAGTAGGACGCTGGACGAGATCCGGGCCGATCTCGAGCCCGTCGCGGAGCGACTCGGCGCGGTGCTCGAGTGGGTCCAGTCGAACCACGAGGGGGCTCTGATCGACGCCCTGCAAGCGGGGGCGGAGACGGTGGACGGGGCGCTCCTCAACGCCGGCGCCCTGACCCACTACGGCTACGCCCTGGCCGACGCCGTGCGCGAGTTCCCGGGCCTCGTCGTCGAGGTCCATCTGTCCAATGTCCACGCGCGCGAGGAGTGGCGCCGGCGTTCGGTCCTCGCCGCGGTGTGCGCCGGGGGCGTGTACGGTTTCGGGCCGGACGCCTATCGGGTCGCGCTCGAGGGCCTGGTCGGGCTGCTGGGTGGCGACGACGCCGCGCCGGGCGCCCGACCGGACGCGTGACTCCCGAGTCCGACGCATTCGATCCGCTCGAGCCGAACGGCGGCGGAAGCCGGCTGACGGGCGAGGAACTGCCGCTCGTCCGGGTCTCGCCGCCGGGCCCCGCCAGCCGCGCGCTGTCGGAGCGCGCGGCACGCGTCGAGCCGGCCCCCGTCACGGGCCGCCTGGACGGCGCCCCGCCGGTCGCCTGGGCACGGGCCCGCGGGGCCAACGTGATCGACGTCGACGGCAACCGCTTCGTCGACCTGACGGGGGGCTTCGGCGCGAGCCTCGTGGGCCATGCCAACCCGCGCGTCGTGGCGGCCGTCCAGAAGACGGCGCAGGAGCTCCTTCACGGGCTGGCCGACGCCGCCCCGCACCCCGGCCGTGTGGCGCTCGCCGAGACGCTGTCCCTGCGCGGGCCGATCCCGGGCGGCGTCGTCCACTTCGCCGGCTCGGGCGCCGAGGCCGTGGACCTGGCGCTCAAGACGGCGCACCTCCACACCCGGCGCATGGGGGTGGTGGCGTTCGACTCCGGCTACCATGGGACTTCGCTGGGCGCCCTCCGGGCGACGGGGCGTCCTGCCTTCCGCCGGCCGTTCGAGGACGCGCTCGCCGCGACGACCCTGCGCGTGCCGTACGCCGACTGCTTCCGCTGCCCGTACCGTCTGTCGTTCCCGACGTGCGGTCTGGCGTGCCTCGGCGCCGCGCTCGAGGAGGTCGATGGCTGGAACGCCGATCCGGCGCGGCCCGCGATCGGCGCGTGGGTCGTCGAGCCCGTCGTCGGGCGGGAGGGCGTCGTCGTCCCGCCCGATGGGTGGCTGGCCGCCCTCGGCGAGGCGGCCCACGAGCGCGGGATCCTGGTCGTCGCCGACGAGGTCCTGACGTGTGGCGGCCGGACCGGCTCCTGGTGGGCGAGCGGCCCGCTCGATCCGGACCTGGTGGCCGTGGGGAAGGGGATCACGGGGGGCATGCCGCTGGCCGCGCTGGTCGGCCGCCCCGAGATCATGCGCGCGTGGGAGGGTCCCGGGGAGGCACGCCACGCGTTGACGTTCCTCGCCCACCCGTCGTCCGTCGCGGCGACGCGCGCCGCGCTCGAGGAGATCGCGGAGAAGGACCTGCCCGCTCGCGCCCGGGAGATCGGCGCGCGGCTCGGGCCCGCCCTGGTGGAGCGGCAGGCGCGCCATCCGCGGCTCGGCGAGGCGCGCGGCGTGGGGGCCCTGTGGGGCCTCGACCTCGTGGCCGATCCGTCCACCCGCGCGCCGGACCCCGTCCTGGCGCGTGAGCTGTCCCATGCCCTCGCCGCGCGTGGCTTCCTGGCGCTCGCCGGCGGGCGCCACGGCAACGTCGTCGTCCTCACGCCGCCCTTGACGATCACCGACGAGCAGATCGACGCGTTTCTTGCCGCGCTCGACGGCGCCCTCGATCAAACCGCCGGTCCCGGAGTGGAGGTTTTACCTCCGTGAAGCGACCGATCCGCACGTCCGCCCGAGCGGCGCTCATCGCCGCGCTCGCCGCGGCCTGCTCGAACGGGTCGTCGGGACCCGCGGGGCCCGGTGGCTCCGGTGGACCGACCGGCCCCCTCGCCCT
>CAZCZH010000113.1:0-8354 GCA_964502985.1 uncultured Gemmatimonadales bacterium
GCCGGCTGGGAGCTGCGGGGCCGGGCCGAAACGGTGATCGTGGGCGGGCGGATCCGCGACGAAGAGGGCAACGCCCGGATCGGGGCGGGGGAGTGGATCGTGGTCGAGGCCGACGAGTACGACCGTTCGTTCCTGGCGCTGAGCCCGGCCCACGCCATCGTGACCAACGTCGAGCCGGACCACCTCGACACCTACGGCACGTCCGAGGCCGTCCGCGAGGCGTTCGCGACCTTCGTCGAGCGCGTCGCCGCGGACGGCGTCGTGGCGCTCGGCGCGGACGACCCGGGTGCCCGCGGCCTGCCCGTTCCGAACGGACGCCGCGCGGTGACCTTCGGTCTCGATTCGAGGGCCGACGTGCGGGCCGTCGACGTTCGTGTCGAGGGCCTCGGGAGCCGCTTCCGGCTGGCGCTCGGGGACGTCGATGGCGGCGAGGTCCGGCTCGCTCTGCCCGGCGAGCACAACGTGCGCAACGCGCTCGGCGCGGCCGCCCTGGCCTGGAAGCTGGGGATCGAGCCCGCAGCGATCCGGGACGGCCTCGAGGCGGTGCGTGGCGTCGAACGGCGATTCGAGGTCCTGGCGACGGGCGACGGAGGCCCCACGATCGTCCACGACTACGCGCACCATCCGACGGAGATCGAGGTCACGCTGAGGAGCGCTCGGGCGAGCTGGCCCGGGAACCGCCTGACGGCCGTATTCCAGCCTCACCTGTTCTCGCGGACACGTGATTTCGCCGCCGACTTCGGCCGCGCCCTGGCGGGCGCGGACCGGGTCGTAGTGACGGGCGTCTACCCGGCTCGGGAGGCGCCCATCGAGGGAGTCACTGGCGAGCTCGTGGCGCGCGCCGCCGAGCGCGCCGGAGCCGCCGACGTCACATACCTCGAATCGGCAGACGCCGCCGTGGACAGCGTGGCGCGGCGGCTCGCGGCCGACGACGTCGTGGTGCTGATGGGAGCCGGCGACATCGACCGCGCGGCCGGACGGCTGGCCCGGCTGGTGACCCGATGAGGCGCTCTGGCGGGCGCCTGCGGGGCCTCGGGGGCCGTCGCAACCGACGCGTCGACCGCGAGGGCCGGGCGGAGCGCGCGCGCCGCGTCTGGCGGGCGATCAAGCTGGGCGGAGTGCTGGTCGGGTCGGGAGTCGTCGCGTTCCATGCGGTGCGCCTGGCGGACTCGCAAGGTTGGCTGGACCTGTTCAGGATCCGCACGGTTCGCGTGGTGGGGGCTTCGATCACACGCCCCGACGTGCTCGTCGCCGAGGCCGGGCTGATGGGCGCCGACCTGCATCTGTGGTCGCCGCTACAACCCTACGCCGAGCGCGTCGAGCGCGACCCGATGATCGCTACGGCGGGCTTCGAACGCGACTTTCCGAACCGCCTCGTCCTGACCGTCGTCGAACGCGCCCCGCTCGTGTTCCTCGAATTGGATCGGCTGGCGCCGGTCGACTCGACGGGACGCGTATTGCCGGTGACCGCGTTCCAGCCGTCGTGGGACGTCCCGATCCTGCGTGCCGAGTGGCCCGCGGGGGAGATCGCCCGCGAGGGAACCGTGCGCCTCGAGCCGGTACGCGAGATGTTGACGTGGCTCGAGCGGGTCGCGGCCCAATATCCGGCCCTGGCGCGCGAGATCTCGAGCATCGACCTGGCGCGGGACGGGACGATCGTGCTGCACCTCGTACACGTCGACGGCGAGATCGTTCTGGACGGCGACACTCCCATCCAGAAGGTGGGGCTCGTCGACGACGTCGTGGGCGATCTCCGGCGCAAAGGGATCTCGTTCGTCCGTCTCGACCTGCGCTTCAACGACCAGATCGTGGTTCGTCGCGGGTAGGCCGCACCCGAGCTCACGCGGAGGAGAGGAATGTCACGCGAGAACATTATCGTCGGCCTGGACATCGGGACCACGAAGATCGGCTGCATCATCGCCGAGCTGACGGCGGACGGGAGCGTCAAGGTCGTAGGTGTCGGCACGAGCCGCTCCGAGGGGCTGCGCCGGGGAGTGGTCGTGAACCTCGAGAAGACCGTCGTGTCGATCGGGCGCGCGATCGAGGAGGCCGAGCTGATGGCCGGCGTAGAGGTGCGCAACGTCTACGCAGGAATCGCCGGAGATCACATCCGGTCGATCAACAGTCACGGTGTCATCGCCGTTTCGCGCGGTGGGGTCGAAATCACCAAGAGCGATATGAACCGCGTCATCGACGCCGCCAAGGCGGTCGCCATTCCGATGGATCGCGAGATCCTGCACATCCTGCCACAGGAGTTCATCGTCGACGACCAGCACGGGATCAAGGACCCGACGGGAATGGCCGGGGTCCGGCTCGAGGTCGACGTGCACATCGTGACGGGGGCCGTGTCGTCGGCCCAGAACCTCGTCAAGGCGATCCAACGCGCGGGATACCAGGTCCGCGACCTGGTGCTCGAGCCTCTGGCCTCGTCGTTCGGGGTGCTGACCGACGACGAGCGCGAGCTCGGCGTCGCGCTGGTCGACATCGGCGGCGGCACGACGGACATCGCCCTGTTCAACGAGGGAGCCATCCGCCACACGTCGGTGATTGGCCTGGGGGGCAACAGCGTGACGAACGACATCGCGATCGGACTGCGCACGCCGGCCCGCGAGGCCGAGCGCATAAAGGAGCGCTACGGTGCGGCGATGACGCGGCTCGTCGACGACGACGAGGAGATCGTCGTGCCGCGCGTGGCCAGCCAGGGCGAGCGTCGCGTCGGCCGGAAGATCCTGGCGTCGATCATCCAGCCAAGGATGGAGGAGATCCTGTCGCTGATCCAGGCCGACGTCGCCAAGACGAAATGGACCGAGAAGATCCCCGCCGGGCTCGTGCTGACGGGAGGCGCGTCGGCGCTGCCGGGAACGGCGGAGCTCGCCGAGGAGTCGCTGGACATGCCCGTCCGCATCGGCTTTCCGATCGGCGTCACGGGACTCGTGGATTCCGTCGACGATCCGCGCTTCGCGACGGGGGTGGGGCTGGTGCTGTACGGGCGCGATCGGGGCCGCGAGGACAACCGGTTCGCAACGGGGGACGACGATTCGCTGTGGAACCGGATCGTGGAGCGGATGAAGGAATGGCTCCACGACTTCTTCTAGGGGAGGACGCTGGACGTGGCCGATCTCTTCGTCGCGCGCCCCGAGCGGCTGCGGTAAGGACTTGTGAAACGTGAGCTCGAAGCGAAGAATTAACCCGACCGGGACCGGAACCCAAAAGCCCAGGAGGAAACCCACCATGTTGTTCGAGATGGCCGACGCGAAGGAGCAGTTCGCCCGCATGAAGGTCGTCGGGATCGGCGGCGCTGGAGGGAATGCCGTCAACCGCATGATCGAGGAGCGGCTCGTAGGGGTCGAGTTCCTGAGCGTCAACACGGACGTCCAGGCGCTCGGCGCGAGCGAGGCGCACCGCAAGATCCAGATCGGCAAGACGTTGACCCGCGGGCTGGGATCGGGGTCCAAGCCCGACGTGGGCCGCGAGGCGATCCTCGAGAACCAGCAGGACGTCGCCGACGCGCTGGAGGGCTCGGACATGGTGTTCGTGACGGCCGGCATGGGCGGCCCCGGGGCGGCGCCGGTCGTGGCCGGGATCGCACGCGAGCTGGGCGCCCTCACGGTGGGCATCGTGTCGAAGCCGTTCCTGTTCGAGGGCAAGCGCCGGATGCAGATCGCCGAGCAGGGCATCGGCGATCTGGAGCGAGTCGTCGACACGTTGATCGTCGTCCCCAACGAGCGCCTGCGGGCGGTCGTCGAGAAGGGGACCACGATCCAGGAGGCGTTCCGCGTGGCGGACTCGGTGCTGCTCAATGCGACGCGTGGGATCAGCGACCTGATCACGGTCACCGGCCTGGTCAACGTCGACTTCGCCGACGTCAAGACGATCATGACCGAGCAGGGGCAGGCGCTGATGGGGACGGGCTTCGGCACGGGCGAGAGCCGCGCCGTCGACAGCGCCCAGGAGGCGATCGCCAGCCCGCTCCTGGAGGACATGGACGTCAGCGGCGCGAGCGGGGTCCTGATCAATATCACGGGCGGACCGGACCTCTCGCTGCACGAGGTGAGCGAGGTGTCCTCGGTGATCCACGACGCCGCCGGCGAGGAGGCCAACATCATCTTCGGCGCGGTCATCGATCCCAACCTCAAGGGCGAGATCCGGGTCACGGTGATCGCCACGGGGATCGGCGGCCGGAAGAACCGAGCGGCGATGGAAGAGCTGTTCCGGAGCCCGCGGGCGACACCGCGCGCGGAGCGCCGCGAGCGCGAGCTTGAGACGGCTTACGCCGAGGTCGGCGAGGCTGACGGGGCCGATGACGCCGCCGAGGAGCGCAAGGACGGCCTGCCGGACCTGATCGAGATCCTCGAGCTCGAGGGGTCGAGCCGCAAGGACGACCTCGAGATCCCGGCCTTCATCCGCCGGCAGATGAGCTGATGCGGGACGCGACGCGAAGCGCGCGCCGCCGGCGGGTTGGGCCGCCCCGGATCGGGTTCCTGGTGGCCCTGGCCGCGGCTGGGGTGGCGTGGTGGCTGTCGGGCGACCCGACGCCTCCCAGCCCGACCCCCGTGTCGGCGGCACCGGCGTCTCCGCCGGCCGTCGTCGACACGTTGCACCCCTCCCAGACCCTGTCCGGCGTATGGTCGGAGCACGGTCTCGACCCGGCCGACCTGCCGGCCGTCGTCGACGCCGGGGGGAGCCTGTACTCGTGGCGCGAGCTACGGCCGGGAACCGTGTATCGCTTCACGTTCGCCCCCGACGGCTCGCTGGACGGGCTCGACCTGGAGATCGATCGCGACCGGCGGCTCGTCCTGCGCCGCATCGAGGGCGCGTTTCGCGCGGCGCTCGAGGAGACGGCGTTCGAGCGCCGGACGCGCGGCGTATCGGCGTGCATCGACGGCTCGCCGTGGCAGACCCTGAGCGACGCTGGCGAGGACCCTGGGCTGACCGTCCGCATGGCGGAGGTGCTGGCCGCCCAGGTCGACTTCTACACCGACCTGCACCCCGACGACTGCTTCGATCTGGCGGTCACCGTGGACCAGCGTCCCGACGGCACGTACCGCGTGGTGTCACTGGACGGGGTCCGGCTGACGCTGCGCTCGGGAGTCCACGAGGCGTACCGCTACACACCGCCCGGCGAGAGCCAGCCCGAGTTCTACGACGCCGACGGCATGCCGCTGCGGCGGATGTTCCTGCGCTCTCCGCTGAAGTACGTCCGCGTCTCGTCAGGTTTCGGCGTCCGGCGGCACCCGATCCTGCACAGCTCGCGCATGCATTACGGCGTCGACTACGCGGCCCCGGTAGGGACGCCGGTCCAGGCCGCGGGTGCCGGAGAGGTGGTCGAGGCCGGGCGGCACGGGGGGCACGGGCTGTACATTAAACTGCGCCATGGGAAGCATTATTTTACCAGCTACTCCCACCTCTCGAGACTCGCTTCCCAGATCCGTCGCGGGGCGCAGGTCGAACAGGGTCAGGTCATCGGATTCGTGGGATCCACCGGATTGTCGACGGGGCCACACCTCGATTACCGATTCATGAAGGATGGCAAGTATGTCGATCCTCTCTCGACCGATCTGCCGACAGGCGTGCCCCTCGAGGGCGCGGAGCTGGTCGCCTTCCGGGGCGCGCGGGACGACTTGCGCGGCCGGATGGTCCAGGCGGCGAGCCTGGCCCGGGCCGTGCCGCGCGACGGGCTCGAGGTACCCGCGGCGGGTCGCTAGCCGGCTCGCGGCGACCGCTGCCGCGCTGGCCCTCCTGGCGGGCTGTGGCGGTGGCGGTGGTGGCGGCGGCGGTCCGTCGGGGGTCGACACGACGCCCCCGGCCGCCCCGGACGTCAGCAAGATCACGTTCGGGATCCCGATTCCCGGCGGCGCGTCGCTCGTCAGCGGGACTTCCGGCGCCGTCGAAGGAAGCGCCATCGTCAAGGCGCTCAACGTGACGGCCAGCCAGCGCGCGGGCGGGGCATCGGTGACGTCCCAGATCGCGGCCGCCGCCGATGGCTCGTTCTCGCTCTCGGTCCCGGCCGAGCTGGGCGACCAGATCGAGCTCACGGCGACCGACGCGTCGGGCAACGTGAGCCCGGTCTCAGAGGCGCAGGCCGGGCCTCAGCCGACCGCCACCCAGGTCGCCCAGCGGGGCGATGTCGAGCTGCAGTTCCTGGCCACGGGCAGCGGGGCCATCGACCTCCCGTTCCCGGCGGGGAACGAGCGCTATACGGTCATCGTCGAGGCCCTCAACCCCGGAACGGGCCCGTTCACGGCGCACGTCGTGGGGGACCGGGGGACGAGCGTGCGCGGCCTCGCGGGCGCGGCCGCGACGTCGTTCGAGCCGGCTCCGTCCGAGAGCGGGCTGCGCGAGACCGAGCGGCGGGTCCTGCCGACCCTGCCGCGGACGGGACCGCGCCGGGCTCCGACGCCGGCCGCAGACAACCTGGGCGACACGCGCGACTTCCACGTCGTCAATACCGAGGGCGTGGTCAACATCACCGATCCCAACGACTTCGACGAGGTGACGGCGACCCTGCGCTACATCGGAAGCCACACCCTGGTCTACGTAGACGACCGGACCCCGCCGGCCAACGTCCCGCACAGCCTGATCGAGGAGATCGGCGACAACTTCGACGACGACGTCTATCCGACCGATCGAGCCGTGTTCGGAAACGAGAGCGACGAGGACGGCAACGGGAAGGTCATCATCCTGATGACCCAGAGCGTCAACGCGACCAACGTGAGCGGGAGCGGAACGGTCCGGGTGGGGTTCTTCTTCGGCATCGACCTGTTGCCGGCCACCTCCTTCAACCCGTTCAGCAACCACGCCGAGATGTTCTACGCCGTGGTGCCCGACCCGGACGCCGAGCTGGGGGGCTACGCGATCTCGCTGAACGACGCTCCGGAGCTGCTGACGTCCGTCTTCGCCCATGAGTTCGTGCACATGATCGTGGCCGACTACCGGGTCGTGATCCCGTTCTCCCCGGCCATCGAGGCGCTGTGGCTCGAGGAGGGGCTGGCCCACATGGGAGAGACGGTCAACGGGTTCGACCGACAGAACCGGCTGCGCTCGGCCCTGTACCTGAACAGCCCTTCGAGCAGCCCGTTGTCCTCGGGCGACGACACGCTGGAGCGGCGTGGCGCGGCGTGGCTCCTGCTGCAGTACCTGCGCGACCGCTACCACGCCACGATCCCCGATCTGCTGCACCGGCTGGTCGACTCGCGCAACTCGGGGATCGTCAACATCGAGGGCGTCACGGATCGCTCGTTCCCGTTCCTGTTCCACGAATTCGCCACCGCGCTGTACGCCGACGGGATGGGCCTGACTCTCGATCCGGTGTTCGACTTCCCGTTCTGGGACCTGCGCCAGCAGTACGCCCAGGCGCGGACGGACCTGGGCGTCAACCGCATTCCGAACCCGTACCTGGACCCCGGATCGCTGTTCCTGCCCGGCGGCAGCGGTGGCGGCGCGACGCTCCAGCAGGCCGGCGACAGTCCGGCGTTCTTCGAGGTTTCGGCGACCCGCTCCGGGACGTTCCCCGTCGTCGTCCAGGGCACGCGCTCGGCGACTCTCCAGGTCACGATCCTCCGCACGCGGTGAGCCCGCTGGCGCGGCAGGGCGTGCTCCGCGCAGAGGCGCGCCAGCGCCTCGCGTCGGAAGGTCCCCTGCCGCCGGCCGTCCTGGCGCGAACGGTCCTCGGTTTCGGGCGCATCGAGGCCGGTCTCGCCGATCGTCTGCTGGGGACGCTCCTGGGAGACGATCCGCGGTTCGAGCTGGACGCCGGTCGGTGGCGCCTGGCCCGGTCCGACCACCCCCCTGCGACGCGCCCGCTCGATCGGATCCCGTTCGTCGTCGTCGACGTGGAGACGACGGGAGGTCGCCCGCCGGCCGACCGGGTGACCGAGATCGGCGCCGTGCGCCTGGTCGGCGGTCGCGTCGAAGGCGAATGGGCGTCGCTGGTCAACCCCGGGCGCTCGATCCCGTGGTTCGTGACCCGACTGACGGGGATCGACGATGGGATGGTCGCCGCGGCCCCGGGATTCGGCCGGGTGGCGCAGGAGTTCCTGGCGTTCCTCGGCGACGCCGCCTTCGTGGCGCACAACGCGCAGTTCGACTGGCGCTTCGTAAACGCCGAGCTGTTGCGCGCCTCGGGGGGCGTGCTGTCCAACGCGCGCCTGTGCACGGTACGCCTCGCCCGACGGCTCCTGCCGCACGTCCGGCGACGCAACCTGGACGCGCTGGCGTGGCTGTTCGGCATCACCGTCGAGGGGCGGCACCGCGCCCTGGGGGACGCCCGGGCGACGGCGCGCATCCTGGCGCGGCTCCTGGACGTCGCGCTCGAGCAGGGGATCGAGACGGAGGCCGACCTGGCCGAGCTGTGC
>CAZCZH010000114.1:0-8337 GCA_964502985.1 uncultured Gemmatimonadales bacterium
CAGTTCCAGGGCTTCGTGCACCCCGGTCGCGCCGGCGCCCGGCCGCGTGCGACCTCCGACGGCGTGGAGTCGCCCGGCCACGACGGCCGCACCCAGGCCGAGTCGCGCCGTCGGCAGGGGGGCCAGCGGAAGCCAGCGCCGCTGGCGTGGATCGTACGCCTGGTGGTCGTCGAGCGCGCCGGCGGTTCCCTCGCCACCGACGACGTGGATCCTCCCCTGGAAGGCCGCCGCGGCGAGCGACCCGCGGGGCGTGGGCATCGGCTCGAGCCGCTCCCAGCGCAAAGACCGCGCGTCGAGCGCCTCCATCGCGGCCTCGCTCGACTCCGGCCCGCCGATTCGTCCGCCGACGACGTACACGACGCCGTTCAGGGCCGCCGCGGCGAGGCCCTCACGGGCCGTCGGCAGGGGCGGTAGGGGCTCCCACCGGCCGACGTCGGGATCGAATCGTTCGGCATTGTGGACCGCCGGCTCATCGACGGCCGCCCCGCCGAACGCGTAGATCTTCCCGTCGACGACCGCCGCGGCGAGCGCCCCGCGGGCCCGCGGCAGCGGCTCCTCTGCCTGCCAGTGCCCGGACTCGGGGTCGAGCGACCACACGTCGGCCACCGGATCCGCCTCCGTCCCGCGAAACCCGCCGATGGCGTAGATCCGCCCCGCCGTCGCCGCCAACGCCACGTCCCGGAGGGCCTCGGGAAGGTCAGGCCCGCGGGACCAGACGTCGGCTTCGGGGTCGTACACGTCGACCCGGGCCGACGGGCGGCCATCCCGGTCGAGCCCCCCGACGACCCACATCCGGCCGGCCATCTCGGCCGCCGCCACGGCACCGCGCGGACCGGGGAGCGGGCTCGCCTCCGACCACCGCCCCGGGATCGGCGGGCCTTCCGAGACTCCCCCGCCGGGCGCCCGGCAGGCGGCCGCCGCGAGAACCAGGAGGAGCGGGGCGAAGCGGGGGGCGTGCCGGATCCGCATGGCGGCCAAACGTAGCGCGACCTGCGGGCGCCGCCACCGCGTGGAGCCCGCGCTGGCCAGCCGAAACCCCTTCCGGCTCGTATCCGTAGGACGACGAAGAGGATTCCCACGCTCGCCACGGAGGTTCGCCATGCGTCTTCGCCCGCTGATCGTCATTCCCCTGTGCGCGGCCGTCGTCTCGTGCGCCGACCGGGACGGCCCGACCGTCCACGGAACGGGACCTGTCTCGACCGAGAACCGGACGCTTCCCGCGTTCGAACGGCTCGAGGTGGAGGACGACTTCGAAGTGCTGGCCACCGTGGGTGGAGGGCCGGCGGCGCGGATCACGGCAGACGAGAATCTCCTGCCCTACGTGCGCACCGCGGTCCGCGGCGGGACGCTCACGATCGAGACGACGCGCCGCCTGCGGCCTCGCCGAAGGATCCGGATCGTCGTCTCGACACCGACCCTGACGGCGGCCGAGACGGCCGGCAGCTCGGACGTGCGCGTGGCCGGCGTCCGCGCCTCCGGCTTCGAGGGGTCGGTCGGCGGCTCGGGCTCCCTCGTCGGGGAGGGCGACTTCGGCGCCCTGACGGTCCACATGTCGGGATCCGGACGGACCATGCTCTCCGGCGAGGCCCGGACGATCGGCGTCGAGGTCGTCGGATCCGGAGACGCCGACCTGGCGGGCGTCTCGGCCCGCGAGGCGGACGTGCGCGTGACCGGGAGCGGCTCCGTCCGGCTCGACGCGTCCGAGCGGGTCGACGCGGCGGTCAGCGGCAGCGGCGACGTGCGCTACGCCGGAACCCCGAGCGTCTCGCGTCACGTCACCGGCTCGGGGCGGGTGGAGCCCCTCTAGTGCACTAGCCGGGTCCTCGCGCCCGCAGCACCAGGCACTTCAGGTACTCGGTCTCGGGCGCCGACAGCAGGATCGGGTGATCCGGGGCCTGGGTCCGGATCTCGACGAGCTCGACCGTGCGTCCGGCGTCGGCCGCGGCGTCGGCGACGATCGACAGCAGCTCCTCGCGACGCATGTGGTACGAGCACGAGCACGTCACGAGGACGCCCTCCGGCGCGAGGATCTTCAGCGCCCGCAGGTTGATCTCCTTGTAGCCGCGTCGGGCGCCGGGGAGCGACTTCTTGCTCTTGGCGAACGCCGGAGGGTCGAGCACGATGGCGTCGAACCGGGCACCTGCGTCGTCCAGCGCGCGCAGCCGATCGAACGCGTTCTCGGCCACCCATTCGACGTTGTCGACCGCGTTCAGCCCGGCGTTGACCCGCGCCCGGGCGATGGCCTCGGCCGACGTCTCGACGGCCTCGACAGTCCCGACTACGGGCGCCAGGTGGAGGGCGAAGCCGCCGTCGCCCGAGAACGCGTCGAGCGCCCGGTCCGCGCCGGCCGCGTGGCGCGCCGCCGCGCGCCAGTTCTCCTGCTGGTCGAGGTAGGCTCCCGTCTTCTGTCCGCCCACGACGTCGACGACGAATTCGCGCTCGCCGAGCCGCACCGGGAACGGCTCGGGCGGTTCGCCGATCCACGTCTCCACCCCGGGCTCGAGGCCTTCGAGACGGCGCACCGACACGTCGTTCCGCGCCACCACGGCGCGTGGCCGGAGGCGCTCGACGAGGAGCTCGACCCACGCTGGAGCGAGCCGCTCGGCGGCCGGGGTCAAGGTCTGCACGGCGAGACAGTCGGCGTACTGATCGACGATGAACCCGGGCCATTCGTCGGCCTCGCCGAACACGAGGCGCCGTGCGGGACCGGTCATGCCGTCCCGCTCTCGACGAGCGAGGGAGGAGTCCAGTCGGAATCGCCAGAACGCGTCGTCGACGGGGGCGTCGTCCCAGCGGTAGAACCGCAGCGCGATCATCGAGCGCTCGGACCACCCGGCGCGGCCCAGCGGGCGGCCGGCGGGATCGGTGACGCGGACGATCGATCCGTTGTCCAGACGATCCGGCAGGGCGGCGACGTCGCCGCGGAAGATCCACGGGTGGCGGGCCCGCGCGCGGCGCGCGCCGGCCGGATCGACGGCGACGGTCGGCTCGACCTCTACGGCAGGGCGCTCATGGCCCGCAGCCGGGCCACGGTCTCCCCCACCCGCCGGATGGCGTAGTCGATCTCCTCGTCGGTCGTCCAGCGCCCGAGGCCGAAGCGCACCGTGCTCTTGCCCAGGTCGTCGTCGTGGCCGATGGCCTTCAGCACGTGCGACGCGCCGGGCGCCGACGAGCGGCACGCCGACCCGCTCGACACGGCGATGTCCTCGAGCGACAGCAGGAGCGCCTCGCCGTCGACGTACGGGATCGAGACGCTGAGATTGTTGGGAAGCCGGCCGTCCGGATCGCCGTTGACGACGATCCCCTCGATCGAGGCGCGGAGCCCGGCCTCGAGCCGGTCGCGGAGCGCCGTCAGGCGCGGGGCCTCCGTCTCGCGCTCGGCTTCGGCCAGCTCGCAGGCCACTCCCAGTCCCACGATCCCGGGCACGTTGTGCGTCCCCGAGCGAAGGCCGCGCTCCTGCCCGCCGCCGCACAGCACGGGGTCGAGCTCGACGCGCCGCGGCCGGCGACGCACGTACAGCGCGCCGACCCCCTTGGGCCCGTAAAACTTGTGGCCCGAGAGCGACAGCAGGTCGACCCCCAGCTCGTCGACGTCGACCGCAATCTTGCCGACCGCCTGGACGGCGTCCGTGTGGACCCAGGCGCCGACGGCGTGGGCCCGCTCGGCGATCTCGGCTACGGGCTGGATCGTTCCGATCTCGTTGTTGGCCAGCATGACGCTCACCAGGACGGTGTCCTCGTCGAGGGCCTCGGCCAGCCGGTCCGGGTCGACGCGTCCGCGGGAGTCGACCTCGACCCACGTCACGCGGAACCCGCTCTCCTCCAGCGCCCGCAGGGGCTCGACCACCGACTTGTGCTCGATCGCCGAGGTCACGATCCCGTCGCCGGCTCCGGCCGCTCGTCGGGCCCGGGCCGCGCCGCACAGGGCCATGTTGTTCGACTCCGTCGCGCAGCTCGTGAACACGATCTCGGCCGGTTTCGCGCCGATCGTCCGGGCCACCTTCTCTCGCGCCGTTTCGACCAGCTCTTCGGCGGCCCGGCCGAACGCGTGGGCCCGGCTCGAGGGATTGCCGAACGCCTCGCGGAAGCACGGCAACATGGCTTCGACGACGCGTGGGTCGCAGGGCGTCGTCGCGTGGTAGTCGAGATAGATCGGCAGGTCCATAGGGGCTGGTCGGATGGAGGAACGTTCGACCGGGCACTCCTCGGTCAACGTCTCAAACTAGGGGCACTCCCCGGCTTCCGCCACCGACTCGCGCCGCGCGTCCAGCAGCCGCTGAAGGAGCTTCTCCTCGCTCGGATGGAGCGAGGCCCGCGCGGCGTCGAACGCGAATTCGGCGGCTTCCATCTCGGCGCGCGTCTCGGCGCCCTCGAGACGGGCGAAGAGATGGCGATAGAGGGGTCCCATGGCGTCGGCTTCCTCCCACACACGGGGGAAGGACAGACGGTGGAACGGCGACAGCCCGTGGAGCCTGAGGGCCGCCACGTGCTGCGGGGTCATGTATCCCTTGTGGCGGGCGAAGCCGTACTCCGGCCAGCGCCGGTCGGCCTCGACCAGCAGCCGGTCGCGGGCCACCTTGGCCACGATCGAGGCGGCGGCGATCGAGCGCACCCGGCCGTCGCCGCCGACGATCGCCCGATGGGGGAACGGGAACGTCCGCGGCGGTCGGCCGTCGAGGAGCGCCACGTCGAAGCTTTGCGACAGACGGCTCAGGGCGAGCCGCATGGCGTGGAGCCCGGCCCGATAGACGTTCATCCGATCGACCAGCCGCTCGCTGACGACGCCCACCCCGACAGCCAGCGCCACGCCGCGGATCTCGCCGTCCAACCGCTCACGGGTCGCGGCGTCGAGGCGCTTGGAATCGTCCAGCCCGTTCGGAATCCAGTCCGGCGGCAGGACCACGGCGGCGGCCACGACGGGGCCCGCGATGGGCGCCATCCCGGCCTCGTCGACGCCGGCCACGACGCGCACCGCCTCGTCGAGGAACCCGCGCTCGGCGTCGATCAGTCGCCGGAGTCGCGCGCGCTCGCGTTCACTGGCCCGGATCCGCGCCAGATAGCGCTCGCCGAGCGCGCGCACGCCGGCCCGCTCGTCCTCCAGCAGGTAGCGCACGGTCTGGCGCCCCACCGCCTGGCGGCGGTCGAGGATCCTGGCGATGTCGGCGATGGAGAGTCGGGACAGGCGTCCGTGGAGACCGCTCACGGTCGAGCCGGAGACGGTGTCACGCGACGCCCCGCCACCCGCGATCAGGTGCGCTGAGGCTCCCGGATGCGCGCCGCCTTGCCGGACAGATTCCGCAGGTAGTACAGCTTGGCCCGCCGGACGCGACCCTGCCGGACGACGTCGATGTCGGCGACGACCGGGGAGTGCAGGGGGAAGATCCGCTCGACTCCGACCCCGTTCGACACCTTGCGCACGGTGAACGTCTCGCTGACGCCGCTCCCGCGGCGCCGCAGGACGACGCCCTCGAACGCCTGCAGGCGCTCCTTCTCGCCCTCGCGCACCCGCACGTTGACGCGTACGGTGTCGCCGGGGCTGAACGCGGGGACGTCCTCGCGCAGCTGGTCCTGATCGAAGTCGTGATTCATGGGCCGCACAGTTTACCCTCCCGGACCCCCGGATTCAAGGGCTTTTCTCGCGTCTGGCGGGCCGCGCGCCGGTGTCCTCGCGGGCCAGCAGTTCGGGTCGCCGCTCGCGCGTCAGGCGCTCGGCGGCCTCCCGGCGCCACGCGGCGATCGCCGCGTGATCCCCGGACAGCAGGACCGGCGGGACACTCAACCCGCGGAACTCGGGGGGCCGCGTATAGCTCGGCGCGCCCAGGAGCCACTCGTCGTGGAACGAGTCCCCCTGGGCGCTGTCGAAGTCTCCCAGCACGCCGGGCAACAGCCGCGCCACGGCGTCGACCACGGCCAGAGCCGCGATCTCGCCGCCGGAAAGGACGAAGTCGCCGAGCGAGATCTCGTCGGTGACGAGCGCCTCACGGACCCGCTCGTCGACGTCCTTGTAGTGCCCGCACAGCAGCGTCAGGCGCTCCTCGACGGCCAGCTCGACGGCCACTCGATGGGTGAACGGCCGTCCCCGGGCCGACAGCAGGACGAACGGGTCCGGCGACTCGAGGGCGTCATAGGCGCGGAACACGGGCTCGGGCTTGAGCACCATCCCGCCACCCCCGCCGTACGGGTAGTCGTCGACCTGCTCGCCCTCGACGAGGAACCCGCGCAGGTCGATCACGTCCCACGACAGGAGACCCTTGCGCTTCGCCCGGCCGGTGATCGACAGGTCGAGCGGCGCGCGGAAATAGTCCGGGAAGAGGGTCAGGATGTCGACGTGCACGGACTACAGCTCCTCCCACCCGAGGGGCGGTTTGACGACCAGCGCGTCCTCGCGTACCTGGACGACGAACTCACGCACGAATGGCAGCAGGCGCCGCGGCGCGCCGGGCTCCCCGATCTCGAGCAGCGGCGCGCCTCGCGTCTCGAGGACTTCGCAAACCCGTCCCAGCGGACGCCCGTCGGGCGTCTCCACCGTGCGCCCGACGAGCGCGTGGAGGAGGAACTCGTCCTCGTCGAGGGCCGCCTCGACGTCGGCCGTCGGGACGATCAGAAACCAGCCCCGGCGCTGCTCGGCCTGGGTCCGGTCGGCGATCCGGTCGAGCCGCAAGAGCCAGCGTCCCTTGTGGCGGCGCGCGCCGAGGATCTCGGCGGTGTATCGCCGACCGGATCCGTCGGGGCGATCGCTGAGCCACATCCGGACCCCGGCGTCGAAGCGCGCGTCCTCCGCCGTCAGCGGGAACACGGACACCTCGCCCTTGATCCCATGGGCGCCGACGATCCGCCCCACGGAGACGTAGCCGGAGTCGCTCACGCGCGGCCGTCAGGACGCGTCGGTCTGCTCCTCGTCGGTCTGCTCCTCGTCGGCCGGCTCCTCGTCCGCCTGATTGTCGTCGGCCGGCGCCGGCTCGGCGGCGGACTGCTCGGGCTCGGGCGCCGCAGCGGCCTCGACGGGAGCCTCCGCCGGTGGTTCCGGCGCGATCGGCTCCGGCGCGGCCGGCTGGGCTTCCCGCGGCGTGGTCGCGGGCTCGGCCGACGGCGCTTCGGCCGTCTGCTTGGCCTCCGCGGCGCGCCGCGCGGCGGGCTTCCGCTTGCCGGCCCGCGGCTCGCGGGGCTCGGCCGGCCACTCGCCCGTCTTGTAGCGCTGCCAGACGCCGACCTGGCTCAGCAGCGAACGCGCGCTGTCGGTCGGCACCGCTCCGTCCTCCAGCCAGCGCAACGCCTTGTCGCGGTCGATCGAAATCTCGACCGGCTCGGCGCGCGGGTTGTAGGTCCCGAGCATATCGAGGAACCGGCCGTCGCGCGGGCTGCGCGAATCGGCCACCACCACCCGATAGAACGGCTGTCTCTTGGCGCCCATGCGCCGCAGTCGAATGCGTACCGCCATGCTACCTCCCGAGGGACAGGTTCTTTCCGAGGCTCCCGCGGAGCCGCTTCATCATCTGGTTCATCTGCTTGAACTCCTTCAGCAGCCGATTGACGTCCTGAACGGTCGTCCCGCTGCCCGCCGCGATCCGCTTTCGGCGGCTGCCGTTCAGAACCTTCGGGTTTCTGCGCTCGGCGGGCGTCATCGACAGAACGATCGCCTCGACGCGCTTGATGCGGTCGGGGTCGACCTCGACGTCGCGCAAGCGCTTGCCGACGCCCGGCAACAGCCCGAGAAGGCCCTCCAGCGGACCCATGCGCTTGAGCTGCTTGAGCGCGACGAGGAAGTCCTCCAGATCGAAGCGGCCGCGCTCGCCCACCTTCCGCTCGAGCCGCTCGGCCTCCTCGACCTCGATCGCCTCCTGGGCCCGCTCGACGAGCGTCACGACGTCGCCCCGGTCCAGGATGCGGTCCGCCATGCGGTCGGGATGGAACGGCTCGAGCGCCTCCAGTCGCTCGCCCGTGCCGACGAACTTGATCGGCAGCCCGGTGACGGCGTGGATCGAGAGCGCGGCGCCCCCTCGGGCGTCGCCGTCGAGCTTCGTCAGCACGACCCCCGTCAGCGGGATCCGGGCATGGAACGACTCGGCGATCCGGACCGCGTCCTGGCCCGTCATGCCGTCCGCCACGAGGAGCGTCTCACGCGGCTCGACGGCCGACACGACATCCTCCAGCTCGTCCATCATCTCGTCGTCGACGTGCAGCCGGCCGGCCGTGTCAATGAGGACGACGTTGCGCCGATCGGCGCGCGCGCGCTCGATCCCGCGCAGCGCGATCCCCGCCGGGTCGCGCCCGGCCCGGTCCGCGACGATCGGCACGCCGAGCTGGCGGGCCAGCGGCTCGGGCTGGTCGATCGCCGCC
>CAZCZH010000115.1:0-5549 GCA_964502985.1 uncultured Gemmatimonadales bacterium
CACTCTGGCGCGCGCCGTATCGACTCTCTCGATCGATCGCCGGACTTCGGAAGGAGAAGAGGACCCATGGCATTCGAGGTACCCGCCCTGCCGTACGCGTTCGACGCGCTCGAGCCCCATATCGACGCGCGCACGATGGAGATCCACCACGACAAGCATCACGCGGGCTACGTCTCCAACCTGAACAAGGCGCTGGAGGGCCACCCCGACCTGCAGTCGAAGAGCGTCGAGGACCTCCTCGCCGACATCGACAGCGTGCCGGAGAAGATCCGCACGGCCGTCCGCAACAACGGCGGCGGCCACGCCAACCATTCCCTGTTCTGGCCCAGCATGTCCCCCGACGGGGGCGGCGAGCCGTCGGGCGAGCTGGGCGACGCGATCGACGACGCGTTCGGCGGCTTCGGCGACTTCAAGGAGAAGTTCTCGGGCGCCGCGACGGGGCGCTTCGGCAGCGGCTGGGCGTGGCTCGCCAAGGGTCCGACCGGCGACCTCGAGATCTACTCGACGGCCAACCAGGACAGCCCGTACATGGAGGGCAAGACGCCGCTCCTCGGGCTCGACGTGTGGGAGCACGCCTACTACCTGAAATACCAGAACAAGCGCGGCGACTACGTCGGCGCGTGGTGGAACGTGGTCGACTGGGACGCCGTGGCGAAGCGGCTGAAGGCCGCCGGCTGAGCGACCCCGAGCCTGGCGATTCGCGGGCGGGCCGGTCGAGCGCCGGCCCGTCTTCGCTTCAGCGGCCGGCGGCCGCTCCTCGCGCGGTCACTTCGAGCCCGACCCCTTGTGGGCCAGCTCCTCGACCAGCGCGCGCTCCTCGTCGCTGAGCTGGCTCGCGTCGGGCACCGTGATCTCGATCTCGACGTACTGGTCGCCGACCTCGCCGTCCTTGCGGATCCCCTGCCCCTTGAGCCGCAGCATCGTCCCGCTCTGGGTGCCGGCCGGCACCTTGACCTCGACCTTGCCACCCTGAATGGTACGAACTCGTACCTTCGTCCCGAGCATGGCCTGGGCGATGTTGATCGGCACCCGGCAGGTGACGTCCAGCCCGTCGCGGCGGAAGAACCGGTCGGGCTTGACGCGCACCGTCAGGAACAGGTCGCCGGGCGGGGCGCCCGCCGTCCCCGGCTCGCCCTTGCCGCGCAGCCGGATCCGGTCGCCGTCCTCGGTCCCGGCCGGGATCCGGACGCGGATCTTCTTGCGCCGGGCCACGCTCCCCTCGCCCCGGCACTCCCCGCACGGCGTCTCGACCAGCGTGCCGCGGCCGAAACAGCGCGGACACGGCCGCTGAACGGCGAACCCGCCCTGAATCAACGACACCTGGCCCGTGCCGCCGCATTGCGGGCACGTCTCGACCGGCGTGCCGGGCTCGGCGCCCGTCCCGTCGCACCGCGGGCACGTCTCCTCGAGCGGCACCGTGACCGTGATCTGCCCGCCGCGCGCCGCGATCTCGAATGACACGCGCACGTCGACCTGCCGGTCGGCGCCCCGCTGGGGCTTGGGCGCGGAGCTCCGCTGGCCGCGCGCCCGCTGGCCGAAGATCGAGGCGAACAGGTCGCTGAACGAGCCCCCGCCGAACGACCCGCCGAGGTCGCCCAGGTCCTCGAGATCGATCGTCTGCCAGCCGCCCGTCGCGCCGCTCGGCGCGCCGCGGCCGCCACCGAACCCGTACGCTCCGGCCCCGGCCTTGCGCATCCGGTCGTACTGCCGACGCTTCTCGGGATCAGACAGGACCTGGTACGCCTCGGAGATCTCCTTGAACCGCTCCTCGGCGGAAGGATCGTCCGGGTTGGCGTCCGGATGGTAGCGGCGGGCGAGCTTGCGGTAGGTCTTCTTGATCGCGCTCTCGTCGGCGTCTTCGGGCACGCCGAGGACCTGGTAGTAGTCCTTCGCCGGCACGCGCGATCAGCCCGTGTCGGCGTGTCGGTAGACCTGCACCTGCGCGGGCCGGAGAAGCTGCTCGCCGAAGCGATAGCCGGGAATCGCCACGGCCGCCACGTGGTCGTCCTGTTCGGGCGACGGGGCGGGCAGGATGCCGATCGCCTCGTGGAGGTTGGGGTCGAACGCCTCGCCGACCTCGCCGACGCGCGTCAACCCCTCGCGCTCCAGCGTGTCGAGGAGCTTGCGCTCGACGAGGCCGACGCCCTCCAGCACGGCGCTCGCCGTGACGTTCTGGGGGTCGAAGTGGGCCACACGCTGCAGGTCGTCGATGGCCGACAGGAGCTTCTGCGCCAGGTCGGCCTTGGCCCGGGCCCACGCGGCGGCCCGCTCGCGCGCCTCGCGCTTGCGGTAGTTGTCGAACTCGGCCTGCAGTCGCAGGAAGCGGTCCTGCAGGGCCTGGATCTCACCCTGCAGCTCGTTCTCCAGCGTGGCCACGGCGTCGTCCGTGGCCGAGGCGTTCCCGGGGCCGGGCTTCGACCCGCCGGCCTCGGATCGCCCGGCGCCCGAGCCGGGCTCCTCGATCTCGATCTCCGAGCCTCCGTCGGGTGCGTTCCGCTCGCTCATGAGGCCGAATATAGGCTCGCCCGTCCCCGACCGTCATGCGACGGCCGGGCTGGCCGAATCACGTGCGGGCGAGCAGGTCGCGGAAGGCGGCCTCGTCCAGCACCTCGACCCCGAGCTCGCGCGCCTTGTCGAGCTTGGAACCGGGATCCGCCCCGGCCACGACCCAATCGGTCTTCCCCGATACGGAGCCGGTGACCCTCCCGCCGCGGGATTCGATATCGGCTGTGGCCTGCGGTCGGCTCCAGCCCTCCAGCGAGCCCGTCAGGACGAACGTCTTGCCCGCCAGCGGGCCGCCGCGCTCCATCGGAGCGCCGTGTCGCGTGAAGTCGACCCCGTGCTCCTGGAGCCGGCGCACGACCTCACGATTCTGGCGCCGGTCGAAGAACGCGCGCACGGCGCCGGCCACGACGGGACCGACCCCGTCGACCTCCGTCAGCTCCTCCTCGCCGGCCTCGGCCAGCTCGTCGACCGAACCGAACGCGGCGGCCAGGATCTCGGCGACGGTCGAGCCCACGTAGCGGATCCCGAGGCCGTACAGGGCGCGACGGAAGCCGCGCGCCTTGGAGCGTTCGAGGGCGGCCAGCAGGTTGGCCGCCGACAGCTCGCCCATCCGCTCGAGGCCGATCAACGTGTCGTGGTCGAGCTCGTACAGATCGGCCAGGTCGTGCACGAGCCCGCGCTCGACGAGCTGGCTCGCCAGGACCTCGCCCAGCCCGTCGACGTCCATCGCCCCGCGCCCGCCCCAGTGGAGAATCTTCTCGCGCAGCTGGGACGGGCACGAGACGTTGGTGCAGCGGTGCGCGACCTCGCCCTCCAGCCGCACCACCTCGGCGCCGCACACCGGGCACTTCCGCGGCATGCGGAAGCGCTTCGCCCCGGCCGGTCGCTTCTCGGGCACGACGCGCACGATCTGCGGGATCACCTCGCCACCCCGCGCCACGACGACCGTGTCGCCGATCCGCACGTCCTTGCGCGCCACCTCGTCGGCGTTGTGCAGCCCGGCCATCTGGACCGTCACGCCGCCGATCTCGACGGGCTCGAGGACGGCCGTCGGGGTCAGCTTCCCGGTCCGCCCGACGGTCACCATGATGTCCTCGACGACGGACGTCGCCTCCTCGGCGGGGAACTTGAACGCGACCGCCCAGCGCGGGTGCTTGGCCGTCGTGCCGAGGTCGGCTTGGAGGTCGAAGCCGTCGACCTTGACGACGACGCCGTCGATTTCGTAGTCCAGCTCGTGGCGCCGCTCCTGCCACGCCTCGCAGTGCGCCACGACCGCCTCCACGCCCTCCAGCTGGCGCCACTCGGGGTTCACCGGGAAACCCCACGCGGCGAGCCGCTCGAGCGCGGCGGCCTGGGACTGTGGCCCCTCGGCTCCGAGCAGCGTGTAGGCGAAGAACCGCAGCGGGCGGGCAGCCGTCACCCGCGAGTCGAGCTGGCGCACGGAGCCCGCGGCGGCATTGCGCGGATTGGCGAACGGCGGCTCCTCGGCCGCGAGGCGGGCGGCGTTCAATCGCTCAAGGCCCGTCCGGGTCATATAGACCTCGCCCCGTACGACGAACCGCTCGGGCGGGCGCCGATCGTCGATCCGCAGCGGGATCTCGCGCACTGTGCGCAGGTTGACGGTCACGTCCTCCCCCGTCGTGCCGTCGCCGCGCGTCGCGCCCCGCGTCAGCACGCCGTCCTCGTAGGTCAGCGAGATCGACAGCCCGTCGATCTTGAGCTCGGCGACGACGGGCGGTGGCTCTTCGGCCTCGAGGCCGCGCTGGACGCGCTCGAACCAGGCCCTCAGCTCGTCCTCGCCGTAGGCGTTGTCGAGCGACAGCATGGGCACGTCGTGGGGGGCGCGGGGGAACGCTTCGAGGGGCCGGCCCCCCACGCGGCGGGTCGGCGAGTCTGGCCTGACGAGCCCGGGGTACGCCTCCTCGAGTTCCACCAGCTCGCGCATCAGCGCATCGTACTCGGCGTCGGTGACGACCGGCGCGTCCTCGACGTAGTAGTGGACGTTGTGCTCCTCGATCTCCCGCCTTAGCTCATCGACGCGCGCGCGGGCCGAGGCGGGGATCTTGGACTTCCGAGCCATGGCGCTAGGCCGGCTCGTAGAGACCGGCCAGGGTCCGCCCGGAGAATCCATCCGCCACCAGCACGGCCCCCGTCGACCCCTCGCGACCCCCGACCTCGACGACCGTCGCCTCGACGACCCGCACGATCCGCGTACCGGACGGCAGCGCCCGGCCGAGCGGGACGAACGCCGACACCGTCTCCCCGCCGATCGAATACACGTAGTGCGCGTAGTCCGCGCCGTCGATCACGCAGTGGCTGAGGCCGAGCGGGCTCCGACCCGCGAGGTGCGGAGGTGGGGGGACGCGCGCCCCGGCCGGGAACGGCATCGCCGACGGGGCGCTCTCGGCGTGCAGCGCGTGGTCGGCGGCGAAGCTGCGCGCCGGGAAGGCGGCCGGCTCGCGCCACGGGCGAGCCACGGCGAGGAGCGTGAGGAGGACCGCCGCGGCGGCCAGCGGCAGCGACGGGATCCGGCGCCGGACCGGCGCGGGCGATCCGGTGACGTGGGAGCGGATGACGCGCGACTCCTCCTCGTCGGCCGACGAGGCGAGGATCGTCGCCACGCGTCTGCGCAGACACTCCGGCGCGGGCTCGCGTCCGGCCTCGGCCATGCGATCCAGGAAGCGACGCTGGCCGGCGAGGGCCCGCGCGCAGGGCGGGCACTCCGCCAGGTGGGCCTCGATGGCCCGCGTCGCGCCTTCGGACAGCTCGCCGTGGAGCCAGGCGTCCCCGCGCGCGAGGACGATCGCGCAGTCAGCCTCGGACACGTCGCCCATGTCTTCCGAAGACCGCCCGGCGACGGGTTTTATTCCCGTTCACGCGACGCCGGACGCTCCGTGGTGGGCGAGATCCTCGCAGCGCGGGCTCTCCCGGACGCGCTCGAACACGCGCCGCTGGAGCGCGGACAGGTCCCGCCCGGCCGCGCGCCACGTGGACCGCTGCCAGGCGGACTCGGTCCCCGTCGCGAGGATCCGGTCGACCCCGTC
>CAZCZH010000115.1:5559-8254 GCA_964502985.1 uncultured Gemmatimonadales bacterium
ATCGCGGCGGCCGTCGTGCCGAGCTCCTCGGCCCACGGCCGCGCGGCCTCGCGCAGGGCCTCGATCTCGTTCCGCAGGGTGATGGTTCGGCCCGTGATCGGATGGGCGATCGGCTCGTCCCAGCCGAAGCGCTGCGCCTTGAACCAGCCGTCGGCCAGATACGCCGGCTCGAGCTCCCATTCGGGCCGCCCGCGATCGCGGTCGTCCAGCAGCCCCGCTACGAGCGCCTGCGCCAGGGCGACGAAAGTCCGCGTCCGCTCGAGATCGATCTGCATGTCCAGCATGCGCAGCTCGACCGTCCCGTAGGCCACGTGCGGCCGCACGTTCCACCACACCTGTCGCGGCGCCGTGATGGCCCCCGAGTCCGTCAGGTGGCCGATGACCTCCATGTAGTGCGCCCAGTCGCGGAACCGGGGCGCGTATCCGGTTCGCGGGAACGAACCGAAGACATGCATGCGGATCGTCTCGAAGCCCGTGTCGGCGCCCTCGAAGAACGGGGCGTTGGCCGACAGCGACAGCAAGGGAGCGCACCAGCGACGGAACTGGTTGGCGACGTACACGCGGGCGTCCACGTCGGCGACGCCGACGTGGATGTGAAGCCCGAACGACAGGTTGCGCCGGGCCAGATATCGCAGTTGACGGCCGACCCATTGGTAACCCGGGGTGTCGACGAAGCCCTGGTCCTGCCAGCGGGCGAACGGGTGCACGCCTCCGATCCCCAGCGCGACGCCGTGCCCGGCGGCCAGGTCGAGGATCGCGCAGCGCAGCTCGCGCATGGCGGCCAGCGCGTCGTCGACCGTTGCGGTCGTCGGCGAATCGGCTTCGAGAACGCTGTGCAGGAGCTCGTAGCCCAGCTTGTCGCGCAGCCCGGGCGACGCCGCCGCCAGCAGCTCCTCGACGGCCGGCACGAGGTCGCCCGTCTGGGGGTCGCAGAGCTGGTACTCCTCCTCGATCCCGAGGGTCAGCGGTCGCTCGCTCATCGGGTCAGGACCAGTTCGCGCGGAGGAACTCGCGCTCGGCCTCCGTCAGGCCGTACAGGTCGTACAGATGATCCTCGGCCTGGCGCTGCAGGTCGTCGATCTTCGTCTGGGCCTTCTCGACCTCGTTCTCGATCTTGGTCCGCCGCTGGAGCGTCATGACGACATGGGCAGTCGTCGCCGGAAGCTTGATGTACTCCTCCAGCTGATCCTTGTTCATGCCGCGCAAGCGGTCGAAGCGCTGCTGGAGCCACAGCTCGAGATACGTCGCGGCCTCTTCCGTCGTGGTGACGATCGTCGAGCCGCGGCGGAAGATGACGACGGGCCCGCGACGCTTGACGTCGGCCACCTCGCCGAGGGCCCGCGGCACGTTGATCTCGCGGATGATGCCCTCGGTGCGGGCCAGCGGGACGAGGGGAATCCGTCCCTCCTCGGCCAGCCGCTGGACGTGATCCATCGCCGCCAGGCGCTCGGAGTTGCGACGCGCCAGGTCGAAGATCTCGTCGCGCGCCTCGCGGAACGGGCCGCCCGTCTTCTTCGTCAGCATGGGGACCTCGAACCCCTCCAGCCGCGCCTCCGCGGGCAACGCGTCCTTCCCCGTCGGCTTGCCGTGGTAGTGCACGTAGTAGAAGTGGAACAGCCGCGAGTTGAGGATCACGGGCAGATCCGCCGTGGGGGTCGACTTGAGCCGCGGCACGAGCGCCAGCAGGGGCTCCACGCTCAGCGTGTTGCGTCCCGTCAGCGCGGCCATCGGCGCGTCGCGGTAGCGGAACACGATTTTGGGATCCTTGACCACTTTGGCGTGGGCCTTGTCGAGGAACGGATCGCGGAGGCCCCGCAGGAACAGGCGTGGCGGCTGGACCTGGTGGCGGCTGCGCAGGTGGTCGCGACGCAGGAAGCCGACGGTCTGGTTCCGCCGGCGCGTGTCGAGCGACTCCCACTCCTCGCGTCCGATGAGATTCTCCCGATCCGCTTCCTCGAGCGGATCCGGGGTTCCGGGGAGCAGGTCGCACAGCCTGGACAAGGGTTCGGTCCGGATGTCGACCTTCTCGTAGCGAGCGGCGATGGCTCGGGCGGACGCGCGCGCGGCGCGCGCTGTCTTCTGCTCGCTCATCGAATCCCCACTCTATCCGGTCTTGAGGACGCGGGCCGGGTCGAGACGCGCCGCTCGGTGCGCGGGGGGAACCGCCGCCAGGACGCTCACCAGGACCCCCAAACTAAGGCCCGTCAGGAGGATCGGCCACGACAGCAGGAAGAACGAGGCCGGCAGGAAGGGAAGCGCCGGCAGGGCTCGGCCCAGGGCCCAGTCGGCCGCCCGGGCCGCGGCGACGGCCAGGCCGACCCCGAGCGCCGCTCCGCCGACGCCGATCAGCGCCGCCTCGCACACGAACAAGAGCCGGATGTCGCCGCGCGTGGCGCCGACCGAGCGGAAGACGCCGATCTCGAAGCGCCGCTCCATGACCGACAGCAGCAGCGCGTTGGCGATCCCCAGGCCGGCTACGGCCAGGACGATCGTGCCGATCAGGCCGAACGCCACGCTCAGGACGCGGGTCAGGGTCCGGATCCGCTGGGCCACCTCGCGCCCGCTGGTCACCGAGTAGCCGAGGGCTTCGATCTTCGCCGCCACCTCCTCCACCCGCTGCGCGCTGGACGCGACGACCGTCAGCTGGACGTATTGCGGCTCGCGCTCGCCGGCCAGCTCGCGATTCCAGCGTCGG
>CAZCZH010000116.1:0-8231 GCA_964502985.1 uncultured Gemmatimonadales bacterium
ATCTCGCCGAAGTGGTGCTCGACCTCCTCGCGGAGGTATTCGGTCTCGGCCTTGAACGCGTCCCGTTCCCGGCGCAGGTCCCGCGTCTCGAGCGCCTTCCGCACCTTCAGTCGGAACTCGTCGGTGTCGAACGGCTTGGTGATGAAGTCGACGGCGCCGTGCTTCATCGCCTCGACGGCGATGTCGATCGTGCCGTAGGCCGTGATGAGCATGACCTCGGGATCGCCCGGGAAGGACTGCTTGCGCAGCATGTCGAGGAGCTCGACCCCCGTCATGCCGTCCATCTTGTAGTCGGTGATCACGAGGTCCGTCTCGCGTTCGCGGCAGGCCGAGAGGGCGGCCTTCCCGTCGGGCGCGCTCACGACATCGTGTCCGCCCCGGCTCAACATCTGCTCCAGTCCCTCGCGCATGGTCGGGTTGTCCTCGACGACGACGATGCGAGCCACCGTTCCCTCCTATCCGGTCGCGGCCCGCGCCGTCGTGGCGGATGCGCGAAAGCGCCCCGCGTCCGATCCGGCGGTGGGCAACACGATGAAGAAGATCGTCTTCTCTCCCAGCACGCTCTCGACCCAGATCTCCCCGTCGTTCTCCTCGATGATCGAGCGCACGATCGACAGCCCCAGGCCGGCCCCGGCGCCCTTGGTCGTGAAGAACGGATCGAAGATCTGCTTCAGGTGATCGGGGTGGATGCCGGGGCCGAAGTCCTTGACCAGGATCCGCGCCTTGCCGTGGATCTGCTGCGCGCGCACCTCGATCCGACCACCCTGGGGCGATGCCTGGATGGCGTTCTTGACGAGGTTCAGCAACGCGCGCTTTATCTGCTCTACGTCGGCGAACACGGTGAGATCCGGATCGACCAGCTCGACGACGACGTCCAGTCGGCGTGCCTCGGCGTCGGCGGCCAGCAAGAACAGGGCGTCGTCGAGGACCTCGCGCAGGACGAACGGCTCGAGCGCCGCCTGACGGGGCCGGGCGTAGATCAGAAACTCGTTGATGATCGTCTTCAGGTGCTGGACCTCGCGGATGATCTTCTCGAGGTGCGAGCGGCGTCCGTCTTCTTCGTCCAGCTCGTCGCGCAGCAGACCGGCGAAGATTTCGATCCCACCCAGCGGATTGCGGATCTCGTGGGCTACGCCGGCGAGCATCGTCCGCAGATGCCGGTCGCGGCGCACGATGCCGCGGCGCATGTTCTCCAGCGCGTGACCCAGGTACCCGATCTCGTCCCGCGTCTCGACCTCGACCGGCTCACTGAGCTCCCCGCGCTCCATGCGCTCGGCGCTCGAGACCAGGTGCCCGATCGGTCGCGACAGGGTGCGGGCGAATACGACGCCCACGAGAACCGTCAGCAGGACTCCGACCAGCGTGAGGACGATGGTCAAGCGGCGGAAATCGCGGAACACCTCGAGGAAGCCCACCGGCAGGTCGACCCCCAGCACGGCCAGCACGGGCTGGCGGACGCACTCCGGATCCGAACACCCGCGCAGCGGCGCGAGCGCCGTCTGGTACACGTTCCCCCGCTGGTCGCGAAACGGCACCGAAACGACCGCTTCGCCGGCGAACGCGTGATCGATCTCGCCGGCGTAGTTCTCCAGTCCGGGGGCCTCGGCGCCGACGTCCATGCCCAGCGTGTCAGTGGTGGCCAGGATGCGGTGCCGGCGATCGAAGACGTACGCCTCGCGGACGCCGAGGGTGGTCTGGATCTCGCGGAGCTGGTCCTGGGCGAGACCCCGCGTCAGCGGTCCGTAGTCGTTGACCAGGGCCGTGGTCAAGGTGGGGTCGAAGACCAGGCCCCCGGCCTGGGCGATGGCCAGCAGCCGATTCTCCATCTCGCGCCGGACGTGCCCCGTGGCGACCCGATACCACACCAGCGCGCTGGCCACGACGAGAGTCGTCACCAGCAGGATGAAAGTCGCGATCAGCTTCGTGCTGATTTTCGTCCGGCGCTCGGCCATGATCCGCCTATCTCATGCTGAAAACCTACGTTAGCCCGTATCAGGAGTCAAAATGCATGAACTCTCGCCCCGCGGATGCCCGTGGAGCCTTTGCTAAACCTCCGCTCAGTGCGTGACGGCATAGACGAACACGTTGGCTCCCATCCGAAGGGCCGCCTGGCGAATCGGCTCCGGATCGTGGTGCACCCGGGGGTCCTCCCACCCGTCCCCCAGATCGGTGTTGAACGAATAGAACACCACCAGACGCCCATCGTGGTACACCCCGTAGCCGTGCGGGGGCCCTCCGGCGTGCTCGTGCACTTTCGGGATTCCGTCCGGAAAGTCGTACGCCATGTGGTAGATGGGGTGATCGCGGGGCAGCTCCACGAGGGGATCGTCCGGGAACAGGCGCCTGATCTCCCGGCGCAGGCTCGAGTCGATGCCGAAGTTGTCGTCGGCGTGGAGCATCCCGCCCGACTCGAGGTACGACCGCAGAGCGGCGACCTCCTCCTCGGTCAGCCGGATCTCCCCGTGACCGGTCAGGTACAGGAGCGGGTAGCGCGCCAGCTCGGGGTCCGTCGCCGACACGACCGCCTCGCGGTCGGAGGTCGGGAAGCCCAGCCGTTCGTGGAGGAAGCGCAGCAGGTTCGGCAGCGAGCTGGGATTGCCGTACCAGTCACCCGGACCGTAGCGCAGGCGGGCGATGGTGACCGGAGTGTCGGGGGGCGTCGTGGCCCGACCACCGAGCCCCTGGCCGCGGGCCGGGACGGACACGGTCCACAGCCCGAGCAGGGCCACGCCGAGCGAGCCGGCCCGGAGCCGCGCGCGTCTCACGCCCGCTTCTCGTGGACTGCGCGATAGATCGCATTGCGCTCGCCCGGATAGACGCACGCCAGCAGCTCGACCCGGTCGCGGGCCGACAGCGCCCGCCCGGCGCGGGTCTCCCCGATGGCGGCCAGCGCAGCGCGCCACTCGACGGCGTCCGATCCCGTCGACTCGGGGCATCCGGCCACCACCAGCACGCACTCGCCCCGAACCGTCGAGCGTCCGGCGAGCTCCTCGGCCACCTCCCGCGCGGTGCCGCTGACGAACTCCTCGTGGAGCTTGGTCAGCTCGCGCGCCAGGCAGACCGGGCGCTCGGGCGCATGGTCGGCGATCCTGGCCAGCGTCCCCGCGGCGCGCGTCGGGGCCTCGTAGACGAGCAGCGTCTCCCCGCGCCGCAGCGCCGCGTCCCACCACGCTTCGCGCCCGCGTCGGGGGGCGAAGCCGAGAAACGTGAACCGATCCGTCGGGAGCCCGCTCGCGGCCAGGGCCAGAAGGGCCGCCGTCGGACCCGGAATCGGGACGACTCGCAGGTCCCTCTCACGCGCCGCGCGGACCAGGCGGTAGCCGGGATCCTGGAGGGCCGGCATGCCGGCGTCCGACACCAGGGCCACGGCGTTCCCGGCCGCCAGCCGCGCGAGCACGACCGGCAGGGCCCGCTCCACGTTGTGCTCGTGGTACGCCACCAGCTGCGGGACTTCGAGCCCGAGCCAGCCGAACAACGTGCGCGCGACGCGCGTGTCCTCGCAGGCCACGACGTCGACGCCCTCGAGGACTCGCCGGGCCCTGGGCGCCAGATCCTCCCGGTTGCCGATCGGCGTGCCGACCAGATACAGGATTCCGCCCGGGCGACTGTGCGGCGTGGCCCCGGCGCGATTCACTCCGTCTCCCGTCGGATCCGCGCTCCCAGCTCGCGCAGTCGGCCGTCGATCCGCTCGTAGCCGCGATCGATCTGGGCGACGTTCTGGATGATCGACTCGCCGCGCGCCGTGAGCGCCGCGATGAGCAGCGCCATGCCGGCCCGGATGTCGGGGCTCGAGATGCGCGCCCCGACGAGCGGCGTCGGTCCGCTGACCACCACGCGATGCGGATCGCACAGGATGATCCTGGCGCCCATCGTCTGCAGCCGGTCGACGAAGAACAGCCGGCTCTCGAACATCTTCTCGTGGATCAGGATCGTGCCGCGAGCCTGCGTCGCCAGGACGACCATGATCGACGTGAGGTCCGCCGGGAAGCCGGGCCATGGCGCATCGTCCAGCTTGGGCACCGCCCCGTCCGCTTCGTCGACGACACGCAGCTCCTGCTCGCCGGGCACCCGCACGTCGTCCCCGTCGACCTCGATCGTCACCCCGAGCCTCTCGAAGCCGAGGCGGATCATGCGCAGATTGCCGACGCCCGCGCCGCGGATCGTCAGGTCCCCTCTCGTGGCCGCGGCCAGCCCGATGAACGATCCGACCTCGATGTGGTCCGGCGTGAGGCGATGCCGGACGGCCCCCAGCGTCGCCTGGCCCTCGATCTCGAGCCGGTTTGTGCCGATCCCGTGGATCGTGGCTCCCATCCCGGTCAGCATGCGACACAGTCCCTGCACGTGGGGCTCCGACGCGGCGTTCGAGATCGTCGTCGAGCCGCGCGCCCCGACCGCCGCCATGAGGGCGTTCTCGGTCCCCATCACGCTGGCTTCGTCGAGGAACAGATCGGCCCCGTGGAGCCCGTCCGGCGCGCGCAGGACGTACTCGCGCTCGCCGATCTCGACGTGCGCCCCGAGCGCCTCGAACGCGAGCAGGTGCGTGTCCAGGCGCCGGCGCCCTATGCGGTCGCCGCCGGGGGCGGGCAGGTGGACCTCCCGGCGCCGGGCGAGCAGCGGCCCGGCGAGCAGGAACGACCCGCGGATGCTTCGCGCAGGCCCGAACTCCGGACAGCCGTCGCCCGGCGGGCCGACGACGAGCGTGTGCGCGTCCCGACGCTCGACATCGCCGCCGAGGTCGCGCAACAGGGCCACCATCGTCGCCACGTCGGTGACGTCGGGGACGTTCTCCAGCGTGACGGGGCGATCGGCCAGCACGCAAGCCGCGAGGCACGGCAGGGCCTCGTTCTTGTTGCCCGCCGGACGCATCTCTCCCCGGATGCGCTGGCCGCCTTCGACGATGAAGTGCTCCATGCGGGCTCCGGGTCAGCGGTCGGCGGCGAGGGCCAGGACCCCGCGCTCGATTCCGGCGTGGTCGCGAAAGGTGGACAGAACCTGCAGATGGGGCGCGTCCTCGATCCGGCCGCGCACGGCCGCCGCCTGCCCCTCTCCGACCTCGAGCGCCAGCAGGCCACCCTGGCGCAGGTGGCGCCCGGCGGCGTCCACGATACGCTCCAGCATCTCGGAGCCGTCGGGCCCGGCGAACAGGGCCGCCGGCGGCTCCCAGTCCCGGACCTCCGGAGGGAGCGTGCCGCGCTCGGCCTGGCGCACGTACGGGGGATTGGACACCACCACGTCGAACCCGCCCCGCGGGGTGAACGCCTCGAGGCCGTCCGCCGCCAACCAGCGCGTGCGAACGGCGCCCACGCGGCGGGCGTTGGCCCGCGCCACGGCCAGCGCCTCCTGCGAGGCGTCCGTCCCGACGACCCACGCCAGGTCCTCGAGCTCGACGGCCAGCGCGCAGGCGATCGCGCCCGAGCCCGTACCCAGGTCCACGATCCGCCACCCGCCGCCCGGCACGTGTCCACGCGCGGCTTCCGCGCGGGCCCACGTCAGGACCTCACCGACCAGCAGCTCCGTCTCCGGACGCGGGATCAGGACCCGACGGTCGACGCTCAGGTCGAGGCCCCGGAACCCGGCCATCCCGGTGATGTACTGCACCGGCTCGCCGGACATCCGCCGCCGGACGCGCTCGCGATACGCGTCGAGCTCCGCCGTCTCGAGCGGTCGATCGAACGAAAGGTACAGATCGAGTCTGCGGCAGTCGAGAACGTCGGCCAGGAGAACCTCCGCCGACAGGCGCGGCTCGCTCACGCCACGCTCCGTGAGGAACTCCGTCGTCGTCCGGAGGATCGACAGGACCGTCCAGCGCTCGGCCACGCGCGTCAGTCGCGGACGGCCAGGATCGCTTCCGCCTCGCCATCCTCGTCGATCAGGATCCACTCGACCGTCAGGGGATGATCGGGATCGCCGTTGAGCCACTCCTCCAGAAGTCCCGCCTGCCGGTCCTCGAGCTGGCACGCCAGCAGACCACCCGGCCGGAGGCGCGCCGTTGCCTGGTCGACGATACGCTCGAGAAGGGCGTCTCCGCTGGGTTCGCCGAAGAACGTCTCCAGCGGCTCCCAGCGCAAGCTCTCCTCGGACAGCCACTCCTCTTCGCCGGGATTGAGATACGGAGGCACGGCGCACACCACGTCCAGGACCGGAGCCGGACGGATGGCTGAAAGCCAGTCCGAGGCCACTACCGACACGCGGTCCGCCACGCCGTGGCGCCGGGCGTTGCGCCGCGCCAGCGCGAGGGCGTTCGGCGCCACGTCGACCGCCAGCACGCGGCTCGGCGCGAGCGGGCCCAGGGCCAGCGAGACGGCGATGGCGCCGCATCCCGTGCCCAGGTCCGCGACCCGCCAGCCGCCCGAGGGCGTCCGGCGCTCCGCGGCCCAATTCTCGACCTCGTCGCACAACCGCTCGCTCTGCAGGCGCGGCAGGAACACGCCGTGCTCCACGGCCATCAGCTCGTCGCGGAAATCGGCGACCCCGACGATGTACTGGTACGGCTCGTGCGTCATGCGCCGGTCGACCAGCTTCCAGAAGCGCGCCTCGTCGTCCTCCGAGACGACCGTCCGGGACTCGTCTTCGAGCGCGTCGGGGTCGTCCTCCCGGCCCAGCACGTGCGACAGGAGCCAGAGCGCGCTCGCGTCGGGAAACTCGACGTCGAGCGCGGCGAGACGCTTCTCCGCGGTGGCGAGCAGCCCGCCGATCGTCGCGGCCTCGCGCGAGCGCACGGCGCCCGAGCGTCTCATCCGGCGATCTTCTCGGCCTGCTCGGCCAGTGCCAGGGCCTCCACCAGCTCGTCGAGGTCGCCGGCCAGGACGTCGTCCAGCCGGTGCAGCGTCAGGTTGACGCGATGATCGGTCACTCGTCCCTGAGGGAAGTTATAGGTCCGGATCTTGGCGCTGCGGTCGCCCGAACCGACCTGCGACTTGCGGGCCTGGGCCCGCTCCGCTTGCTGCTCTGCGATCTTCATGTCGAGCAGCCGGCTGCGCAGCACCTTCAACGCCTTCGCCTTGTTCTTGTGCTGGCTCTTCTCGTCCTGGCACTGGACGACGAGACCCGACGGCAGGTGGGTCACGCGGACGGCGGAGTCCGTCGTGTTGACGCTCTGGCCACCGGGCCCCGAGGAGCGGAACACGTCGATCTTGAGATCGGCTTCGTCGAGTTCCACGTCCACGTCTTCGGCCTCGGGCAGGACGGCGACGGTGGCCGCCGAGGTGTGGATCCTTCCCTGGGATTCGGTGGCCGGGACCCGCTGTACGCGGTGCACGCCGCTCTCGTGCTTGAGGATCCCGTATGCCCCCTCTCCGTGGACCATGGCGATCACCTCGCGCAGGCCACCGGCATCCGAGTGAGACACGTCGATCGGCTCGATGCGCCAACCACGGCCCTCTGCGTATCGCGCGTACATGCGAAACAGATCCGCCGCGAACAGCGCCGCCTCGTCCCCGCCCGTCCCGGCGCGGATCTCGAGCACGGCGTCGTTGTCGTCGAGCGGGTCGCGCGGCGCCAGGAGCCGCTTGAGCTCCCCTTCGAGCGCCTCCATCTCGGCTTCCAGCTCCGGCACCTCCGCACGAGCCAGCTCGCGCAGGTCCGGGTCGGCCGGATCCTCCAGCATCAGCCGGTCCTCGGCCAGCCGCCGGCGCACGGACTCCCAGCGCCGGGCTGCGTCCAGCACGGGCCCGAGCCGGCTGTGCTCACGAGCCAGGTCGCGCAAGCGCTCCGGTTGCTGACTGGTTTCCGGTCGAGCGAGCTCCTCCTCGAGCTCGGCGTGACGCGCGCGGACTTGTTCGATGCGTGGCAGCAGATTCATGGCTCGTTCGTCGGTGGAATAAACACGAAGAGCAGGGGTGCCCCCTGCTCTCGACGTGCGCGGGCGGGATCGGATCCCGCCTCGCGATTCGGTACGCTACGCCTCGCTGGCGGCCTCGGCCGCCTCTTCGACGGTCTCCTCCTCCACGGTCTCGTCGATGCCCTGCTTGTGACCAGCCCAGCCGTGCTCATTGGCGACCATACCAAGGAATCGTGCCACAGGAGAAAATCATTGGCTATGGAAGGGTGGGAAAATTACTCTTTCATCTGGGTATATTATGTTGCGCCGCACAGATCACCCGAACGCTAAAAACGGATATGAATTTGAACATCGCTTAGTAATGGAAGAGCATTTGGGGAGGTATCTCTTGCCAAACGAGACGGTACATCATAAGAACGGGATCAAAGATGACAATGGCCTAGAAAACCTA
>CAZCZH010000117.1:0-8225 GCA_964502985.1 uncultured Gemmatimonadales bacterium
AGCGGGGGCGGGATTTGAACCCGCGACCTTTGGGTTATGAGCCCAACGAGCTACCAGACTGCTCCACCCCGCGATGTGGGAACGAAATTATCCGCCCCGAAGAGGCGTGTCAACCCGCCGCGGGCACCTCAGGGGACGCCCGTCGAGTCGGCGGCCGCGCCAGCGCGGGCCGACGCGGCCGAGTCAGCGGGGGTCGTGCGGAAGCCGGGCGGAACGGGGACGATGCGATACACCACGTCGCCCGGCCGGACCATCCCCTTGTCCCGAGCCAGGCTCTCGAGCGCGAAGGCGTTCTTCTCGAGACGTCGCCGGCGCTCTCTCAGGGAATCGTTCTCGGCCTTCGAGCGAGCCATGTCCTCGTGCGTGCGCTGCTCCTCCAGCCACAGCAGCGCGAGGTGGTGCGGACGGTGGTCGCCGATCAACAGGAGATACGCCACGAACAGTCCGACCAGTCCCCAGAAGGCCAGCTTCTGGCGTCGCCGCTGGCGCCGGTCGACGAGCCGGCGCGGCGTCACGGCGTCTCCCCGAACGGACGCGCCAGCCGGGCCCGGCCGCCGAGATGCTCCTCGATCCGCAGCAGCTGATTGTATTTCGCCGTGCGCTCGCCACGCGCCGGCGCGCCGGACTTGATCTGGCCGGCGGAGGTGGCCACGGCGAAGTCGGCGATGAACGTGTCCTCCGTCTCCCCCGAGCGGTGCGAGATGACGGTTCGATATCCGGCGTCCCGGGCGGCGCGGATCGCGTCGCGCGTCTCGCTGACGGTGCCGATCTGGTTGAGCTTGATCAGGATGGCGTTCGCCACGCCGGCCTCGATCCCGCGTTCCAGGCGCCGCGTACTGGTGACGAAAAGATCGTCGCCGACGAGCTGCAGGCGCTCACCCAGCCGCTCGGTCAGCGTGCGCCAGCCTTCCCAGTCGTCCTCGGCCAGACCATCCTCGATCGACACGATCGGCCAGCCGTCCCGGTAGCGGGCGTAGTCTTCGACCAGCTCGTCGGCGGACATCGGTGGCCCGCCACGCTTCTTCCAGGAGTAGGCGCCATCCTGCCACAGCTCGCTGGCGGCGACATCGAGGGCCAGCGAGAGGTCGCGGCCCGGCTCGAAGCCGGCTGTCTGGATGGCTTCGACCAGGACGTCGAGGGCGGTCTCGTTGGAGTCGAGGTCGGGGGCGAAGCCGCCCTCGTCGCCGACCGCGGTCGACAGCCCGCGGCCGGTCAGCCCGCGCTTCAGCGCGGCGTACGTCTCGGCACCCATGCGCAGCGCCTCGGCGAACGAGTCGGCGCCGATCGGCACGACCATGAACTCCTGGATGTCGACGGTGTTGTCGGCATGGGCCCCACCGTTCAGGATGTTCAGCATGGGGACCGGCAGGAGGTCCGCCTCCGGACCGCCCAGCGAGCGATAGAGCGGATCGCCGGCGTCCTCCGCGGCGGCGGCGGCCACGGCCATCGATACGGCCAGGGTGGCGTTCGCTCCGAGACGCGACTTGTCGGGCGTCCCGTCGAGCTCGATCAGGCGGTCGTCCAGTTCCCTCTGGTTCCCGGCCGCCATTCCGCGTACGGCCGCGGCGATCTCCCCGTCGACGTGCTCCGCGGCGCGCCGGACTCCGGCTCCGGCGAAGCGCGCCGGGTCCCCATCGCGCAGCTCCAGCGCCTCGTGCTCGCCCGTCGACGCCCCCGACGGCACGGCGGCCCGGCCACGCGCCCCGCTCTCCAGCACGCACTCGGCCTCGACGGTCGGTCGACCGCGGGAATCGAGGATCTCACGGGCATGCAGACGCGCGATCCGGCTCACGGGGCTCGGGCTGGCGAGGGTAGTCGACGATTGTCGGACGGGGTGAGGGAATCGTATCCCGTGGAACCGCGGGGCGCAAGCCGGTCAGCCGAAGTGATCCCACGAGCGCGGCTCGAGCGGCGTTTCGCCGTCCGCGCCACGGGCCGCGACACCGGCCCCCTCGGCGACCGTCCCGATGCGCGTCAAGGGCAGGTCGAAGCGCGCGGTGAACTCTTCGACCAGGGGCGCCAGGGCGCCGGCCGGCGCGCACAGCAGGAGCTCGAATTCCTCGCCGCCGTGCAGCGCCCAGGCGCGGGCCCGGGCCGGATCCGGCCCGGCGGCGTCGAGAGCGGCCGGGTGGATCGGCACGCGATCCGCCTCGAGCACGAGTCGCACGGCGCTCCGCTCGGCGACGTGGCGCGCGTCCCCCGACAGGCCGTCGGAGAGGTCGATCACGGCGTGGATCGGGGCGCGCTGGCGCAGCCAGGCGATCTCGTCCAGCCGCGCCTCGGGCCAGGCCAGGCGGCCGTACGCCGCGTGGGCCCGGCCGGCGGCGGGGTCGGCGGCCAGGAGCTCGATGGCCGCCGCCGGGGCCCCCAGCCGCCCGGTGACCCACACCGCGTCACCCGGCTCGGCGCCGGATCGCGTCAGGACGCCCTGCGGCGCGCGACCGAGGGCCGTCGCAGTCACGTGCAGGGGTCCCGCCGCGCGCGACAGGTCGCCGCCCAGGATGGGGCAACCGCTCTTCCGCGCCAGATCGCCGATCCCCCGGTAGATCCCCTCGGCGCGCTCGGCGATCGTCGCGGGGGGACCAGCCAGGACGACCAGCGCCCCTACCGGGCCGGCCCCGCCCGCCGCCAGGTCGCTGAGGCTCGCCGTGAGCGCGCGGTGCCCGACGGGGGCCGGGTCGAGCCAGTCGAAGCGGAAGTGGACGTCCTCGACGAGCGTATCGACGGTCCACGCCCACTGGGTCCCGTCGGGACCCGCGATCCGCGCCACGTCGTCGCCGATCTCCGGCCGGCCGGCGGGCGCCGCCGTGCCACCCAGGATCTCGACCAGGCGCGCGATCCACTCGAACTCGCCCACCGGGGGGCGCCGGTCCGTCACGGCTCGGCGCGCCGCACGTCGACGGCGATCCGCGGGGGATCGTCGGCGACCGCCACCCGGAACGGGGCCTTCGAGTCGGCCCCTACGACCCACGTCACCACGCCCTCGAAGTCGCAGGTCCGGACGAGATCCCGAAGGGCGGACCCCGGTGGGGCGTCCGGCGGATCGGGCACGCTCGGCGCACCCGTCTCGTCGTGGGCGGCGGCGGGAGACAGGCGCACTTCGAGGCCGGCCGCGCCCGGCAGGCGCACCGGGCGCCCCGAGCCGCACGCCCGCGGCGGGGCGTCGAGCCACTCGACCCGGACGCCTGGTCGCCCCGCCTCGAAGCGCCAGGTGACGCGATCGAATCCCGGATGGGCCCCGCGGGAGATCTCCGTCACACGGACCGATCCGGGGCCCGAGGGCGGCAGCTCCACGCGCCCGGTCTTCCAGCCCGAGTCGGGCGGCGTGGCGTCCCGGGAATCGGCGGGGACCCGCGAGGCGACGCTCCCGGCAGGCACCGGGGCACGGCCGTCCGACGGTGTGGACTCCGAGCGATGGCAACCGACCGACACGACGAGGGCCAAACCGAGCGCCCTGCCGGCGAGCCGCGCGAGTCGCTTCAGAAGCCCCCCGCCGCGCGCCACGCGAAACGCGTCGTCCCGGCGTCCGTCGACGCCCATACCGCGTCGTCGTCGGCCCACACGAAGCGCACCGGCAGGCCCGCCAGGCCGTCCTCGGGACCGTACTCGCGCCACTGGCCGGTCTCCGGCCGCCAGCGAGCCAGCCCGTCGCGCGTGGCGGCCCACGTCTGGCTGCCGTCCAGGGCGACGGCGAACGCACCGCCGTCGACGGCACGCACGGTCCACGCGCCGGACGTCCGGTCGAACGCCTCCAGGCCGACGTCCGTGGCCACGACCAGGCGCGCCCCGGAGAGCGCCACCGCGCGCACGTCGCGGCCCCGGGTGGAGCTCGCCGAGACCGAGTCGGGCAGTGCCCCGGGGCCGGCGCGCGGGGCGGAGAAGAGACCCGCGGCGGTCCCCACGAAGACGACGTCCGGGGCCACCGCCACGCCCGTGATCCGGCGCGCCGACAGGAAGCGGCCGGCGATCGTGTCGGCCGCCCGATCCCAGGCGTAGAGCCCGCGCTCCGTGCCGACCCACAGCCGGGAGCCGTCCAGGGCCAGGGCGGTGACCCGGCCCAGGAACGTCCCCTCGACCGTGGCCCACGTCCGCCACTCACGTCCCGTGCCGCGGACGAGCCCGGCGTCGGTGGCCAGCCACACGGTGTCGCCCGAGGCCACCGCCGACCGGGCCTCGACCCGGTCGAGGCCCCGCTCGACGCCCGCCTCGGCGTAGCTCCAGCGCTGCAGGTCCGGGTCGGCGCGGGCGAGGGCCGGAGCCGCGCGCTCGCCGAACCCCACCCCCAGCCGGGCCAGCCCGGCCGCGTCGAGGGCCGCCGACCCGGCGACGCCTGGTCCGGCACCGACGGCCGGGGCGAACCACCACCCCGACGACGAGCGCGCGATCGGCCCGCCGCCGGGCCCCGCGAGGCCGAAGTACAGCTCCTCCCAGGCCTGCCGACCGGCCCCCCAGCGACGCCCGTTGTCGCCCCACGTGCCGACATACCAGTCGCCCCGCAGGTCGCGGTCCAACTCGGTCAGCGCGTAGCGCCGCGTCGGGTCCGTCGCCCCGCCGACCATCCGCGGATCGCTCCACGGGAGGTCCGCCGGATCGACCCGGTCGACGGGAAGCGAGGCCTCGAGCCCGGCCAGCGAGGTCGGCGGATCGGAACGCTCGAGGATCGGGCTTCCCGAGCGGCCGCTCCACCATGTCCCCCCGACGCGCGCCCACACGCGCCCCGCGCGCGGATCGAGGAGGAGCGCATCGACCGGCGCGTCGAGCGGTCCGAACACGCGCTCGACTTCCTCGGTGAAGGGCAGGAACCGGACCACGCCGCGGCGCGTCCCGACCCACACGTCCGAGTTGGTCGGATCGGCGACGAGCGCCGTGACCGCCGCGTCGGGCAAGCCGTCCGCGTCGGTGACCGGATCGAGCCACGTCCCGCGGAGGGTGTCGAACCGCTCTAGACCGCTCGTCGTGCCGAAGTAGGCCGCCACGTCGCTCGCCGCGACCGACAGGACGTAACGGAAGTCGCGCAGCGTCACCCATTCGCCCGCGCGGTTGGTGGGCAGGATCGGCGCCGCCGTCCGGCCGCCGCCGGAACTCGCCGCCGCGGCGCATCCCGCGACCAGCACCAGAGCGCCGGCGACCGTGGGGCGGAGCGCGCGCCCGGGTGTCACGCCGAGCCCCCGCGCTCGGCCGCCAGGAGGGCCGCCCGGTCGGGGCGCAGGTCGGCGATCAGCGTCGCCCCGCGGCCGGCGACGATCTCGCGCACCACGATCGGCAGGACGCGCACGAGGTCCGACGGCAGGACTCCGCGGTCGCCGCGGTCCCGGGCCGCCCGGTCTCCCGCCAGTCCGTGCAGGAACGGCGCCGCCCGGCTGGCCGTCGCCGCGTCGACACCCTGCGCGAGAAGGCTTCCCAGGAGGCCCGTCAGGACATCGCCGCTGCCTCCCGTCGCGAGGGCCGGCCCGCCGGTCAGATTGAGCGCCGTCTCCCCGGACGGCGCGGCGACCACCGTCGGCGAGCCCTTGAGGACGACGTGCGACTCCCAGCGCCGGGCGGCCTCGCGCGCGGCCGCCAGACGGTCCCGGTCGACGTCCGCGGCCGGCCGATCCAGCCATCGGCCGAGCTCGCCGGGATGCGGAGTCAGGACGGTCGGCGGGCCGCGCCGCGCGGGACGCGGGTCGTCGGCCAGGACGTTCAACGCGTCGGCGTCGACGACGGCCGGCAGCTCGACGTCGAGCGCGGCGGCGACGACCGCTCGAACGCCGGCCTCCGTCGTCAGACCGGGCCCGAGCGCGACGGCGTCCGCCGTCGCGAGGATCTCGGTCAGCCGCTCGGCGGCCTCCGCCGCGAGGCCCCCCTCCGCGTCGGCGGGCAGCGCCTCGACGATCGCTTCCGGCCGGTGACCGACGAGGAACTCGGCGATTCCCTCCGGAGCCGCGACGACGCACATCCCGACCCCGCTCCGGAGGGCCGCCCCGGCGGCCAGGAGGGCCGCCCCGCGGAAGCGCTCCGAGCCGGCCACGAGGACCAGCCGTCCGGCGCTTCCCTTGTGGGCGTCGTGGCGTCGCCGGGGCAAGGCACGCCGGGCTTCGGCGAGGCCGATCCATTCGAGCGGCCGGGGGCCGGCCGCCGCCAGGCATCCTGGCGGGTATCCCAGGTCGACGGGTACCAGGACCCCGACCCGCTCCGGACCGTCGGCCAGGAACAGGCCCGGCTTGGGGAAGCCGAAGGTGACCGTCAGGTCGGCCCGCGTGGCGACGCCGCGCGCCACGCCCGTGGCCCCGTTCAGGCCCGACGGGGCGTCGACGGCCACCACCGGGATGTCCGACCGGGCGAGGGCTTCGAGGGCGCTGCGGATCGGCTCACGGACATCGCCCGACAGTCCCGTCCCGAGGAGAGCGTCGACGACGCAAGTCGCCCCGACCACGCGCTCCGCGAGGCCCCCCGCCTCCTCGACCTCGACGACCCGGCGGGATGCCAGAGCCGGTGGCTCGACCAGAGCCCACTGACGGCCCGCGTCGCACGACAGCCGTCGCGGGTCGGCGAGCAGCTCGAGCTCGACGGCCCATCCGCGGGACGCCAGGACGCGGGCCGCCACGAGGCCGTCGCCGCCGTTGTTCCCCCCGCCCGCCAGAACCACCACCCGGCCGCCGTGGGGCCAGCGCCGGTCGACGGCGTCGGCCACGGCGCGGCCGGCGGTCTCCATCAGCGCCATTCCCGGCAGGCCCGCCTCGACAGCCCGTTGGTCGACGGCCGCCATCTCGTCGGGCGTCAGGCACCAGCGGGGAGCGCGCCACGGGTTCACCGGCCGATCCACGCGCTCCACCACGTCTCGCCCCCCGTTCGGTCGCGCTCCGTCGTCTCGTCGAGGAGGGTCAGGCAGGTCGTCGTCATGGCGCGCAGGAAGGGTCGTCGCTCGCCGAGCAGGAGACCGGCGACGCCGAGCCGGCCGCCGGTCGCTACGCGCGCCGCCAGATCGGGCAGAAGGAGCTCCAGCGCCCGTCCGTCGAGGTTCGCCAGGACGCGATCGAATCGCACGCCCGGCCGAAGGGCGTCGAGCGAGCCGCGGATCAGGTCCAGCGACCCCCGGCACCCGTTCAGGCAGCCGTTCCGGGCCGCGTTCTCCAGCGCCGCGGCGTCCAGGTCCAGAGCCACCGCCCGACGCGCGCCGAGGGCCAGGCCGCTCAGCGCCAGGACCCCGCTGCCGGTCCCCACGTCGAGCACGCGCGCGAAGTCGGGCTCCTCTTGGAGCCACGCCAGGAGGGCCCGCGTCGTGGGGTGGGTTCCGGTGCCGAATCCCTGCCCGGGCTGGATGAGGACACGCACCGCGCCGGCGGGAACGCCGGCGGAATCCCACCCCGGGCCGGGGGGGCCGACCCACAGGGTGGGCGTCACCGCGACGGGCCGCGCGCGGGCTCGCCAGCGGGCCAGCCAGTCCGTAGCCGGGACGATCCGCTGCGTCACCGGCGGTGGATCGTCATCCGGACAGAGCGCGCGCCACGCGGCGCCGAAGGCCTCGGCCGGCCGGCGGGCGGTGGCCGAAAAGTAGCCCCGCACGATGCCCCCTCCCACACTCCATGCCCCGAGCGTGCCGCAGTCGTCCAGCGCCGCCACGACGGTCTCCTCGTCCTCGGGCCGCGCAATGACCTCCAGCTCCACGGTAGCCTGGATCGCCGCCGTCAGCCCGTGAAGGCCTCCTTTACCTTGCGCCAGAACCCTTTCTCCCCCTCCGGCGGAACGAAGTTCTCCGACTCGGTCAGGGCCTCCAGGTGCCTGCGCTCCTCTGGAGAGAGCCGCTTCGGGACCCACACCGCGACGCGCACGCGCTGGTCGCCCCGCGGGCCTCCGTTGAGACTCGGCAGCCCTTCCCGCTCGAGACGCAGCTCGTCGCCGGATTGGCACCCGGCCGGGACCTCGAGCACGGTCGTCCCGAGAAGCGTGGGTACTTCGATCTCGGCGCCCAGCGCGGCCTGCGGGAAAGACACCGCGAGGTCCATCACGACGTCCTGGCCGTGCCGCTCGAAGCGCTCGTGCGGCAGGACCTCGAGGACCACCAGCAGGTCGCCGGCCGGACCACCGCGCGGCCCCACGTTGCCCTCTCCGCGCAGGGTCAGGTAGTTGCCGGTCTCGACCCCGGCCGGGATCTTGACCTTGATGCGCCGCGTCTCGCGCACCCGCCCGTCGCCGCCGCACTCGGGGCACGGATCGCGGAGCACGGTCCCCTCGCCGCCGCATTC
>CAZCZH010000118.1:0-5248 GCA_964502985.1 uncultured Gemmatimonadales bacterium
ATGAATCCGGAGGATTTCGGCCGCTTCTCGCTCTGAATGGCTTCCAGTGTGGAACACACGGAATCGTATGCCAGCGAACAGGATGAGGGAGACGATATGAGGTAGGACTCGAGCCAGTCTCGAGGTGCCCGCCGCGGCAAACGCCAGGGCGGCGGGAGAATACGGGAATGCGGTGTGAATCCGCAGCGGCCCCGCCACTGTGAAGGGAACCCGGCCGACGATCGAGGTCGGACCCGCAGCCAGGAGACCTGCCTCGAGGCGACCCGCTGGTGGTCCTTCGCGGGAGGGATCCGGCGACTCGCCCGGCCCGACCGGTCCTGACGCCCGCCCCTCCGCGAGGGGTGGGCGTTCTTCGTTTCGGACGGAGGTCGGATGGGGACGAGGGCGGTGCGATGGGTCGCGATCGGGGCGATGGTCGCGGGGGCCGGGCCCGCCGCGTGCGGAAGGTCGTCCGGGTCGAGGCAGGTGGCCGAGGGAGGTGGCGTCGACGTCGTCGACGACGGCGGCCGGATGGTACGTCTCGAGCGGCCCGCGCGGCGCGTGATATCGCTCGTCCCGTCGGTCACCGAGACGATCGTAGCGCTGGGAGGTGCCGACCGCCTCGTGGCGCGCACGCGGTACGATCGAGAGCCCGGCCTGGCGGAGCTGCCCGACCTGGGGGGTGGGCTCGACCCGAGCCTCGAGCGCCTGATCGAGCTGGACCCGGATCTCGTCGTGACGTGGAGCGCGCAGGGGGGCGGGCGGATGGAAGCGGCCCTGCGGGCCCGCGGGATCGCGGTCTACGGGGCGACCGTCCAGGATACGGCGGACGTCCTGTCGACGATCGTCCGCGTCGGGACCCTCCTCGGCCGCGGCTCGGCGGCCAGCAGCCTGGTCGGCGCGCTGCGCGACTCGCTGGCGGCCGTCGCCGGATCGTCGATTCCCGGCCGCGAGCCGAGCGTCTTCTGGCTGGTCGACGGGGATCCGCCGCGGACCGCCGGCCCGCGCTCGTTCATCGGGCAGCTCGTGCGGGTAGCCGGGGGGCGCAGCGCGTTTCCCGAGCTGACGGAGGACTGGCCCGCCGTGTCGCTGGAGGCGGTGGTAGCGCGTCGGCCGGACGTGGTCGTCGTCCCGCTGACGGACGGGTCGCCGACGGCGGACGAGCTGCGGCGACGCGCCGGCTGGCGCGACCTGCCGGCCGTGCGTGCCGGGCGCGTGGTCGAGCTTCCGGCCGATCTCGTCTCCCGACCCGGGCCGGGGATCGCCCGCGCGGCGCGGGTCCTTCACGAGGCGCTGGCGCGGGCACTCCGCAGGGCGCCGCTCGAAGGCCCGGGTTGAGGCGTCTCGTCCCGCGCGGGGCGGTGGCCCTGGCGCTCCTCGCGGCGGCAGTCGTCGCTGCGCTCGTGTTGAGCCTCGGCTTCGGCGCGGTGGGCCTGGATCCGGCCCAGCTCGCGGCCGGGCTCTTCGGGCACGGCGATCCGGCGGCAGTGGCGATCGTCCGTGACCTGCGACTGCCGCGAGCCGTTCTGGCGGCCCTCGTCGGCGGGGCCTTGGGGCTCGCCGGGGCGACGTTCCAGGCGCTCCTGCGAAACCCGCTCGCCGATCCCTACGTGCTGGGCGTGTCGAGCGGGGCGGCGATCGGAGCCGTCGCCGTGATCTCCCTCGTCGGCGCGGCGCCGGGAAGCTGGGTCCTGTCGGGTGGCGCGCTCCTGGGGGCGCTGTTCGCCATCGGCCTCGTGCATCGCGTGGCGAGCCGCTTCGACCGCGGCCTCGACCTGCGGGTGCTGCTCCTGGCGGGGGTCGTGGCGGGGAGCTTCTTCAACGCCTGCATCCTGCTCGTGCTGTCGTTCCAGCCGGCCGACGCGTTCCGCGCGGCGATGTTCTGGATGATGGGCGGACTGGCCGGGGCGAGCTGGCCGGGCGTGCTGCTGCTGGCCGTAATCCTCGTGCCGGCCCTGGTCGCGCTGCTGGCCCTCGGGCGCTCGTTCGACCTGCTGGCTCTCGGGGCCGAGCCCGCGGCGTATCTGGGAACGCCCGTCGAGCGCGTCCAGCGGACGGCGTACGTCGTGGCCAGCCTGTTGACGGCGGCGGCCGTCGTGACGGCAGGGGGAGTCGGCTTCGTGGGACTCGTGGTGCCGCACGCGGTGCGCCTCGTGTGGGGCGCCGAGCACCGCTTCTTGCTGCCGGCCACGTTCCTCGCCGGCGCGGCGTTCCTTCCACTGGCCGACCTCGCGGCGCGGACGGCGGCCGCGCCGGGCGAGCTTCCGCTGGGTGTCGTGACGGCCTTCGTCGGCGTGCCGTTCTTCATCGCTCTCCTGCGGCGCCAGGTCGCGCGGGGCGCCGGATGACGGCGCGAATCGGCTGGAGCGCGAGCGGCCTGGCGTACCGCTACGCGGGAGCCGAGCGCGAAGCCGTGGCCGACGTCGGGCTGGAGGTCGGCCCCGGCGAGGTCGTCGCCGTCCTGGGACCGAACGGTGCGGGCAAATCGACGCTGTTGGGGTTGCTCCTCGGAACGCGCCATCCCCAGCGCGGCTCGGCGAGCTTCGCCGGACGCGAGGTGGCGCGGTGGCCGCGGCGCGAGCTGGCGCGTCGCGTGGCGGTCCTGCCGCAGCACGAGACCCCGGCCTTCCCGATCACCGTAGGCCAGCTCGTCGGCATGGGGCGCTATCCGCACCTGGGCGCTTGGCGCGGCCCGGGCGCGGAAGATCGCGCGGCGGTCGTCGACGCGCTCGAGCGGTGCGGCGTGCGTCCGATGGCCGGGCGCGAGTTCACCTCCCTGTCCGGCGGCGAGCGCCAGCGCGCGCGGCTGGCGCGCGCGCTGGCCCAGCGGCCCCAGGCACTGGCCCTCGACGAGCCGACGGCCTCGCTCGACGTGGCCCACGAGATGGAGATCTGGGAGCTGCTCGCGGCGGAGGCAGCGTCGGGACGGGCCGTCCTCTTGACGACGCACAACCTGAACCTCGCGGCTCGCTACGCCGATCGGCTGATGCTCCTGGCCGCGGGGCGCGTCGCGGCCAGCGGCTCGCCGAAGGAGGTGGTCACGGCGGACGTCATCCGGGCCGTGTACGCGTGGCCGGTTCGCGTCGAGCCGCACGCCGGACCGGGTCCCGACGCCGGCGCGCCGCAGGTCGTCCCGCTGCGCGCGCCGCCGGCCGGTGGTCGGTGGCCGGGGTGAGAGGGCGCTCCTATCTTGCGCGCCCGATGCTCCCGCCCTTCCGCTGGCTCCTCCGCGCACCGTTTCTCGTCCTGCCGCTCGTTCCCGCGACGCTCCTCGCGCAGGAGCCCGCCCCCGGTGACACCGCGCGCGCCGACACGCTCGCCACGCCCGCGCTCGAGGCGCGGCTCGGGGTGGGGAAGAATCCGCGGCTGACGTGGCTCGGCGACACGCTCTCGCCGGCCGATACCGTCCAACCCAAGTTTTCGTCCCTGCCCGAGGTATGGCCCGACTCGCTGGTCGACCCGTACCGGGTGCGGCGCCCCGGCGAGTGGCCGGCGTTCGAGCTGCGCGGCGACGCTCTCCTCGGGCGCGGGGCGTCGAGCCTGCTCGACGTTTTGGAGAGCGAGGGCCTAGTGTTCGGGATCGACCTGGGAGGCCCCGGGATCCCGCAGTACATGGGATCCGTGTGGGGTGGTGGCGTCACCGGCGTCCAGGTCGTGGTCGACGGCGTGCCGGTGGGGAATCCGCTCGAGGCGGCCGGCGACCTGCGTCAGATCGGGCTCGAGTCTATCGCCCGCGTGGCCTACTACCCCGGTCCGCAGGTCGCCGCGTGGGGCGGGGGCGGAACGGGCGGCGTGCTCGCGATCACCACGCGCCGGAGCCTCGCCTCCTCGGCGCGCTCGATGCTCGGGTTCCTGGCGGGGTCGTTCGGCGCGCAGGGCTTCTCGGGCTACCTGGCGCGGCCGTTCGGCCGCCGGGGCGACGTCTTCGTTTCGGCCAACTTCGACGACACCGAGGGGTTCCTGCGGGACGGGGACTTCACCAGGAATCAGTTCCTGTTCAAGCTCGGCTGGGAGCCATGGCGCGGGCAGCGCCTGGAGATCTCGCGCCAGAGCGACGGACTGTCGGGACGCGCGGCGCGGACCAACCTGACGGGCGAACAGGATCACGATCGGGTCACGTGGCACGGCTTCTACCGTGGCGCCGTGGGACCCGTCCGGGCCCGGCTCCACTGGATCGACGAGAGCTACGATCTGAACACGAGCTTCGAATACGCCGGCCTGCCGGGCCTCGTCGGCAACGGCAACCGGCACGCCTGGCGCGGCGGGCTGGAGTGGCGCGCCGGGCGCCTCTCGGCGTGGGGCGAAGCGGCCCGCGATCGGTCCGAGATCGCTTCCAGCCATCCGGCCTTCCTGCGCGCGGACGGGTCGAGCCTGCTGGACCCGCCGCCGGCGTCGGATCCCATGGCCGCGCATCTCGTGGATCCCCGGACCATCCTGGAATGGGGCGGCGGCGCAGGGTGGGAGTCGGCCGAGGAGCGATGGGCCGCGAGCTTCGACGCGCGCCGGATCGATCCCGGGGAGAGCGCGGAATCGGGGACCGCGTGGCAGGTCAGCGCAACTGGCCGACCCGCGGCCGGAGTCGTCGTGAGAGGAAGCGTGGGTCGCGCCGTGCGTCCGCCGACGTTCGTCGAGCAGGCCGCGCTGGCGCTGCTGGCGGCGGACGGCGTAGAGATCCACCCCGGACGATCCGCTGATCCGCGCGGCCTGGAGACGTGGAGCGGATGGCGTGGCGAGGGCGCCTGGGCGCGAGACGACTGGCGCGTCGTCGCCGGGGTCTTCGGCGGCCGCTCGGACGGGGCCTTCGTGTGGGCTCCGCCGACGGGCTGGCTGCGCTTCGACCGCTCGCAGGTCGAGAGCTTTCCGTTAGGCGATCTGCCGTTCAACGCCTTCGACCAGGTCGAGATCTCCATGCACGGGTTCGACGGCCGGCTGGCGATGCCCCTGGCGTGGGGTCTGGACGGCGAACTGTCGGCACGCCACGTGAACGCCACCGAGGCGCTGACCGGCGATGCGGTCCCATACCTGCCGCGGAACCAGATCCTGGGGCAGGTGCGCTATGCCGACCGGCTGTTCCCCAACCGCGACCTGCTGCTCGAGGCCCGGCTGGCGGGGCGCTTCCTGGGACGCCGCCGGACACGCGACGGGGCGACGCTCGATCGCAGCCTGGTGACGGACCTCCTCGTCCAGGCGACGGTCATCGACTTCACCGTGTTCGTGGCCTATCGCAACCTGGCCGACGTGCGCTATCTGGCCGAGGAGTCGTTCTTCC
>CAZCZH010000118.1:5258-8219 GCA_964502985.1 uncultured Gemmatimonadales bacterium
TCAGGGGTACCTGGGGGTCGTGTGGCGCTTTCACGACTGAGCGGGACGCTAGCAAAGCCGGGCCCCGAGGCCTAAACTTGCGCCCGGTACATTCATGGCCACTCATCACGGCACGGGGGGCATTCGAATGACGGGATTGAAGGGCGTCGCGCTCGTCGCGGCCGTCACCCTGTTCGGGTTGGCGGCGTGCGGCAAGAAGGGCGACGAGGCGTCGCCGGACGCGGCCGGCGTGGACAGCGCGGCGGTCCAGAAGACGGTCGTCACCACGCTGCACAGCGGGATGACGAAGGACGAGGTCAAGTCCAAGCTCGGCGAGCCGCGCACGCGGGTGACGATGGACGGCGGTCTCGAGCGCTGGACGTACTACGCCTACGACGCGAACGGCCAGATCGCGGCCAAGACGATGATCATCTTCGACAGCGACGGGAAGGTCGCCGAAGTCAACGACCAGTCGCGCTGATCCCGGGTGGGGCGGACGCTCTTCGCCTGGCTGATCGGGACCGCGTACACGCTGTTCTGGTCGTCGCTGGGGATCCTGACCTGGCCGTTGAGCCCGCGTGGCGACCTGTACCTCCGCTTCGCGCGGACCTGGTCGAGCTGGATCCTGGGGTCCCTCGGCATCCCGCTCGTCGTGACCGGCGCCGAGCGCCTGGACCCCGACCGGCCGTACGTGTTCATGTCGAACCACCGCTCGGTGTTCGACATCTTCGCGCTGTTCCTGGCGCTCGACCAGCGCCTGCGAATGGTCGCCAAGCGGGCCCTGTTCTTCATCCCCGTGTTCGGTTGGTCGATGGGCATGTGCGGATTCGTGCCGATCGACCGCTCCAATCGCGAGCGCGCGATCCGCGGCCTCGAGCGCGCCGCGCGGCGGATCCGCGGCGGTCTCAGCGTGCTCGTCTTTCCCGAGGGGACGCGCGGCTCGGGGCGCGCCCTGCTGCCGTTCAAGAAGGGTGTCTTCGTGATGGCGCTCGAGGCGGGGGTCCCCGTCGTGCCGGTCGTGGTGAGCGGAACGGAGGAGATCATGCCGTCGGGCTCGCTGCGCGTCGGTCGCGGCTCGATCGCCGTGGCGGTCGGCGAACCGATCGACCTCGCGGGACGCGGACGGTCCGACCGGGACTGGCTGATGAGCGAGGTCCGACGCGAGATGCAGCGCCTCCTGGAGAGTGGCGTGAGGGCTTCCTCCTGAGCGGCCGGGGCGCCGTTGTCCGAGGTCCCTCGAACGGCTAGCTTGTCTGAAATTGCACCCTTTAAATCGGGTCCCGTGAGGCCCGGAAGGATGCTCGACATGCCTCGTGTTCCGATCCAGACGACCGGTCTCCGCTCGGCGGAGACTTTTTTTTGCCCGTGAGTGACGCCACCCGGCCGGCGCGGGTCACCCTCGAGGACGGCTGGACGGCCCTCGGTCGGGCGGCCGGGGCCGCCGGCACGGGCGTCGGGGAGTTCGTGTTCAACACCTGCCTGTCGGGCTACCAGGAGGTGCTGACCGACCCGTCGTACACCGGCCAGGTCGTCGTCATGACCTATCCGTTGATCGGCAACTACGGCGTCACCGCGGAGGACAGCGAGTCCGACCGGCCGCAGGTCGCCGGCTATGTCGTCCGGGAGTGCGTCCGCGAGCCGTCCAGCTGGCGCGCGCGGGAGAGCCTTCCGGTCTGGCTCGAGCGCCACGGGGTGGTCGCGGTCGAAGGCGTCGACACGCGGGCCCTGACCCGCCACCTGCGGGACGAGGGCGCGCTGCGTGGCGTCGTCTCGACAGAGCTCCTGGCGCCGGAGGAAGGCATGGAACGGGCGCGCTCGGCCCCCAGAATGGAGGGTCTCGACCTGACCCGCGGCGCGAGCGGCGCCCGGCCGGAGCCCGAGGGCGCGGGACCGCTCACCGTGGCGGCCCTCGACTGCGGGCTCAAGCAGAACATCGTTCGACGGTTCGCGGCGGTCGGCTGCCGGGTCCTGCGATTGCCGGTGGGGACGCCCGCGGCGGAGATCCTCGAGCGACGGCCGGACGGCCTGTTCGTGTCGAACGGGCCGGGCGACCCGGCGGCCGTCAAGGGGACGATCGAGACCCTGGCCGAGATCGGCCGCCTCGCGCCCGATCTGCCGACGTTCGGAATCTGCCTGGGGCATCAGCTCCTGGCGCTGGCCGAGGGCGGCTCGACGTACAAGCTCAAGTTCGGCCATCACGGGGGGAATCACCCCGTCCAGGACCTGCGCACCGGTCATATCGACATCACGAGCCACAACCACGGGTTCGCCGTCCGCGAAGCGCTGGACGGGCGGCGCTCCGTCGTCGCCGGGGCCCCGTCCCTCGAGGTCTCGCATCGCAATCTGTACGACGGGACAGTGGAGGGATTCCGCCACGTCGAGCGACCCCTGTTCGCCGTCCAGTATCACCCCGAGGCGGCTCCTGGCCCCCACGACGCACGGCATCATTTCGACGCGTTCGTCGAGACCATGGCGGCGGACGACTGAAGTGCCGCGCCGCGACGACATCCAGACGATCCTGCTGATCGGCTCCGGGCCGATCATCATCGGCCAGGCGTGCGAGTTCGATTACAGCGGGACGCAGGCCTGCCGGGCGCTCGCCGACGAGGGCTATCGCGTCGTGCTCGTCAATTCGAACCCGGCCACGATCATGACCGATCCGGAGTCGGCGGACCGCACGTACCTCGAGCCACTTACCCTCGACAGCGTGCGGCGCGTCATCGAGATCGAGCGTCCCGACGCGTTGTTGCCGACGCTCGGAGGGCAGACGGCGCTCAACCTGTCGCGCGAGCTGTCCATCTCCGGAACGCTCGACGAGCTGGGAGTCGAGCTGATCGGGGCGCGTCTCGAGGCGATCGAGGCGGCCGAGGACCGCGAGCGGTTCCAGGGCCTCATGCTCGAGCACGAGATCGGCGTCCCGCGCGGCGGGTTCGCCCGCTCTCTGGACGAGGCCTACCGCGTGCAGGCGATCACCGGTTACCC
>CAZCZH010000119.1:0-2407 GCA_964502985.1 uncultured Gemmatimonadales bacterium
CGAGTTGGGCACGGCCCGGATCGCCTCCTGGGAGGCCACGATGATGACCGGCAGGATCAGCAGGACGAGCGTCAGCGCGCCGGCGATGACGCTGCGGCCCATGGCCAGGGCCCTCACGAACACCGCCAGGCCCAGGATGCCGTACACGATCGACGGCACGCCGGCCAGGTTGGCGATATTCGTCTGGACGACCTGCCGCAAGCGGCCGTGCGGCGCGTATTCCTCGAGCCACACCGCCGTGCCCACGCCGAGCGGGAACGACAGGACGGCCGTCGGGATCAGGACCCACAGCGAGCCGAGCAGGGCCGCCTTGATCCCGGCTTCCTCCGGGAAGCGCGACGGGAAGCTCGTCAGGAAGTCCCACGACAGGCGTCCCAGACCGTTGACCAGGACCTGCCCGAGCAGGACGGCCAGGGCCACGATGCCGACCCACGTCGCGGCCCCGCACAGGACCGCGAACACGCTTCCCATCCGGCGACGGCGCTCGCGACGCGGGCTGAACTCGCTCATTCGTAGACCTCCTGGAAGCGCCTCAGGACGAACAGGCTCAATACGTTCATCCCGAGGGTGATCACGAACAACGCCAGGCCGACCGCGAAGATCGACTGGTACTCGATCGTCCCGTGGGGGACCTCGCCCTGGCTCGTCTGCGCGATATAGGCGGTCATCGTCTGAATGCTCTCCAACGGGTTGAGGGTCAACCGCGGGGTCGACCCGGCGGCGATCGTGACCGCCATCGTCTCGCCGATGGCTCGCGAGATCGCCAGGATGAACGAGGCCAGGATCCCCGAAAGCGCCGCTGGAACGACTGTTCGCGTTGCGACCTCCACCTTCGTCGCACCGAGCGCGTAGGATGCTTCGCGCAACGAACGTGGAACGGCGCGCATGGCGTCCTCCGACAGCGAAGCGACCATCGGCAGGATCATGATGCCGACGACGATGCTCGCGCTGGCCGCGTTGAAGATGCTGGTTCCCGGGATCAGGCGCTGCAGGATCGGCGTCACGAACGTCAACGCGAAGTAGCCGTAGACGACCGTCGGAATCCCGACCAGGACCTCGAGCGCGGGCTTGACGACGCGCCGCAGTCGGTCCGTGGCGTACTCGCTCAGGTAGATCGCGCTGGCCAGGCCCACCGGGATCGCCACGAACGCCGCGCCGAGGGCCACCAGCGCCGATCCCGAGACCAGCGGCAGGACGCCGAAGTGCTGCGGCTGGAAGAGAGGCGTCCAGCGCGTCCCGGTGAGGAACTCGACCAGCGGCACCCGGGCGAAGAAGCCGATCGCCTCGCGGACGAGGACGACGACGATCCCGATCGTCGTCAGGATCGAGACGGCGGCGCACAGGAACAGCGCGATCCCGATGACCCTCTCCCCCGCCCGACGCCGGCGCCGTCGCCAGCCGTTCGGCCCGCCGCGCCCCCCGGGCACCGAAGGGTCGCCGGGACTCACTTCGCCGGGACCGCCCCCGCCATCTCGTCCTGATTGGCCTGGTACTTGGCCGCTTCGAGCGGCACGTATCCGACCTGCGGCACGAGCTGAGGCGCGTGTTGCATGTAGTAATCGATGAACGCGCGGACCTGCGGCTTGGCCAGCGAGGCCTTCTTCACGTAGATGAAGATCGGTCTCGACAGCGGGCTGTAGGTCCCGTTGCCGATCGTTTCCGCGCTGGGCCGGACGCAGCCGTGGCCGTCGTCGACGCCGAGCAGCTTGAGACGACCCTGATTCTCCTCGTAGTACGCGAAGCCGAAGTACCCCAGGCTGCGCGGGTCCCCGGCCACGCCCTGGGCCAGCACGTTGTAGTCGTCGGCCGCCGTGTAGTCGGGCCGCGAGGCGTCCTCCTCGCCCATGATCGCCTCGGTGAAGTAGTCGAAGGTCCCGTGCGCCGTGCCGGGCCCGTACAAGCGCAGGTCCTCCCGGGGCCAGCCGGAGCGCACCCGAGACCATGAGTTCACCGTGCTGCCCGGTTCCCAGATCTTCTTCAGCTCCTCGGTCGTGATGCACTCGGCGAACTCGTTCTGCGGGTTGACGACGACCGCGATCCCGTCGTAGCCGACCGGCATTTCCATCCACTCGATCCCGTTCTCGCTGCAGGTCTCCTTCTCCGTGTCCTTGATCGGGCGCGAGGCGTCGGAGATATCGGTCTCGCCGGCGCAGAAGCGTTTGAAGCCCCCTCCCGTCCCGGACACGCCTACCGTCGCGCGGGCGTCGGGATTGGTCTTCTGGAACTCCTCGGCCACGGCCTCGGTGATGGGATATACGGTGCTCGACCCGTCGACCTCGATGGCGCCCGTGGCGCCGTTCGCCTGATTCGCGTCCCGGGCCCCGCCGCCGCAGGCCGTCAGGCCGACACCCAGCAGGGCCGTCAAAAGCATCCGGCCCGCGGGCCGCTTCTCGCTGTGCATGGCGCG
>CAZCZH010000119.1:2417-8183 GCA_964502985.1 uncultured Gemmatimonadales bacterium
TCCGAGTCTAGGAACGGAAGGTTACCGATCGTTGGCCGATTCGTGACCATATCGTGACGCGCGCTGGTCAGAAGGCGAGCGCGGTCTGGACTCGGAAGGCGGTCTCGGTGTCCCCCACCGCAGGCGACAGGATGTCGAGGCCGAACTGGGTCTTCAGCTGAGCGTGGTGGTACAGATTCACGCCCAGGGTGACGAGCGTGGCCTCGTCGTCGTCCGTGTCCGTATCGGGGTCGGTCCATGCCAGCCGCCCGGCCGGTTCCCAAGCGATCAGGTACGGGACGTCGAACACGGCGATGTTGTAGGCGGCGATCAACTGGGTGGCGAAGAACGTGGCGCCATCGGCGCCCCCCTGGTCGGGGTCGTAGTTGTCCCCGCCGACCAGCTGGGCCAGCGCCTTGAGGCCGGGCTCGCCGTACTCGCCGCCCGTCAGGGCCAGCTCGCTGGCCTGATACCAATGGGCGCCGGTGGCGTCGGGCGGCTCGCTCACGCGTCGCGCGGCATATCCACCCGTCACGTCCCATCCGTGGCCCACCTCGACCGACAGCCGGGCTCCCAGCTGCTTGCCGTCGTCGACCTCCTCGGCGTTCGCGCCGCTGCCGTTGAACGCGCCCACGACCCATTCCGCGCGGTGTCTAGCACCGCTCCACTCCAGGCCCACGTCGCGGCCCGCGTAGCCCAGGTCGTCGAGCAACCCGTTCGGCGTGGGGCCACTGGTCCCGCGCGGAGCGCCGTCGCGCTCGACGACAAGCAGCTCGCGGCTCGACGTCAGCTCGAGCGCGTCGAAGGGCTTCTTGTACTGCCCGGCTTGGAGACGCAGCTCTGGAGCGAACGACAGCCGCACGTAGCCGTCCGTCAAGCGCGCCTTGCCCTCTCCGAAGTCGGCCTCCAGGTCACCGCGCGTCCAGCTGCTGGCCCACACCCTGATGCCGAGCCGGGCCCGGCGCAGCAGCCACTCGCTCGACGGCGCGTCCTCGACCGAGGTCGTATTGAACTGGACCTGCAGGTTGGCACGCACATGGAGGCTGTCGACCCCGTGGGCCGACACGTTCTGCGCCGAGACGGGCCGCGCCGGAAGCACCAGGGTGCCCGTCGCCGCGACGATCACGGCCCAGATCGCCGCTCGCTTCATATGACGTCTCCTTGAAGGAATGGTGAACGAATCGCGGCCATTCTAAAGCGATATCATTGCAGAAGTATGACCAGCGGGGGGGGGACGACTTGACGCGTGCCTCTCCGGCTGGCACTCTCGACGCATGCTGGTTCCCCGACCCCTGCGCCTCGCCATCCAGGGCGAGCGCGGCGCGTTCAGCGAGGAGGCCGCCGTGCAGCTTCTGGGCCCGAACCTCAAGATCGTTCCGACGCGCGACTTCCCGCACATGTTCTCGTCCGCCGCCCGGCACCGGGCCCACGCCTGCCTGGCGCCGATGGAGAACTCGCTCGTCGGGTCGATCTACCAGAACTACGACCTCATGTTGCAGTATGGCTTCCGCGTGCGCGGCGAGGTGTACCTCAAGGTCGAGCACTGCCTGATCGCCCCCGTAGGGACGTTCCTCGAGGAAGTCCGCCGGGTGTACAGCCATCCGGTGGCGCTCGAGCAGTGCCAGGAGTTCTTCCGCCTGCATCCCGAGATCGAGACCGTCTCCACGTACGACACGGCGGGCAGCGTACAGCTCCTCCTGCGCCGCAAGGAGCCCGCCGCGGCGGCCATCGCGGGGCGGGGCGCCGCGCGCCACTACGGGGCCAAGGTCCTGCGCGCCGGGCTGGAGGACGATCCAGCGAACTACACCCGGTTCTTCCTGCTGACCACGGAGGACGAGCCGGCCGCCGAGGGGCTGACCGAGCTACTGACGACGCGCGCCCAGCCGATCAAGACATCGGTCGTGTTCTACGTCGAGAACGCTCCGGCCAGCCTCCACGCGGCGCTGGCGGCATTCGCCGAGCGCGGCATCGACCTGACGCGAATCGAGTCGCGACCCGTCCGCGGCCGGCCCTTCGAGTACCTGTTCTACCTCGATTTCCTCGCCCCGGCGACGACCTCGCCGGGCCGCCAGGCCCTGGCCGAGTTGCGGCGCCGCGCAGGGTTCTTCCGCATCCTCGGATCGTACCCCGCCGGCCGACTGGACTGGTTGGGTGACGACGCGCCCCTGTTGCCCGGATCGCCGGCCGGCTAGCGCGGCTCGGGCAAGCCGAGGCGCAGGTCGACGGTCGGCGTCGGGCGCGCCAACGGAACCCATTCTCCGCTCTCCAGCCGCGTGAGGTCGATGGCGAACGAGGAATCTTCGGCGGCGTAGGTTCGCGCCGCGCCGGCCCGGTCCCAGCGCCACGGCTGGTGCCCGCCGAGCGGGGATTGCCAGTCTTCGCTGGCCAGGCGGGCTCCGGTCAGCTGCCACCCGTTGTCCCCCCGGGCGGCGGTGAAGTGCCCGTAATACAGCCCGAGCAGCGATTGTCCGCCGACGTCGCGCAGGACGAGTACCTCGGCGAAGACGCGCGTGGAGTCGCCCGGAACCCGCGCCAGACGGATGGCTTCCGGGCGGACGACGCCCGCCAGCTCGCGGGCCCAGCTCTCGGCCGAGCGTCGTCTGCGGACGGACGGATGCACGTAGGTGAACGCCCGCTCGTAGCCCTCGCCCCCGGCCCCGATCGTGCCGCGCGAGCCGGAGCCCGTCTGAGCCAGGGCGCGCAGGTACTGGCGCACGGCCTCGACCGGACCGTCGGGGAACGAGCGCGTCGACGTCAGGACGGGCGGACGTCCCGTCGCCCAGGCGAAGCTTGCTCCCGCGCTGTCGATCGGGGTGGGACGGTAGAGGGTGTCGACGACGGCCGGGAAGGCGGCCGTGTCGGCGGCCGTGGGCGGCTCTTCGCCGGGCTTCTCGATCCACATTCGCGCCCGGCATCCGGCGACCGCCGCGAGGACGATCAGGCTGACGACGACGCGGGGCGCGACGGATCGTGGCGGGCGTGGCATCGACCTCGACGTGAGGTGGTGGGAACCAGACGCGCCGGTATATTCGTGACCGTCCGCGCTTCCTGCAACCGCCGTCCAAGGACGGCTCTCTCCGGACGGGGATCCCGCATGACGCTCGAGATGCGCGACCAGATCAGGACGCCCCCCTCCCTGCGCGGAGCGCCGCCCCGCTACCAGGTCTTCGACCGGCGCAAGGACCCGCCCCAGACGGTGGCCCGCTTCTACCGCGAGCCGCGTCTCGGCGGCGAGGTCGTGTTCGAAGTCTACGACGACGTGTTCCGCGAGTTTCTCAAGCGCGAGCCGGCGTTCGCCGGAAAGCGCTTCCGCTGGGCGATCGACGTGGCGCCCGACGCGCCGCACGACACGCGCCAGGCGATCATCCGGCCCGACCCCATGCCGCAGCCCGAGCCGTACGATCCGACCGCCGCCGAGACGCTGACGCTCGAGGCGGCGCTCGCCGCGTGTCGCGCGCCGGCGTTCTATCGCGTCGTGCGCGCCTCCGACCCGGTGTAGCCCGACTCCAGCTCGTCGATTCGGCGCAGGACCTCGACGGCGCGCGCCTTGAGCCGCGCTTCTATGGCGGCGAAGTCCTCGGCCGAGAGCTTTCCCGTCTCGTGGTCCAGCTCGGCCTCGTGGATCTCGGCCACCAGGCGGTCCTTCTCGACCCGCAGTTCGTTCAGCTCGATCGTCCGGGGAAAGTCGACCGACGCCCCGCGCGCGCCGAACAGCGGGCCCAGGCCGAGCCACACGGCGCCCAACAGGACCCACAGTCCCAGCAGGCTGAGGAGCACGGTGGTCACGCCGGGTTCAGCTCTCGGTGCGCGCCTCGCCGGCGACCGCAGCGCGCACGCGACGGCGACGGCGCGGCAGTCCCGGGCGGCGCGTCGAGAGCGACACCAGGACGCCGAGCACCATCACCATCCCGCCGATCCAGATCCACGGCACCATGGGATTGATGATCAGCTTCAGGTCGGCCGTGCCGCCCCCGGGGCGCGCGCTGGTCAAAATGGCGTAGAAATCCTCGAACGGGCGGCCCCAGATGGCCACCTCCGTCGTGACCTGCTCCTGGCCGCGCGGGTAGAAGCGCTTCTCCGGACGCACGCGGTACGGCTCCCCGCCGTCCTCGATCACGGTCAGGTTCGCCACGGTGGCGACGTAGTTCGGCCCCTGCTGCAGATCGGTTCCCCGGTACGTCACGCGGAACTGTCCGAGGGTCGTCTCCTGGCCCGGCGCGAGCGTGACCTCCTTCTCCTGCACGAACAGGGCGCCGGCGACGCCGAAGAACACGAGCACCACGCCCGCGTGGACGATGTAGCCGCCGTAGCGCCGGCGATTCTTGCCGATCAGCGAGCGCAGCGCCCGCGCCGGGCCCTCGCCATGGCCGCGCATGCGCGAGCGCGTCCCGCGCCACAGCTCCTGGCCGATCGTCGCCAGGACGAACGCGCTGAACGCGACTACGGTCACCGCGTACCACTGCCTGAGGCCGAGCACGAGCGCCGACGCCCCGGCCACGAGGAGCGCGCCCACCGGCAGCCGGAAGTTGCGCTCCACGTTGCGCCGGGTGGCGCGACGCCAGGCGATGACGGGGCCGATTCCCATCAGCAGGAGCAGCGCCGCGGACAGCGGCCCGTTCACCTGATTGAAGAAGGGCGGGCCGACGCTCGAGCGCTGTCCCGTGGCGGCTTCGGAGATGAACGGGAAGAACGTGCCCCACCAGATGGCGAAGGCGATTCCCACCAGGATCAGGTTGTTGAACAGGAACGCGCTCTCGCGCGAGGCGAACGACTCGATGCGGTTCTCGCTCGTGAGCATGTCCGAGCGCCACCAAGCCAGCGTCACGGCGAACACGACGATGACGCCGAGGAACGTCAGGAAGACGATCCCTATGTTCGTCGAGGCGAACGCGTGCACCGACTCGATGATCCCGCTGCGCGTGACGAAGGTGCCCATGATCGTCATGGCGAACGTGGCCGTCACGAGGCCCACGTTCCACATCTTGAGCATCCCGCGCTTCTCCTGGATCATGATCGAGTGGACGAACGCCGCCCCCAGGAACCACGGCATGATGGCCGAGTTTTCGACCGGATCCCAGCCCCAGAACCCACCCCATCCCAGCTCGACGTAGGCCCAGTGCGCGCCCATCAGGTTGCCGATCGTCAGGAACATGAACGGCACCAGGGCCCATTTGCGGATGGCCACGATCCAGTCCGTCCCCAGACGACCCGACAAGAGGGCCGCCATGGCGAAGGCGAACGGGATCGACCAGCCGACGTAGCCCAGGTACAGGCTCGGCGGATGGGTCGCCATCCATTCGTTCTGCAGCAGCGGGTTGAGCCCGGCCCCGTCGACCGGCAGGAACTCCATCCGGGCGAACGGCCTCGCGCTGAACGTCATGACGATCAGGAAGAACGCCATGATGGATTGCAGCACGGCCGCGGCGTACGGCGCGAGCCACGGCTGGCGGTGGCGGTGGACGCGCATGGCGGCACTGGAGTAGGCCCCCAGGATGAGCGCCCACAGCAGCATCGATCCGGCCATGCCGCCCCACACCGCGGTCACTTTGTACCCCACCGGCATCGAGCGGCTGGCGTTGCTCGCAACGAACGAGAACTGGAACTGGTTGGTGACGAAGGCCGCGGTCAGGAGCGCGTACGCCAGGGCCACGCAGAGGGCCGTGCCATAGACCGACCCCACGGCGGCGTTCGTCAGCCGCGCCTCCCCGCGATGCCCGCCGAGATAGCCCGCCACGGCCCCATACAGCGCCAGGCCGAGGCCCGTCCAGATCGCCAGCGGGCCAAGGG
>CAZCZH010000120.1:0-8142 GCA_964502985.1 uncultured Gemmatimonadales bacterium
CCGCGGGGTTGGTGACGTCGTTGGCGCCGATGACCACGGCGACGTCGGTGCGCGGCATCTCCGGGTTGATCTCCTCCATCTCGCGCAGCTTCTCGTAGTCGACGTCGGCCTCGGCGAGGAGCACGTTCATGTGCCCGGGGAGCCGTCCAGCCACGGGGTGGATGGCGAAGCGCACCCTGACGCCCGCCTCCTCCAGCAGCTCGGTCAGCTGCTTGGTCGGGTGCTGGGCCTGAGCCACCGCCATGCCGTAGCCCGGCACGACGATCACGTCGCGCGCGCCGCGCATGAGCTCGACGGCCGTCTCGACGTCCCCGACGTTGACCCCCTTGGCGATCGCCTCGCTGGTGATCGACCCCGGCGCCTCCGCCACCGTGTCGCCTCCACCGAAGCCCCCCAGCAGGACCGACCCGATCGAGCGGTTCATGCCGCGGCTCATGATGATCGACAGGATGGCCCCGCTCGACCCGACCAGCGCGCCGGTGATGATCAGCAGATCGTTGCCCAGGACGAAACCCGTCGCGGCGGCGGCCCATCCGGAGGCCGAGTTCAGCACCGACACGATGACCGGCATGTCGGCGCCGCCGATGGCCAGGATGGCGTGCGCCCCCACGACGCCCGCCAGGACGACGGCCAGATAGAGCGGCAAGCTGGCGGGCGAGTGCACGTACCAGCCGGCCAGTCCAGCCAGGGCCAGGACGAACCCGGCGTCGATCGCGTGGCGCCCGGGAAGGGTCAGCGGCTTGCCGCCGATCGTGCCACGCAGCTTGGCGAACGCCACGACCGATCCGGTGAACGTCACCGCACCGATGATCGCCCCGAGATAGATCTCGATCCGCTGGACGCCCCCGGCGTGGAGCTCGTGATGGTGTGTGGCCAGCGCCACGAGCGTCGCGGCGGCCCCGACGAACGAGTGCAGCAGGGCGACCATCTCGGGCATGGCCGTCATCGGGACCCGCGTCGCCAGCACGGCGCCGAGACCTCCACCGAGCAACCCTGCCAGGCCGATCAACGCGTAGCCCCGCAGGCCGGGCACGACGAGGGTCGCTGCCAGCGCCAGGATCATGCCGCCGATCCCGTACAGGTTCCCGCGCTTGGCGCTGGCCGGCGTCGAGAGGCCCTTCAGCGAGAGGATGAAACATATCGCCGCGACGATGTAGGCCAGTGGGACGAAGGTCATCGGCGCCGGAACAGGTTCAGCATGCGGTGCGTCACCCAGAATCCGCCGACGACGTTGATCGCCGCCAGGAACACGGCCGCCAGGCCGAGCCACCCGCCTAGATCCAACGTCCCCATGCCGGCCGCCAGGATGGCGCCGACCAGAATGATCCCGCTGATCGCGTTGGTCACCGACATGAGCGGCGTGTGAAGGGCCGGGGTCACCTTCCAGATGATTTGCCAGCCGACGAAGCACGCCAGGACGAACACTGTCAGGTGGCCGAGGAATTCCGTCATCGCGCCTCCTGGCCGGCCGGCGCGGGTCGCGCCATCGCGGCGGTCGTCGAGCGACGGTCCTCGCCGTCCAGCAGGATCGCCGTGGCCCCGGCGATCTCGTCCTCCGGGTCGACGACGGCCCGATCGGCCTCCTTCGACCACAACGCCGTCACCAGGTTCAGGACGTTCCGCGCGTAGAGCTGACTGGCATGGATCGGCACCCGGCTGGCGAAGTTGGTGAAACCCAGGATCGTGACGCCGTTCTCCACGACGACCTCGTCGGGGCGCGTCGAAGCGCAGTTGCCCCCCTGGTCAGCCGCCAGGTCGACGATCACCGACCCGGGGCGCATATCGCGTGCCATCTCTGCCGTCAGGAGGACCGGCGCGCGGGCTCCGCGGACGAGCGCCGCCGAGATCACGATGTCGGTCTCGGCGAGATGCTTCGCCAGAAGCTCGCGCTCCAGGCGCAGGAACTCCTCGGGCTGGGCGGCGGCATAGCCGCCGCCCGTCTCGGCCCCCGGCGGAAGGTCCAGGTCCAGGAACCGGGCGCCCAGCGACTCGACCTGCTCGGCCACGGCCGGCCGCGGATCGAAGGCCCGCACGACCGCACCCAGGCGCCGCGCGGTGGCGATCGCCGACAGCCCGGCGACTCCCGCCCCGATCACCAGGACCTGCGCTGGCGCGACGGTCCCGGCGGCCGTCATGAGGAGCGGGAAGAACCGGCCGTACGCCGCCGCGGCGTCGATCACGGCGCGGTACCCGGCGATGTTCGCCATCGACGACAGGGCGTCCATCTTCTGCGCCCGGGCGATGCGCGGAATGGCCTCCATCGCGAGAGCGGTGACGCCGCGCTCGGCGAGGGCGGCGAACGCCTCCGGCTCGTCGTCGGGATACAGGAAGGACACCAGGATCGCCCCGCGGGCGATTCTCCGGGCCTCGTCCGCGGTGGGGGGCCGCACCTTCAGGATCATCTCCGCGCCCCACGCCTCGGCCGCGTCGACGATCGCGGCTCCAGCCGCCTGATACATGTCGTCGATCGCCGCCGCGGTCGCGCCCGCGCCGGTCTCGACCGTCATTTCCGCGCCCAGCGCGACGAGCTTGCCGACCGATTCGGGAGTAGCGCCGACGCGACGCTCCCCCGGGCGGCTCTCCTTGACGACGGCGATGCGCATGGTCCTCTCCGGGAAACGGACCGATCGGGTGCAGGCCGGCCCCAATCTATCGGTCGATCCCGTCCATCGCACACGCCTCGGACGGCGCGCGAAGAGAATCGCCCAGTCGGGTCCCTAGGCCAGCGTCGCGTCGACCTCGATCTCGACGCCGCCCAGCGCCCTGGACACCGGGCACCCGTTCTTCGCCTGCGTGACCTGCCGCTGGAAGGCGGCCTCGTCGACCCCAGGCACGTCGGCGTCGGTCTCGAGCACGATGCGCGTGATGGCAAAGCCGTCGTCCCCCTTCTCGAGATGGACGGTGGCCGTGGTCTCGATCTTCTTCGGCTCGTGCCCGGCCTCTGACAGGCCGTGGGCGAGGGCCATCGAGAAGCACCCGGCGTGGGCCGCCCCGATCAGCTCCTCGGGGTTGGTGCCCGGCCCTTCCTCGAACCTGGAGCGGAAGGAGTACTGGCCCTTGAAGGCCCCGCTGCCGAATTCCATCGTTCCGCGGCCGTCCTTCAGGTTCCCCTGCCAGACGGCGTTCGCGCTGCGCACGGGCATGTCGATCCTCCTCGATGCGGTGGGTGCGAAAGGTTCCGCTAGAACATCTTGTGCATGTCGCCGCAAGCCACGACCTGATCGTCGGAAACGACCTCCAGCGTATACGAGCCGTCCACGTCGAGCCCCTGGTCGAGCGTGACGGTCGCGCTGGCCGTCCCGGCGTCGCTCGTCTCCAGCTCGGGGAACGTGCCCTGGATCGGAGCCCCCTCGTCGCCGCACGCGCCGGCGCGGAGGCGCCAATCGTAGGTCGTCCCGGGTTGGGCGCCCGACAGGGTCAGGTTGGCGCGCGTCTGGTCGGCGCCGACCAGGGTGACCGTCGCGAAGCCGCTCAGCGAGTGGCCCCCGACCCCCTGCACGTCGGCCGTCCAGCCGCCCGATACCGGCGTCGTGTCGACATGATGGCCGCCTCCGCACGCCGCGAAGCTGGCCAATCCGACCGCGACGACGAGCGGGCTCTTCCAGCTGACGTCGAACATGTCCTCCTCCTCTCTCGAATTCCGTCCCCCATCATCCGCCCGACGCCGTGTGGCGAGTAGAAGATATCTGACGCGCGTGGGGGGCTCACTTCACGATCGATCTCGGTTCGGGACCTCGACGGCGACGCAAAGCCGCTCGACGCCGGAGGCGGGCGCGTCCCCCAGGTGACACCGCAGGACGCGACGGCCGGCGTCGAGGAGCGCCTGGCGATCGCCCTGCGCCTGGGCCGCCTCGAGGATCCCGAAGGTCAACGACGAGGCACCGCCGTCATCGTCGGGGATCTCGATCTTCTCCGCCGGGTCGGCGGTGAGCTGCAGGAACAGGCCGTTCCCGGCATCGCCCTTGTGGAGTTGCCCGGTCGAGTGGAGGAAGCGGGGGCCGAAGCCGACCGTCGTCGCGAGGCGGGTCCGGTCGAGGATCGCGCGCCGCAGCCCGTCGAGGCCCTGCGCCATCTCGCCCGACGGCGGCAGGAACGCCTGGATCGCGACGTAGTCACCGGGCTTCCCCTGGGCCAGAAAGCCCGTCACGGCGGCGTCGAGACTCGCCGCGTCGAAAGCGGCGTAGACCGTCACGCCGTCGGCCGCGAGGGTGGGCTCCGGGTCTGCCAGACGACCCTCCCGCCGGTACTCCTCGACTTTCGCCCGGGCGGCGTGCTTGGCCGCCTCGACGTTCGGCTGGTCGAACGGGTTGATGCCCAGGAAATGACCCGCGACCGCCGTGGCGAACTCCCAGCGGAACATCTCGCCGCCCAGCTGGAGCCGGTCGTCGAGCTCGATCCGGGCCACCGGATGGCCGGCCGCGGAGAGCGCCTCGAACCACTCCTCGTCTAGCGGCTCCCCCGCCATGCTCAGACCGACGAACACGCGATCTCCACCGTACGCCGCCGGATCGATCGCCGGCTCGCCGACCACGGGCAGGATCCCGCGCCCTGCCTTGCCCGTGCTCTCGGCGACGAGCTGCTCGATCCAGGCCCCGAGGGAGGCCAGGGCGGGGGACGGGACGAGCGTCAGCTTGTCGCGCCCGGCCACGGCCAGGGTCCCGAGCATCGCCCCCAGGCGGGCACCGGGATTTCCGGGCACGTCCTCGCCGCGGGCTCGGCACGTCTCGGCCATCTCGCGGGCGCTCGCCAGGAGGCCCGCCAGATCGGCGCCGATCAGACCGCCGGGCACGAGACCGAAGTCGATCAGCGCCGAGTACCGGCCCCCGACCTCCGGATCGGCGCCGAACACGGCGCGAAAGCCGTGGCCGTGGGCCAGACGCTCGAGCGGGCTCCCGGGATCGGTCACCGCGACGAAGCGCCGTTCGGGCTCGTCGATCGCCTCCGCCGTCCATCGGTGGAAGGCGCGAAAGAACGACAGGGTCTCGGTCGTCGTGCCCGACTTGGAGGAGACGACGAACAGCGCCCGCTCGAGGTCCAGATCGTGTCGCGCCCGGCGGACGGCCCACGGGTCGGTCGAGTCGAGGATCCGCAGGTCGACATGCCCTGGTGCGACGCCGAACACTGCGCGGAACACCTCGGGCGCCAGGCTCGATCCGCCCATCCCGAGGAGTCGCCCCTGATCGAGACCCTCCTCGCGAACGGCCGCGACGAAGTCGTCGATGGCCTGCAGCCGCTCGGCCGACGACCAAGGGGCCTCGAGCCACGCCAGGCGATCGACGATCTCCTCTGGATCCTCGCGCCACACGGTATGGTCGCGATCCCAGATCCGTTCCACGATCTCTTGCGCCGCGAGCGTCGTCAGCGCGGCGTCGACGGCGGCGGCGTATTCTCCCAGCGACCATCTCATATCTTCCCTCCGTCCGGAAGTTCGTCCGCGCGCAATGCTAATGCGGGTGACCGGCGCGGGCGAAGCGCTTCGCGGCGCGTAGACTTCGATGCGGCCCAAAGAACCCACGCGACTCAGGAGGGCAATCCGTGAGAGCGGTCCGCTTCCATCGCACCGGCGATGCCGACGTCCTGCGAGTCGACGACATCGAGGCTCCCGAGCCGGGCCCTGGCGAGATCCTCGTCCGCCTGCGCGCGATCGGCGTCAACTTCATCGACGTCTACCTGCGCCGGGGCAGCTACGATCCGGGCCCGCTGCCGGCCATCGCCGGCAAGGAAGGCGCGGGCGAGGTCATGGCCCTCGGCGAGGGAGTCGACCAACCGGCCGTCGGCGAGCGGGTGGCTTTTTTCGACGCGCCGGGAGCGTACGCCGAGCAGGTCGTGATCCGGGCCGAGCGCGCCCTCCCGATCCCCGCCGCCCTGGGCTGGCCGGTCGCCGCCGCGCTCCCCCTGCAGGGCCTGACGGCCCACTACCTGACGCACACCATCGCTCCCTTGAAGGCCGGCCAGCGTGTCCTGATCCACGCCGCGGCGGGTGGCGTCGGGCACCTCGCCGTCCAGATGGCGGTTCTGGCCGGGGCCGAGGTCTTCGGCACGTGCTCGACGGCCGACAAGGCCGCGCGCGTATCGGCCCTCGGGGCGCGACACGTCATCCGGTACGACGAGACGGACTTCGTCGCGGCGGTCCTCGACGAAACGGACGACGCGGGGGTCGACCTGGCGATCGACGGTGTGGGTCGGGCCACGTTCGAGGGTTCGGTGCGGGCGACTCGGGTGCGCGGCCACGTGATCCTGTTCGGTCAGGCCAGCGGCGAGCCCGATCCGATTCGCCCGCGGGCCCTGCTCGGGAGCCGCACGTTGACCACGGCCAGCCTGTTCGCCTACACGCGGACGCGCGCCGAGCTCCTCGAGCACGCCCGACCGGTGCTCGAGTGGGCCGCCGAGGGCCGCCTGGTCCCGATGATCGACCGCGTCCTGCCGCTGGCCGAGGCGGCCTGCGCCCACGCGCTCCTGGAGGGGCGCCGGACACAGGGCAAGGTGATCCTCGATCCGACGGGGGATCTGGCCGGCTAGAGGCCCTCCGCGAGCGCCTCCAGCCGGTCGATCGTCCCGCGCAGATCCTCGTCGGTGGTGCGCGGATTGATCGTGCACAGCCGGAGCGCAGTGCGGCCGTCGAGAACCGTCGAGCTGAGATACGCGTAGCCGTCGGCCAGGGCCGCCTCCGGCAGGGCCGCCGTCACGCGGTCGCCCGCTGCTCGATCGGAGTCGGCCCAGCGGAAGGCGACGATCCCCAAGCTCGCCGGATGGGCGATCTCCCAGCACGGCCGACCAGCGAGAATCCGCTCGGCCTCCACGGCGCGCTCGATCCCGTGCTCCACGGCCGCGCGGAACGCGTCCAGCCCGAACGCCTGGACCGACCACCACAGCTTGAGTGCCCGCCCGGCGCGCGTCAGCTGGACGCCGCGGTCGCCGAAATTGACCTCCTCGGCGCCACGATGGACGTCGCGCAGGTACTCCGGCCGGGCGTGGAACGCCTCCGCCAGACGCACCCCGTCCCGGACCAGCGCGCAGCCGATCTCGAACGGCTGGAACAGCCACTTGTGGGGGTCGAGGGCCAGCGAGTGGGCGCGCTCGATGCCGGCCAGGGCGGCGCGTCCGGCCGGGCACAGCAGCGCCCCACCACCGTACGCCGCGTCGACGTGGAGCCACACGTCTTCGCGCTCGCACAGGTCGGCCAGAGCGGCGAGCGGGTCGACCGCGCCGGTGTTGGTCGTCCCCGCGTTGGCCACGACGCAGAACGGTCTCGAACCCGCGGCTCGATCCGCGGCGATGCGCTCGGCAAGGAGCGCGGGATCGAGCCGGAACGAATCGTCGGCGGGTAGCTCGACGAGCTGCCCGGGGCCGAACCCGAGAACCCGCAGCGCGCGCCCGACGGCGGAGTGGGTCTGGTCGGAGGCGTACACCACGGCCCCGGCCGCGCTCTCCCCCAGGCGCGCCTGACGGGCCACGGCGAGGGCCGTCAGGTTGGCCATCGAGCCGCCACTCGTCAGCAGGCCCTCGGTTCCCTCGGGCAATCCGCACCATCGGCGGAGCCAGTCGAGAACCACGAGTTCGACGGCTGCCACGCCCGAGCCGCCGAGCCACGTCCCGGCTAACTGGTTGAGGCCCGTGGCCTGCGCGTCGGCTTACGCCCCTATGACGTTCCCGCGGCCGGGAACGAAGGCGAAGAAGCGCGGGTGGTCGACCCGCGCGCGCCACGGCAGGATCTCGCCCAGCAGCCGCTCCAGCGTCGCCACGGGATCGGTCGGCTCCGCCGGAGCCGGCCCGCCGAGGGCTTCCGCGAGGGCTGCCGGGTCGCCGCGCCGGACCACCGCCTGGTCGCGGATCCCCGTGGCATGCTCGACGATCGCGTCGATCACCCGGTAGCCCAGTCGGCGCAGCGCCGCCGGATCGAGCTCGAGCGTGCCGGTCAGGGGATCCAGCGGTCCTCGCGGGGGGTGATGACGAGCTCGTGGGTCCAGCCGCGCGGCGACTGCCCGACGAGGTACTCGACCGCCGCGGCGACGTCGGGCTGCGAGACGGACGCCGCGTCGGGCCGATCGGCCAGGAAGACGCGCGACTAGTCCGACTCGATGACACCGTCGACGACGAGCCGCGCCACGTGGACGCCCTACACGCGCAGCGCGCGGGCCGCCG